>CBHTTS010000005.1:0-49515 GCA_966095775.1 uncultured Variovorax sp. | reverse complement strand
AGCACCGGCATCTTGGCCTCGAGCTCGGCCGCGCCGAACTTCTCCACGATGCGCCCGTGCTCCATCACGTAGAACCGGTCCGCCAGCGGCGCGGCGAAGCGGAAGTTCTGCTCCACCATCACGATCGTGTAGCCCTTCGCCCGCAGCGTCTGGATCATCCGCGCCAGCGCCTGCACGATCACCGGCGCCAGCCCTTCGGAGATCTCGTCCAGCAGCAGCAGCCGCGCCCCCGTGCGCAGGATCCGCGCCACCGCCAGCATCTGCTGCTCGCCGCCCGACAGCCGCGTGCCCTGGCTGTGCCGCCGCTCCGCCAGGTTCGGGAACATCGCGTAGATCTCCTCCACCGACATCCCCTGCCCCGCGCCCTTGAGCGCCGGCGGCAGCATCAGGTTCTCCTCGCACGACAGGCTCGCGAAGATGCCACGCTCCTCGGGGCAGTACCCCACCCCCAGGTGCGCGACGCGGTGGGTGGGCATGCCGATGGTCTCGCGCCCGTTGACCTCGATGCTGCCCTTGCGCGCGCCCGTGAGCCCCATGATCGCGCGCAGCGTGGTGGTGCGCCCCGCGCCGTTGCGACCCAGCAAGGTGACGACCTCGCCGGGCTGCACGACCATGTCCACGCCGTGCAGCACGTGCGATTCGCCGTACCAGGCCTGCAGGTTCTTGATCTCGAGTGCGGCGGTCATCAGTGCGCCCCTTGCAGCTGGCCGTCGGTGGTGCCCATGTAGGCCTCCATGACCTGCGGGTTCTTCGAGACCTCCGCATACGGCCCCTCGGCGAGCACGGCGCCGCGCTGCAGCACGGTGATGGTGTCGGCGATGGTGGAGACGACGCTCATGTTGTGCTCGACCATGAGGATGGTGCGCCCCGCGGAGACGCGCTTGATGAGCTCGGCGACGCGGTGCACGTCCTCGTGGCCCATGCCCTGGGTGGGCTCGTCCAGCAGCATGAGCTCGGGGTCCATCGCGAGGGTGGTGGCGATCTCGAGCGCGCGCTTGCGCCCGTAGGGCAGGTTCACGGTCTGCTCGTCGGCGAGCGCCTCGAGGCCGACCTCGGCGAGCAGTTCGCGCGCGCGCGCATCGAGCGGGCGCAGCGACTTCTCGCTCTTCCAGAAGTGGTACGAGGTGCCGAGCGCGCGCTGCAGGCCCAGGCGCACGTTCTCCAGCAGCGTGAGGTGCGGGAACACGGCCGAGATCTGGAACGAGCGGATGATGCCGCGCCGGGCGATCTGCGCGGGGCGCTCGCCGGTGATGTCGTGGCCGTTGAACAGGATCGTGCCGCTCGTGGGCTCGAGGAACTTGGTCAGCAGGTTGAAGCAGGTGGTCTTGCCCGCGCCGTTCGGACCGATCAGCGCATGGATCGCGCCGCGCGCCACCGCGAGGTTGACCTTGCTGACCGCGGTGAAGCCCTTGAATTCCTTCGTCAGATCCCGCGTCTGGAGAATGGTGTCTTTGCTCATGAGGATGTGCGGGCCTTGCGCGGCCCCGGTGTTCTGGTCGCGCCCTGCGCCGGCGCCGGTTCGACCGGCGGTTCGCCGCCGAGCCGCTGCGAGAGCCGGCGCGCGACGTCGAGCGCGACCTCGCGGTGGCGGCGGCCGCGGTCGGAGCCGAGCGCCGCCTTGTTGAAGCACACGGCGATGCCGGCCACGGCGCGGCCCGTCGCATCGAAGACCGGCGCGCCGATCGAGCAGACGCCTTCGCGCACCGTCTCGTCGTCGATGCTGTAGCCGCGCCGGCGCGTCAGCGCGAGCTCCTCGAGCAGCGCGTCGACGTCGCTCGGCGCCTTCTGCGCGAGCCGCTTCGACAGCCCGCCCGCGTAGAGCCGGCGCACCTCCTCGGGCGGCCGGAACGCGAGCAGCGCCTTGCCGCTGCCCGACAGGTAGGCCGGCAGCCGCGTGCCGACATTGAAGGCGAGGCCCAGCGGCTTCGTGCCCTTGCGCGCCGCGAGGTACAGCGCATCGACGCCGTCGAGGATCGACAGCACGATGGTCTCCTCGGGCAGCGTGCTGCCGTCGGCCCACAGCGCGTTGAATTCCTGCACCTCGTCGACGCCCGCGGCGAAAGCCTCGGCGAGCCCCATCACGCGCGGGCCGATCGCGAACGCGCCGTTCGCCTCGCGCCGCAGATAGCCGAAGGCCGAGAGCGTGTTGCACAGCCCGTGCAGGCTGCTCTTGGGCAGCGCGAGCTCGGCCGTGAGCTGCGACAGGCTCAGCGGCTCGCGGCGCTGCGCGAGCAGGTTGAGCAGCCCCAGCGCACGCGCCACGGCCGGCACCAGGCCGGCGGTGGTGGCGGGCCCGCCCTCCGCGAGGGACGGCGGCGCGCTGTCTGCGATGCGAGGTGCCATGCGTGTTGCTCGGACGGCGCGCTCGCTCGCTGCGCGCCTGTCGGTTGTCTCGTGATGTTGTTCAATAGGCTGAATGCGATTCAACCTGCTGATCGAGAGTCTAGGTGCGGCGGCGTGCGCGTCGCAAGCGGATTGCGCGCGATTGCGGGTAAACACCGAGGCCGCCGCGGCGCACGGCCGCGCGGGAGCGCCGCCCGCGGCTCACGCGGGCCGCAAGCCGCACCTCAGGCGGCGTCGGGATTGCGCAGCACCAGCCGCAGGATCGTGTCGACGTTGAACTGCAGCCGCGCGTCCAGCGCCTGCGGCGTCAGGAAGTCGAAGCCGAACAGCACGCGGCCCGTGTGCCGGTTGTTGAGGTAGTAGAACGCGATCGCGGGGATCGTGATGCAGAGCTGCACCGCGTCGATGCCGCTGCGGAACACGCCCGCCTTCTCGCCGCGCGCGAGGATGTCGGCCACCGTCCGCACGTAGGCTTGCTGCCGGCGCGGCAGCTCGCCGTTGCCGTCGATGTGGCGCGCCTCGTGCAGGTTGGCGCTGTTGACCAGCGTGATGAACTCGGGCTTGTCGAGGTAGTACTGCCAGGTGAACTCGACCAGGCGCCGCAGTGCCTGCGCGGGCGGCAGCCCGTCGAGGCCGAGCTGCTGTTCGGCCTCGCGGATGTCGAGGTAGGCATCGGCCAGCACGGCGGCGAACAGTTGCTCCTTGCCGCCGAAGTAGTGATAGATCATGCGCTTGTTGGCGCCCGACTGCTCCGCGATGGTGTCCACGCGCGCGCCCGCCAGCCCGGCCCGGGCGAATTCCGCACGCGCCGCGCGCAGGATGCCGGCCTGCGTGGCGTCCGCATCGCGCGCGCGGAATGGCAGCTTCTCACCCATGGTCGTGTCCGTTCGTCTGCATGGACACAGATGTTAAGGCCCGCCATGCGCGGCATCGGGCGCGCACGGGCCGCGGTGCTCCGGACAACGGTTCGGCGCCCGCTTCCTTCCTCACTTGACCGTCGCCAGCCGCCCGCGGTCGATGGTCAGTGCCACCGCCACGATCAGCACCGCGCCGAACACCACCTGCTGCGCCGTGGCCGGCACTTCCAGGTAGACCATGCCGGTGCGGATCACGCCCACGATCAGCGCGCCGGCCAGCGTGTTGAGCACCCCGCCCACGCCGCCGGTCAGCGGCGTGCCGCCGACCAGCACGGCCACGATGGCCGGCAGCAGGAAGCCCTCGGCGATGCTGGGCGAGCCGCCGGCCAGGCGGATGGAGAACAGCAGCCCGGCCAGCGCCGCCAGCAGGCCCGAGAGCATGTAGACCGCGATCTTGTAGCGCTGCACGCGCAGGCCCGAGGCATGGGCCGCCTCCTCGCCGGCGCCGATGGCCTTGAGCACGCGGCCGAAGGTGGTGCGCCGCTCGACGAACAGCAGCAGCGCCACCAGCGCGGCGGCGATGAACACTTCATGCCCGATGCCGAAGCTGCTGCCCAGCACCCAGCCGAACAGGCCGTCGCGCAGTTCGGCATCCATGAACACCGCGCGCTGGCCCGAGGCCCATTCGGCGATGGTCAGCGCCACGCCGCCCACCGCCAGCGTGGCGATGAAGGACGGCACCTTCAGCCGCGTCGAGGCCACGCCCGAGACCAGGCCCATGGCCGCGCCGGCCAGCAGCACGCCCAGCGCCGTCCAGCCGCCCAGGATCGGCAGCGAGATGGTGGCCAGCACGGTGCTCATGTTCGACAGCGACTGCACCGACAAGTCGATGCCGCCGATGTAGATCACCAGCGTCACGCCCAGCGCCAGCACCAGCAGCGTGCTCATGCCCGAGGCCATCTGGAACAGGCTGGCGGGCTTGAGGAAGTTCGGATCGACCGCGCCCACCGCGAGGATCAGCGCGGCCAGGGTCAGCCACGGCAGGTAGGGTCGCAGGGTCTCGATGCGGTTCATGATGTGTGTCTCCCGGGGGTTCAGGTCATGTGCTGGATCAGGTCCAGCGGCTCGGGCTTGGCGCCCGGCGGGCAGTCGAAGACCTTGGTCACGCGCCCGTCCTTGAGCACGGCGATGGTGTGCGCCAGGCCGATCGCCTCCTCGAAGGTGTCGCCCATCAGCAGCACGCCGCAGCCTTGCTCGCACATGTCGCGCACCATGGCGTAGATGTGCTCCTTGGCGCCGATGTCGACCCCGCGCGTCGGGTGGTCCAGCAGGATGATGTCGGCGCCCGCACTGCGCCACTTGGACAGCACCACCTTCTGCTGGTTGCCGCCCGAGAGCTTGCCCACGTTGGCCCGCTCCGAAGGGGTCTTGATCTCCAGCTTGTCGATCCATTCCCGGGCCAGCCGCTTCTCGGCCGCCTTGTCGATCACGCTGGCGCGGCTGTAGCTGCCCAGCTGCGACAGCGTGATGTTCTCGCTGACCGACATGCCGCCGACCACGCCCTCGATCTTGCGCTCGCGCGGGATGTAGCCCACGCCCCGGGCCACCGCGCGCGCCGTGTCGGCGCCGCTCGCGTCCTCGCCCTTGATCTGCAGCAGGCCGGCCTCGGGCCGATCCAGGCCGAAGATGGTGCGCATGATGGCCTCGCCGCCGCTGCCCTCGGTGCCCACCAGCGCCAGCACCTCGCCGCGGCGCAGCGTCAGCGAGATGTCGTCATAGGCGCCGCGCCGGCTCAGGCCCTGCATGTGCAGCAGCACGTCCTCGCGCGGCCGCTGCTGCCGGTCCTCACGGTAGTAGGCGCTGCTGATGGCGCGGCCCACCATCTTGTGCTGGATCGCCTCGACCGTCGCTTCGGCCTGCGTCATCCCGGCCACCACCGCGCCGTCCTTCATCACGTAGATGCGGTCCGAGATGGTCATCACCTCGTCCAGCCGGTGCGACACGAAGATGAAGGATGCGCGCGTGCGCAGCCCGCGCACCAGCTCGAACAGCAACTGCACTTCCTCGGCCGACAGCACCGAGGTCGGCTCATCGAGCAGGATCACCAGATCGCCCTGCACCCGCTCCTCCAGCGTCAGCACCTTGGCCAGCTCCACCAGCTGGCGTTGCGCGAAGGACAGCTCGGCGGTGATGGTGGCCGGGTCCACGTCCAGCCTGACCTTGGCCAGCTGCTGGCGCGCGGCCTCGGCCATGCGCTTCCAGCGCATCACGCCAAAGCGCAGGAAGGGCTGCTCGAAGCCCAGGAAGATGTTCTCCATCACCGACAGGTTGGGGATCAGCGACTGCTCCTGGAACACCATGCCGAGCCCAAAGTCCATCGCCTGGCGCGGATTGGCGAACCGGCATTCCTGGCCGTCGATCAGCACCTGGCCGTCGTCATGCTGGTAGGCGCCGTACAGCACCTTCATCAGCGTGGACTTGCCGGCGCCGTTCTCGCCCACCAGGCCGACGATCTCGCCCTTGCGGATTTCCAGGTCGATGTCCTTGAGCGCATGCACGCCCGGAAAGCGCTTGTTGACTCGTTTGAATTCCAGCATCGCGCGCCCCTCACTTGACCAGCTGGTGGCCGCCGCGCCGGCGTGCCAGCACCACCGCCGCAATCACCAGCACGCCCAGCACGCCATGCTGCGTGTAGCGCGGCATGCCGGTGACGGCCATGCCGTTCTGGATCACGTAGACGATCAGCACGCCCACCACCGTGTTCCACACGCCGCCCACGCCGCCCATCAGCGAGGTGCCGCCCACCACCACCGCCGTGACCGAGATGAACATGTAGTTGGCGCCGGTCAGCGCCTCGGCCATGCCGGCGCGGGCCACCGCCAGCAAGGCCGCCAGCGCGAAGAACAGACCGGCCAGCGCGAAGGCCATCACTCGCACCCGCTGGGTATCGAGCCCGCTGGCATGGGCCAGATCCTCGCCGCCGCCCAGCGCATAGAAGTTGCGCCCCAGTGCCGTGTGCGCCAGGATGAACCAGGCCAGCAGCACGAAGGCCAGCACCACGTAGACCATCAGCGGAAAGCCGGCGATGCGCTCGAAGATCAGGGCGCGGAAGAACTCGCCCTCCACCCGCGTGACCTCGCCATCGGTCAGCACCACCGCCAGCCCCATGCCCACGAAGCCCAGCGCCAGGCTGGCCATGAACGAAGGAATGCGAAGCCGCACATGCAGCAGCCCGTTCACGGCCCCCAGCAGCACGCCCGTGGCCAGCGCCGCCGGTACCGCCAGCAGGCCCCAGCCGGCCAGCGAGCCGCCCAGGTGCTGGAAGCACAGCGCGAACACCACCGCGCTGCAGGCCACCGTGCCCTCCATCGACAGATCGATGGAGCCCAGCAGGATGACGAAGGTGGCGCCCAGCGCCACCAGCAGCGTAGGCCCGGCCGCAATGGCGATGCGCGCCAGATTGCCCTGTGTCATGAAGCGCGGATTGGCGAGCGTGAAGCCGATCAGCAGCGCGATCAGCACCAGCAGCGGCGCCCAGCGCGCCAGCGCGCCCCGGCGCCGGGGCGCTGGCGCACTCGGGCGCATGCCGCCGGCATGGGCGAGTGTGGAAGCAGTGGCCGACATGGTCCGTCCCCCCTTTTCTTCGAGCGTCCTGCGCGGCCGCGGCTCAGGCCGCCTTGCCGTAGCGGATCTGGCCGGCGCTCGGGCCCCAGAAGTCCTTCCAGTCGTACTTCGGCGTGGCGCTGATGTACTTGGCCTTGAAGGCGGCCGCGTCTTCCTTGGTCACCACCACCGACGGGCCGTAGAACTCGCGGTGCGCCTGCGGCTCGGCCGAGGGCTTGAAGCTGCCGATGGCCGCGTGATAGGCCAGCGCGGCCGAGATGCCGCCGCCCCAGAAGGGGTTGGTGAAGACGGTGGCCGTCAGGTCGCCGCGCACCACCATGTCCACCGCTTCGGGATTGCCGTCGAAGCCCACCACCGGCAGCCGCAGGCCTTCGGCGCGCAGCGCCTCCAGCACGCCGTAGGCCATCGAGTCGTTGGCGCAGAACACGCCGCGGATGTCGCTGCCGAAGCGCGTCAGGTAGCCCTGCATCAGCTCGTTGGCCTTTTGCGTCGACCAATCGGCCGGCTGGTAGTCCAGCAGCTCCACGCCCGGGTTGTCCTTGAGCGCGCGCATCAGGCCGGCGCGGCGTTCGACGGCCGGATTGTTGGCCGCGATGCCACCCACGCCGACGATGGCGCCCTTGCCGCCGATGGCCTTGATCAGCGCCCGCGCGGTCTTCTCGGCCGGCTCGACGTCGGACCAGCTCATGTGCGCCACCCAGTGGTCGCCGAAGTCCCAGGGATGCAGGTTCTCGGGCTTGTTCCAGATGGTGGTCAGGTGGGCGCCGGCGCGCTGCACCGCCTCGGCGATCGGGCGGCAGTTGGGCGCGTCGTTGGGGTCGCAGGCAATGGCCACCTTGCCGCCGGTCTTGGCCAGCAGCGCGCGGATGTCGGCCAGCGATTTCTGCGAGCTGCCGTTGTTCAGCAGATGCACCAGATCGGACTTCTTCATGCCGCTGTCGACCATGAACTGTTCGCCGCCGGAGGCCACCGCATGCCAGTAGGGATTGTTGCGGTCGCGGTAGCTCCAGGCCACCGCGGGGCGGTTTTGCGCCTGCGCCGTGCCGGCCAGGCCGCCCAGCGTGGCCGCCGCCATGCCGTAGGCGCCGGCCAGCAGCAGATCGCGGCGGCGCGCGCCTTGTTGCTCGATGAATTGCGCGATGAAGGCCATGGTCTTGCTCCTCCTGAGGATGATGACTTGAAAGATAACTCTCTAGTTACTTACTTGAGTCTAGGCGGCCGGGCTGCATCGCCCCAGAGGGTTTCCCCGCAGAAGCCGGTCGGGGCTCAGGCCGCGATGCGCTGGCCGGTCTCCGGCACAGCCACGGCCGTCGGGCGACCTGGCGCTGCCGTGCCCGATGCGTCGGCCCGGATCAGGCAGGCCGCCTTCTCCGCAATCACCATCGACGGCGCATTGGTGTTGGAGCTGACCAGCTGCGGCATCACCGAGCTGTCGCAAATGCGCAGCCCCTGCACGCCGCGCACGCGCAGGCTGGGGTCGACCACGCTGGCCGCATCGCCGCCCATGCGGCAGGTGCCCACCGGGTGGTAGGAGCTGCGGCCGTAGCGGCGCGCATAGTCCTCCAGCTCGGCCTGCGTGCGCACGCTGTCGCCGGGGAAATGCTCCTTGCGGATGTAGCGCCCCAGCGCGCTCTGGGCGAAGATCTCGCGGCTGATGCGCACGCCCTCGGTGGAGACGCGCAGGTCGTACGGATCGCCCAGGAAGTTGGGGTCCACGATGGGCAGCGCGCGCGGGTCGCTGCTGGCCAGGCGCACCGAGCCCCGCGCCTTGGGCCGCACGGTGTAGGAATTGAGCGTGGCGCCCGAGCCGCTGGCGATCCTGGGCACGCCCTCCTCCACGCCCGCGCCGACCAGGAAGTGGAATTGCAGATCGGGCGTGGCGGCTTCGCGTTCGGCATACCAGAAGGCGCCGCCCTCGACGATGTTGGAGGCCACCGGCCCCTTCTTGAACAGCGCGTACTGCAGGCCGGCCCAGGCCATCCAGTGCGGCTTGGCGTACTTGTCGAAGCTGTGCGGGCCGTTGAGTTCGTAGACGATGTCGATGCCGTAATGGTCGTGCAGGTTGCGTCCCACCTCGGGCAGGTCGGCCGCCACCGCCACGCCGGCGGCGCGCAGCTCGTCGGCCGGGCCCAGGCCCGACAGCAGCATCAGTCGCGGCGAGCCGATGGCGCCGGCGCACAGCAGCACCTCGCGCGCGGCGCGCAGCAGCGTCTTGCCGCCGCTGCCTTCGGCAATCTCCACGCCCTGCGCGCGGCCGCCCTCGACGGCGATGCGCAGCACCTGCGCATCGGTGCGCAGCGTGAGGTTGGCGCGGCCCAGCGCCGGGCGCAGATAACCCACCGCCGCCGAGCAGCGGCGCGCATGGCGCGTGGTGGTCTGGTAGGCGCCGGCGCCGTCCTGGCGGGCGCCGTTGAAGTCGGGGTTGTAGGGCATGCCCAGCTGCTGGCAGGCCTGCACGAAGGCCTGCGTCAGCCGCTGCGGCGGGGTGCTGCTCACGCCCAGCGGGCCGCCCACGCCGTGCCACGCACCGGCCAGCGTGTCGTTGTCCTCCATGCGCAGGAACAGCGGCTGCAGCTCGGCGAAGGACCAGCCGGTGCAGCCGAATTCGTCGGCCCAGGCGTCATAGTCCTGCGGGCAGCCGCGCGTGAACACCTGGGCGTTGATGGAGCCGCCGCCGCCGAGCACCCGGCCTTGCGGATAGGTGATCTCGCGGTTCATCGCATGGCGCTGCGGCGCCGTCTTCAGGCCCCAGGTCAGCGGCCCGGCGGTCATTTTGTAAAAGCCCACCGGCAAATGGATGTACGGATTGCGGTCGGGCGGGCCGGCCTCCAGCAGCAGCACGCGCACGCTGGCGTCCTCGCTCAGGCGCGCGGCCAGCGCGCAGCCGGCCGAGCCGGCGCCCACCACGATGTAGTCGTATTCGGCTTGCATGCCTGTCTCCTTGTTTTCTTGTGTGTTCGTCTCGTGCGGCGAGCGCCGCGCACCGGCCGCGCCCCAGCCCCGGGCCAGGGGTCATCGGCAACGGCGCACGGCCGCGTTCAGGCGATCCAGGGCGTGCGCGCCTGCAGATGGATGTGCGCGGTCTTCAGTTCGGTGTATTCCTCGATGCCCACCAGCCCGGCATCGCGCCCCAGCCCGGAGGCCTTCATGCCGCCCAGCGGGGTTTCCGGCCCGTTGTCCAGCGTGGTGTTGACCCACACCCGGCCCGCGCGCACGGCGCGCATGGCATTGAGGGCCTGCTGCATGTCGCGCGTCCAGATCGAGGCCGACAGGCCGAACTCGGTGTCGTTGGCAATGCGGATCGCCTCGTCGAAGCTCTCGAAAGGCTGCACCGCCAGCACCGGCCCGAACACCTCCTCGCGCAGCAGCGCGGCATCGGCCGGCAGGCCGTCGATCAGCGTCGGCTGCACGAAAAAGCCCTCGCTCGGGCCGGCACGCCCGCCGCCGCACACCAGCCGCCCGCCCGCGGCCAGGCCGCCTTCGATGTAGCCCAGCACCTTGTGCATGTGGGCCTCGTCGAACAGGGCGCCGACCTGGGTCGTCTCGTCGAGCGGATCGCCCACGCGGATGCGGCCCATCTTGTCGGCCAGCAGCTGGCAAAAGCGCTCGGCCACGCTGGCCTGCACCACCAGCCGGCTGCCGCCCACGCAACACTGGCCGGCATTGAAGGCCATGGCGAAGGCCACGCCGTCGGCCGCCTGTTCCAGGTCGGCATCGGCAAAGACGATGTGCGGGTTCTTGCCGCCCAGCTCCAGCCCCAGCTTCTTGATGTTGCCGGCCGAGGCCGCGATGGCCTTGCGGCCGGTGGCCGTGGAGCCGGTCACCGTGACCATGTCCAGCTGCGGGCTGTCCAGCAGGGCCTGGCCCACCACCGGCCCGTAGCCGCTGACCACGTTGACCACGCCGGGCGGCACGCCGGCCTCGAGCAGCAGCGCGGCCAGCCGCAGCGTGGTGCCGCTGGTGGCCTCGGCCGGCTTGACCACCGCCGTGCAGCCGGCCGCCAGGATGAAGGGCAGCCGCTCGGCCAGGATGAAGAAGGGAAAGTTCCAGGGCGTGATCACGCCCACCGCGCCGATGGGCTCGCGCAGCACCACCGCCAGCAGCCGCTCGCCCAGGTGGTTGTAGCTCTGGCCGGCCAGCGTGCGCGCGGCGCCGGCGGCAAAGCGCCAGACGTCGATGGCGCTGGCGATCTCGGCGCGCGCCTGGGTGATGGGCTTGCCGGTCTCCAGGCATTCGATGCGGCTGAATTCCTCGGCCTGCTGCTCGATCAGCCCGGCCACCTTGAACAGCACGCGCGCGCGTTCGGCCGCGCCCAGGCGCGGCCACGGCCCGCTGTCGAAGGCCCGGCGGGCGGCGGCGATGGCCGCCTGCGCATCCTCGGCGCTGCCGGCCGGCCACTGGGCCACCGGCACGCCGTGGGCGGGGCTGGCACGGGTGATCCATTCGCCGCTGCGGCCTTCGCCCAGCTGGCCGTCGATGCAGATCTGAAAGCGCTGCGGCTCGGTGGGCAGGCTCGGTTTCTTGTCGTTCATCGAATCTCCTCCTTGACGTTGAATGTCGGTCTTCAAAAACGCGCCGGGCGCTTGTCGAAGAAGGCGCGCAGCCCCTCCTGGGCATCCGGGCTGGCCTTGACCCGGCGGCCGGCCTCGGCATGGAAGGCCTGCGAGGCGGCGCTGTCGCAGGCGATGGCCTGCTTGCCCAGCGCGGCCGCCTGCGGCGACACGGCCGCCAGCTGGGCCAGCCAGTCGTCCAGCAGGGCCGCGAAATCCTCAGCCGGCGCCAGCGCATTGAGCACGCCCCAGTCCAGCGCGGTGGCGGCATCGATCTCGCGCGTGGTCAGCACCGCCTGCAGCGCGCGGCCGTGGCCGGCCAGCCGGGCCAGGCGCGGCCCGCCTTCCCAGCCCGCGATGGCGCCGATGCCGGCTTCGGGAAAGCGCAGCCGCGCGGCGGTCGTGCCCAGGCGCAGGTCGGCGCACAGCGCCAGCTCCAGGCCGCCGCCGAAGCACAGGCCCTCGATGGCGGCCACGCTCGGGCAGCGCAGCTGCTCGAAGCGGCGCAGCACCGCATTGCCATGCGCGATCCAGTCGCGCCCGAAGGCCTCGGGCGACATCGGCCCCCATTGCGCGATGTCGGCGCCGCTGGAGAAGGTGCCGCCCGGCGTGCCACTGAGCAGCACCACGCGCACGCTGGCATCGGCCTGCACCCGCGCCACCGCCGCGTCGAGCTGCTGCAGCATGGCCAGGTCGATCGCATTGGCCTTGCCGGGGTTGGACAGGCGCCATTGCTCGACCGAGCCCTCGCGCCGGCAGATGAGCTGGCCCATGGTGGTCACTGGTCCACGCCGTGCAGCGCCAGCAGCGTGCGCATGCGCTGGGCCGCCATCTCCGGCTCGCGCAGCAGCCCGGCCTGGTCGGCCAGGCGGTAGATGTCGGCGAAGTACCGCAGCGCGCGCATGGCCTGCTGACCGCCGAGCATCACGAAATGCGACTGGTGGCCGTTGAGCCAGGCCAGGAACACCACGCCGGTCTTGTAGAAGCGCGTGGGCGCGCCGAAGATGCGGCGCGACAGCGGCACCGTGGGCGCCAGGATCTCCAGGAAGCGCGCCTGCCGGCCCTGCGCCAGCTCGCCCAGCGCCACCGAGGCGGCCGGCGCGATGGCATCGAAGATGCCCAGCAGCGCATGCGAGTGGCCCTGCTCGTCGCCGGCGATCAGCTCCGGATAGTTGAAGTCGTCGCCGGTGTACATCTTCACGCCCGCGGGCAGGCGCCGGCGCATGTCGATCTCGCGCGCCTTGTCCAGCAGCGAGATCTTGATGCCGTCCACCTTGGCCGTCGATTCGGCGATCACCGCCAGCGCCACGTCGCGCGCGGCATCCAGATCGGGCACGCCCCAGTAGCCGGCCAGCGCCGGGTCGAACATCTCGCCCAGCCAGTGCAGCACCACCGGCTGCTCGGCCTGCGCCAGCACGCGGCGGTACACGCGCAGGTAGTCGTCGGGCGTGCGCGCCACCCGCGCCAGCGCGCGGCTGGCCATCAGGATCAGCCGGCCGCCGGCCGCCTGGATGGCGTCGACCTGCGCCAGGTAGGCGGCCTCCACCTCGTCCAGGCTGCGCACCTGGGCCGGGTCCAGATGGTCGGTGCCGCAGCCGTTGAACACCGGCACGCCGGTGCCCTGCAGCGCGCCATGGGTGCGGCGGATCAACTCTAGCGACTGCGGCCAGTCCAGCCCCATGCCGCGCTGGGCGGTGTCCATGGCCTCGGCAATGCCCAGGCCCAGCTCGGCCAGGTAACGCCGGTAGGCCAGCGTGGCGTCCCAGTCGATGGCGCCGCCGGCGCTCGGATCGACGTCGGCCAGCGGGTCGGCCACCACGTGCGCGGCCGAGAACACGACGCGGTTGAAGGGCACCGCCGGCCGGCTGGCGGGCCAGGGCTTGCCGCTGGGCTGGTAGGTGCTCAGGCGGCCGTCGGCGCCGGGCAGTCGAAGGCTGTGGGTCATCGGTGTGTCTCTCCCCTGTTCCGATCGGTTCTCAAAAGCGCGACAGCAGCAGCCCGCCGTCCACGCGCACGTCCTGCGCCACCGTGTAGGGCAGCAGGCCGGCGGCCATGGTGCGCACCACGCGTGCCACGTCCTCGGGCTGGCCCCAGCGCTTTTGCACCGTGATGCCGGCCTCGATCAGCGCGTCGTACTTGGGCTTGACGGGCGCGGTCATCTCGGTGGCGATGATGCCGGGCTGCACCTCGTAGACGCCGATGTCGTGCCGCGCCAGGCGCTGCGCATACAGCCGCGCCGCCATCGAGGCCGCGATCTTGGACATGCAGTATTCGCCGCGCTCCACGCTGGCCGCCACCACGTTGGACGAGGTCACGAACACGATGCTGCGCACCTGAGCGGGCGGCGGCACGTCCTGCGCCATGCTGCGCGCCACCGCCTGCGTGAGGAAGAAGCTGCCGCGCGTGTTGACGCTGAAGCAGCGGTCGAAGCTCTCGGCACCGACTTCCAGCAGATCGCCGCGCGAGAGCACCGACACGCCCGCGTTGTTGACCAGGCAGGTGATCGGGCCGAGCCCGGCGCGCACCTGCTCGACCAGCGCCGCATGGCCGGACAGCTCCGACACGTCGGCCGCGAGCAGCAGGACGCGCCGGCCCAGCGCCTGCAGCTCGGCCTGCAGCGACGCCAGCCGCTCGCCGTCGCCAAAGGCCAGCGCGGCAATGTCGAAGCCCTCCTCGGCCAGGGCCAGCGCGATGGCGCGGCCGATGCCGCGCGAGGCGCCGGTCACCAGGGCGACGCCCTTGGGTGGATGGCCAGCCTTGCTCTGTGTCATGTCGATGTCTCCTTCAGTTCGTCGGTCGCGGCCTCGGTGCCCGTACGGGGCGCGAGGCCGAAAAAGCGCGCCACGCATTCGGCCTGGTGGTCCAGCAGGCCCTGCCCGGCATGGGTCGCCAGGCCGCGCGCGGCGGCCTGCGCCAGCAGCGCGGTCTGCGCCGGCTGCATCACGATGTCGGCCACCAGGGCCTGCGCATCCAGGCCGTCCAGCGCGAAAGGGGTCTGGCTGCCGCCGCCCATGCCGCAGGGCGTGGCATTGACGGCCAGCGCCACGCCTTGCGGGCGCGCATCGGCCAGGCTCAGCTGCAGGCCGGGGTGGCGCCGGCCCAGCGCATCGCGCAGGGCCTGGGCGCGGGCGACGTCCGCATCCATCAACTGCAGTGCCGCCACCCCGGCCTGGGCCATGGCATGGGCCAGGGCACGCCCCGCCCCGCCGGCGCCGGCCAGGGAGACCCGCTGGCCGCGCAGCGCGAAACCGCGCGCGGCCAGGCTGCGCACGAAGCCCTCGCCGTCGAAGATCGCGCCTTCCCAGGCGCCGTCGGCGCCGCGCCGCAGGCAGTTGACGGCGCCGACCTCGCGCGCCGTCTCGCTCAGCCGTTCGATGCTGTGCGCGGCCGTGATCTTGTGCGGCACCGTGACCACGATGCCGTCCAGGTTGCGCACCTGGCGCAGCCCGTCCAGCGCCGCGGCCAGGCCGTCGGCCGGCACCTGCATCGGCACCAGCACCGCGTCCAGGCCCCAGCGCCCGAACAGCGCATTGAACACCTGCGGCGAACGGGCCTGGGCGATGGGATCGCCGACGATGGCGAACAGCCGCGTGCTGCCGCCGATCATGGCTTTTGCGCCAGCTGGTACTTCTGCACGATGCGCTGGTAGGTGTCGAACTCCTTTTGCACCGCCTGCGCGAACTGCTCGCCGCTTTCGTGCACCTGGCCGGCGAACTGGCGCGCCAGCACTTCCTTGAAGCGCGGCTCCTGGCTGACCTTGTCGGTCAGCGCCTTGAGCGCGGCCACCACCTCGGGCGGCGTGCCCTTGGGCACCGCCAGGCCGCGCCAGGTGCCCAGCACCAGCGGGATGCCGCGCTCCCTGAAGGTCGGCACCTCGCCGAAGTCCTTCAGGCGCTGCTCGCCCATCACGGCCAGCATGCGCATCTTGCCGGCCTGCACATGCACGCCCACCTCGCCGGTGGTGGCCATGGTGGCCTGCACCTGACCGGCCAGCAGCCCGGCCACGGCCGGCCCGGCACCCACGTAGGGCACGTTGTTGACCTGGGTGCCGGTGGCATCCTGGAAGGCGATGGCCGCCAGGTGGTAGGTGGCGCCCACGCCGGAGTTGGACACGGTGAGCGTCCCCGGCGCGGCCTTGGCCGCGGCGATGAACTGCTCGAGCGTCTGGTGCGGCGAATCGGCGCGCACCACCAGCGCGATCGGATCGGCATTGACGCGCGCCACATAGTCGAAGTCCTGCCAGCGCGCCTTGCCGATGCCCTGCAGGTAGGCCAGGTTGATCTCCGGCGTCATCACCGTGACCTTGTAGCCGTCGGGCTTGGCCCGCGCGCCTTCGGCATGGCCGATGGCGCCGGCCGCGCCGGGCCGGTTGATCACGATCAGCGGCTGCGCGAAGTGCCGGACGGCCGCATCGGCATAGGCGCGCGCGACCACGTCGCTGCCGCCGCCGGGCGCCCAGGGCACGATCAGCTCGACCGGCCGCGCGGGATAGCTGGACTGGGCCGGCGCGGCGCCCGCGAATGCGGCCAGCGCCAGCGCTGCCAGCAGGCTGCGGCGCAGCGCGCCGCCGGGGGTGATGGATGCTTTCATGCGCTGTCTCCTTTGTTGTGCTCGTTGCGGGTGGCGCCTACTTCAGCAGGCTGCGCGCGATGATCACGCGCTGGATCTGGTTGGTGCCTTCGTAGATCTGGGTGATCTTGGCGTCGCGGTACAGGCGCTCGACCTCGTAGCCGCGGATGTAGCCGCAGCCGCCGAAGATCTGGATCGCATTGGCGGTGTGCGCCACCGCGGCATCGCCGGCGAAGCACTTGGCCATCGAGGCCGCGGCGGTGGCCTCCTGGCCGGCGTCGAGCTTTTCCGCCGCCGCGCGCACCAGCAGGCGGGCGGCCTCGGTGTCCTTGGCCATGTCGGCCAGCATGAACTGGATGCCCTGGAAGTCGGCGATGGCCTGGCCGAACTGGCGCCGCATCTTGGCCTGCTCCACCGACGCCTCCAGCGCCGCCTGCAGGATGCCCACCGCCAGCGAGGCGATGCCCACGCGGCCCTTTTCCAGCACGCTCATCATCATGTGAAAGCCACGGCCCTCGGTGCCCAGCAGCGCGTCGGCCGCGAGCCGCACGTTCTCGAAGGCCAGCTCGCCGACCTGCGAGGAGCGCTGGCCCAGCTTGTGCTCCTTGGGCCCGCGCGTCACGCCCGGCAGCGCGCAGTCGACGATGAAGATGCTCATGCCGCGCTTGCCGGCGGCCGGATCGGTGCGCGCCAGCACGAAGGCCACGTCGGCCACCGGCGCGTTGTGGATCCACAGCTTGGCGCCGTTGAGCACCCAGCCGCCGCCGCTGTCGCGCACGGCGGTGGTGCGGATGCCCGAGACGTCGGAGCCGGCGCCGGCCTCGGTGATGCAGTAGGCCGCGCGCTGTTGCGCCCGCACCAGGGGGCCGATCCAGCGGTCCTTCTGCGCCGGCGTGCCGTGCTGGCACAGCAAGGTGGTGACCAGCTCGACCAGGCCGCACTGGTCGGCGATGGAGGCATAGCCGCGGCTGAGCTGCTCCATCACGATGCTGTAGGCCAGGCTGTCCAGCCCGGCGCCGCCGAGCGAGTCCGGCACCGTGATGCCGAACAGGCCGTTCTCGCCCATGGCCTGGTAGATCTCGCCGGCGAACACCTCCTCGCGGTCCAGGCGCTCGGCCTCGGGGCGGATCAGTTCGTCGGCAAAGCGGCGCGCCATGTCGGCGACCTGCTGATGTTCGGTGGACAGCGCCATCGGATGTCTCCTTCGTCTGTTGCGTTGGCTCTCGTGCGTGGATGAAAAGCGCCGCCGGCCCATCGCCCGCCGGCGCCGGACCCCTGCGGGCAAGGACGCGTTGACAGGCCCGGCGGCGCTCGTTATCGTTGTATGTAACCGGTTAGTTATTTCATTATGGGCGGCCGCGCCGGTGCTGGCAAGCCCCTTTTTTCAAAGCGAGACAGGACATGAAGCAGGCACGATGGGCCGATGCTGCGCAGCTGGCGCAGGAAATCTTCGATGGCGCGACGGTGGTGCTCAGCGGCTCGGGCGGCGGCCTGGCCGAGCCCGATGCGCTGGCGGCGGCGATCGAGCAGCGCTTCCTGCAGACCGGCCATCCGCGCGAGCTGACGCTGGTGCATGGCCTGGGCATCGGCGACGGCGTGGCCAGCGGCATCAGCCGCTTCGCCCATGCCGGCCTGGTGCGGCGCGTGATCGGCGGCCACTGGACCTGGTCGCCGCGCATGCAGCAGCTCGCGCGCGACAACGCCATCGAGGCCTACACCCTGCCGGCCGGCGTGATCCAGACCCTGCTGCGCGAAGCCGGCGCCGGCCGGCACGGGCTGGTCACGCACATCGGCCTGCACACCTTCGCCGACCCCCGCCACGGCGGCGGCCGCGTGAACGCGCGGGCCGAGGCCGCGCTGGTCGAGGTGGTCGAGCTGGGCGGGCGCGAACTGCTCTGGTACAAGCCCCTGAAGATCGACTTCGCGCTGGTGCGCGGCACCGCGGCCGACCCGCAGGGCAGCCTGACCAGCCGCGAGGAAGCCGCCGAGATGGACGTCTTCTATGCCGCCATGGCCGCGCACAACAGCGGCGGCAAGGTCTTCGCCCAGGTGCGCGACCGGCTGGATGCGCCGATCGTGCCGGCGCGCGACGTCAGCGTGCCGGGCGTGCTGGTCGACGGCCTGTGCCTGGCGCCGCAGCAGTGCCAGACCACCGGCGCCGGCTATGACCTGGCGATCGCCGGCCTGGAGCCGGCGCCCGCGCAGCGCGCGCAGCCCGCCCTGCCCGAGGGCCTGCGGCTGCTGATCGCGCGGCGCGCCGCGCGCGAGCTGGCCGGCGGCTGCTGCGTGAACTTCGGCTTCGGCGTGCCCGACGGCATTCCGGCCATCGCGCGCAGCGAGGGCCGCGAGATCAGCTGGACCACCATCGAGCAGGGCCCGCACAACGGCGAGCTGCTGGGCGGCCACCTGTTCGGCGCCGCCCGCTGGCCCAGCGCCATCGTCAGCTCCAATGAGCAGTTCGACTTCTTCAGCGGCGGCGGCGTGGACATCGCCTTCCTGGGCATGGGCGAGCTCGATGCCGAAGGCAATGTCAACGTCTCATGGCTGGGCGACAGCATCGTCGGCCCGGGCGGCTTCGTCGACATCACGCAACGGGCCAAGAAGGTGGTGTTCTGCGGCGCCTTCGAAGCCAAGGGCCTGCAGGTCGAGGAACGCGACGGGCGGCTGCACATCCTGCGCCCGGGCAGCGTGCCCAAGCTGGTGCGGCAGGTGCGCCACATCACCTTCAGCGGCCGGCGCGCCCGCGCCGACGCGCAGGAGGTGCTGTACGTGACCGAGCGCGCGGTGTTCGCGCTGCGCCCGCAGGGCCTGACGCTGATCGAGCTGACGCCGGGCGTGGACCTGCAGGCCGACGTGCTGGACCGGCTGCCCTTCGAGGTGCGGGTGGCCGACGGCGTCGGCGCCTGAACCCGGCGCGGCGGCAACGCTCAGGCGGCCAGCAGCCACCCCGCCGCCGCCGTGAGCCCCACCACGACCACCGGCGAGAGGCGCGCGTAGACCAGCAGGCCGAAGGCCGCGAGCGCGAGCCCGAAGTCGGTGCGGCCGTGGATCGCGCTGGTCCACACCGGGTCGTAGAGCGCCGACAGCAGGATCCCGACCACGCCCGCGTTGGCGCCGGCCATCGCGGACTGGATGCCGGCGCGCCGGCGCAGCGCGTCCCAGAACGGCAGCGCGCCCACCACCAGCAGGAAGGCCGGCACGAAGATCGCCACCAGGAACACCAGGCCGCCCGCCCAGCCCTGCAGCGGCCCCTTCATCACCGCGCCGAGGTAGGCCGCGAAGGTGAAGAGCGGCCCCGGCACGGCCTGGGCCGCGCCGTAGCCCGCGAGGAAGTCGGCGTTGCTCACCGCCCCCGCGGGCACCACGGCCGACTGCAGCAGCGGCAGCACCACGTGGCCGCCGCCGAAGACCAGCGCGCCCGCGCGGAAGAAGCCGTCGATCAGGGTCCACAGGCCCGAGCCGCTCGCCGACGCGACCAGCGGCAGGCCCGCGAGCAGCAGCGCGAACAGCACGAGCGCCGCGACGCCCGCGCGGCGCGACACGCCCCATCCGCCATGGTCGCCGGGCTGCGCGGGCGGCCGCCGCAGCCAGCGCCAGCCGATCAGGCCGCACACGAGGATCGCGCCGACCTGCGCGAGCGCCGAGGGCAGCGCGAGCGTCAGCAGCGCCGCGAAGATCGCGAGGCCGGCGCGCGGACGGTCGGGACAGAGCGACTTCGCCATGCCCCAGACGGCCTGCGCCACCACCGCGACCGCCACCACCTTGAGGCCGTGCACCGCGCCCGAGGCGCCGAGGTCGCCGTGGCGCGCGATGCCGTAGGCGAAGGCGATCAGCAGGCCGGCCGAGGGCAGCGTGAAGCCGATCCAGGCCATCAGCGCGCCGAGCCATCCGGCGCGCGACAGCCCCAGCGCCATGCCGACCTGGCTGCTCGCGGGACCGGGCAGAAACTGGCACAGCGCCACCAGGTCCGAATAGCTGCGGTCGTCGAGCCAGCGGCGGCGCTCCACGAACTCGGTGCGGAAGTAGCCCAGGTGCGCGATCGGTCCGCCGAACGAGGTCAGGCCGAGGCGCAGGAAGGCGAGCAGCACCTCGAGCGGATGGCCGGGGCGGGACGCAGCGGGCGGGGGCGGGGTCGATGGAGCGGAGGTCACGGCAGCGCGGGGTCGTTCGTCGTGCGGCGGATTCTCGGCCATGCGGCGCGCGGCTCCGGCAGGCGCGGCGGATTTTTGTACCGCCATGTGTCGCGCGGCCCGCGCGCCACATGCCGTTGCCCAAGGGCCCCGTGCCGAACACATCGCGGATACATCGGACCGCTTCAATGGGCGGGTCGCCCACCACCCGCCCCGAAGGCTTCGCATGTACGCCCTGCTGGCAGCGTTCTTCTCCTCCTCAGCGTCCCGCGCGCGCCTTCCGGCCCGCGGCCGCCAGGAGCCGCTGCAGCATGCGCGAGCGCGGCACGTCCTGGGCGAGCGGCGGGATCGAGATCGCCAGCAGCAGCGCCGCGAGCGGCAGCACGCAGACGAAGCCGAGCTGGCTGAAGCCGAGCGCGCCCGCGGTGCCGCCGAGCACGAACATGCCGATCAGCCCGCCGGCCGCGCGGATCCGGCGCCGGTCGTGGCGGACCCTCGCGCGGCCCGGCGGCGCATGCCGGTTCCAGTAGAGCAGCTTGCCCAGTTCCATGCCGAGGTCGGTGATGTTGCCGGTCATGTGCGTGGTGCGCACGCTGCCGCCCGAGGTCTTGGCGCCGACGGCGTTCTGCAGCCCCATGATAAAGGACAGCAGCAGCACCGTGAGCGGCACCGCGAACGGCGTGGGCCAGGTCAGCGTGATCGCACCCATCAGGCCGAACGGGAACATCAGCGCGGCCTCGAGCATCAGCGGCACCGCGTAGACGCTGCGCAGTCCCTGCCGGCGCCCCCAGTTGACGAGGATCGCGCAGACCGCGGCGCCCGCCAGGAACGCGAGGATCGCCCCGAGCGCGTTGAGCAGCAGCTTCGCGTTGCCGAGCACCAGCCCGTCGGCGAGCTGCGAGGCGAAGCCCGTCATGTGCGAGGTGTACATGTGCAGCACCAGGAAGCCCCCCGCGTTGACGGCGCCCGCGTTGAAGGCGAGCAGCAGCCCCAGCGCGCGGTTGGTGCCCGGCGTGCGGTGGCGGTGCGTGAGAAGGCGGAACCTGCGCATCGCGGAACGGACGCTATCGCCGCGCCGGGGCCGCGGCGGCGGCGCGCAGCTCATGGATGAGCTCGACCAGCGCGCGCAGCCCCGCGGGCACGTGGCGGTGCCCCGGGTAGTAGAGGCACAGCCCCGGCGCGGGCGCCATCCAGTCGTCGAGCACGCGCACCAGGCGGCCGCTCGCGAGGTCCTCGGCCACGTACCACTCGGCGAGCTGCGCGAGCCCGACGCCCTGGCGCGCGGCGTCGCGCATCAGCAGCGGCGCGTCGAGCACCAGCGGGCCCGGCACCTCGACGCGCGTGCGCCGGCCCCTGCGCGCGAACTCCCAGGGCGAGGGCTCCCCGCTCGGCAGCCGGGCCCGGATGCAGCGGTGGCGCGCGAGCTCGGCCGGGCTGCGCGGCGCCGGATGGGCCGCCAGGTAGGCGGGCGAGGCGACCACCGCCATGCGCAGCTCGTCGGCGAGCGCCACGCGGACCATGTCGCGCGGCACCAGCGGCGCGAGCCGCAGCCCGGCGTCGAAGCCCTCGGCCACGATGTCGACCATGCGCCCCTCGGTCGCGATGTCCACCGTCATGCCGGGATGGCGGCGCAGGAACTCGAGCACCAGGGGCCCGAACACCATCTGCGCCGCGCCGAGCGCGCTGTTGATGCGCAGCGTGCCGGTCGGCGCGGCCTTGCGCTCGCTCGCGGCGGCCATCGCGCCGCGGATCCGTCCCACCGCGGGCTCGACCTCCTCGACGAAGGCCCGGCCGGCCTCGGTCAGCGAGACGCTGCGCGTCGTGCGGTGGAACAGCCGCGCGCCGAGCCGTGCCTCGAGGTTGGCCACGGCGTTGCTCACCGCCGTGGCCGACATGTCGAGGTCCACGGCCGCGAGCCGGAAGCCGCGCCGCCGCGCGACCGCCAGCACGACCTCGAGTTCGAGCAGTCCCGTTCTGTGCATTGTTCCGATTTTCGGATTGATTCATCCATCTTTCAACCTCTTCTCGAAACAAAGAGGCCTTTCTAGACTGGCCCCGCAACGCAAAGGAAAGCAACCATGTGGAACATCGACCAGGCCTACATCGACGGCGCCTTCGTCCCCGTGCAGGGCACGGAGCAGGTGGAGATCGCCAACCCCGCGACGGGCGAGCGCATCGGCACCGCCACGCTCGCGAACCGCGACGACGCCGAACGCGCCATCGCCGCGGCGCGGCGCGCGCAGGACGCGCTCGCGCGCAGCACCAGGGCCGAGCGCATCGACATGCTGCGGCGCCTGGGCGCCGCGGTGCTCGCGCGCACCGACCGGATCCGCGACGCCACCATCGAGGAGTACGGCGGGCCGCTCGCGCGCTCGCAATGGGTCAGCAACTACGCCTCGCAGTGCTTCGCCACCACCGCGCAGGCGCTCGAGGCCTATGCCTTCGAGCGCCGCATCGGCGAAGCGACCGTCGTGATGGCGCCGGTCGGCGTGGCCGCGCTCATCACGCCCTGGAATGCCGCCGCGGGCAGCATCTGCAGCAAGCTCGCCTCGGCCATCGCCGCGGGCTGCGCGAGCGTGGTCAAGCCGAGCGAGCTCGGGCCGATCCAGACCCGGGTCGTCACCGAGGCGCTGCACGAGGCCGGGCTGCCGCCCGGCGCCTTCAACGTGCTGCTCGGCCGCGGCGGCGACGTGGGCGACGCGCTGTCCACCAGCCCCGACGTCGCGAAGATCTCGTTCACCGGATCGACCGCGACCGGCAAGCTGATCGCGCGCGCGGGCATCGAGACCATGAAGCGCGTGAGCCTCGCGCTCTCGGGCAAGTCGGCCACCCTGGTGCTCGACGACGCCGACTTCGGCGCGGTGCTGCCGCTCGCGCTCGGCGCGGCCTTCATGAACAACGGCCAGGCCTGCGTGGCCGGTACGCGGCTGCTGGTGCCGCGACAGCGCATGGCCGAGGCCGTCGAGCATGTGCGGCGCGCGGCCGCCGCGATGTGCGTGGGCGACCCGCGCGACCCCGCCACCGCGATCGGTCCGCTCGCGAGCCGGGCCCAGTTCGAGCGCGTGCAGGACTTCATCCGCCGCGGCCGCGCCGAGGGCGCCACGATCGTGGCCGGCGGCGAGGGCCGCCCGGAAGGCCTCGACCGGGGCTGGTTCGTGCGGCCGACGGTGTTCGCCGACGTGCGCAACGACATGGCGATCGCGCGCGAGGAGATCTTCGGTCCGGTGCTCTCGATGATCGCCTGCGAGGACGACGACGAGGCGGTCGCGATCGCCAACGACTCGCCCTACGGCCTGCAGGCCTACGTCTTCTCCTCGCAGCCCGCGCGCGCGCTCGGCGTCGCGGCGCGGCTGCAGGCCGGCACGGTGCTGGTCAACCGCATCGCGCCCGAACTCGCCGCGCCCTTCGGCGGCGTCAAGCAGTCGGGCCTCGGGCGCGAGTTCGGCGTGTTCGGACTCGAGGCCTTCCTCGAGCCGAAGACGATCGCCTCCGCGCCCGCCTGAGCTTCTCAGGCCTGGTAGCCGCGGCAATGCTCGAAGAAGGCGTCGAGCTCGGTCGACTTGTCGAAGGCGGCGTCCGCGCCGAGCGCGCTGCAGCGCCGGCGCATGTCGGCCGTGAGGTAGTTGGTGAGCACCACCACGTGCTGGTCGGCGCGGCGGCCCTCGCAGGCGCGCAGCACCGTCAGGCCGCTGCTTTCGTCGAGGAACAGGTCGACGATCGCGAGCCGCCACGACGCATGCCGCGCGAGCGCGGCGATCGCCTCCGCGGCCGAGGTCGCGCATTCGAGCACCTGCACGCCCGCGAGCTCCTCCAGCGCCGGGATCAGGTTCTCCCGGATGGTCTGGCTGTCCTCGACAAGGATCGTCGCGAGCGGCATTGCAGCGCTTTCGGCACGTGGCGGCTTCCCGGACAGCGGGAGATCGCCCCAACCACGGGTCGGATGGTTCTACGACTTCGGTCCGTGCGAGCGTGTAGGCTGGCTGCCCGACGTGCCGCAGGCGGCCGGGGCCGGCGCCTGTTCAGGGGGACTTCTTGCGGACCTCGGCGTCGAGTGTCTCGACCACCTTGTCGAGCGCGTCGGCGGACTGCGAGAGCTTCTTCTCGATGCGGTCGGTCTGCGCGATCGCGCGATCCACGTCGTCGCTGCGCGCGTCCTCCGCGACTTCCTTGTCGAGCACGGCGTGGACCACGGCGAGCTCGTCCGCGGCCTCCTCGACCGCCTGCTTCACGTCCTTGCTCTGGTCGAGCGCCTGCTCGACCGGATGCTGGGCGCCGGCGTCCTCGGGTGATTTCCGTTGTGGCATTCGTGCTCCTTCAGGCACCCCATCGTATAGCGATGTCGCCGCCGCGCCCGCATGTCCTTGCTGGCGGCGCGCCTCATGGCGCCGAACGCACTCACTTGTATCTTTTCGTACAGCAGGGCGCGCCGCGCGCCTACAGCGGCCGGGGCGCGGCCGACCACAATGCCGGCATGGTGGAACTGCAGGAGTCCGATCCGCAAGCCCTGGCCGCCCAGGCGGCGTACTGGCGCCAGCGCGCGCTGCGCGGCGAGCGGCAGGCGCGCGGCATCGCGCACACGCTCGAAGTGAAGCTGCGCCAGCTCCGCGGCAGCGCGCCGGCGGTCCACCACGATCTCGACACCCGCCCCCTCGCCCCCTGGCCCGGCGCGACCCGCTGGTGGGCGCGCTGGCGCCGCCGCTGAGCCGCCGGGTCCGTTCACAGCTTCTCAGCGCGCGCCGGCCCGGCGCACCGCCCGCGTGAACGCCTGCACCAGCGCCGAGGGCGGGCCCGCGCCGCGCCGCGTGAAGAGGCCGAGCGAGGGCAGCGCGATCTCGGGCCCGACCCGCAGCCGCCGCACGTCGCCGCGCGCCACCTCGTCGCGCGCATGGTCCAGGCGCACCGCGCACAGCAGCGCCGGGTCCATGCGCAGCACGGCACCGACCGTGACCGAGGAGGTGGCCTCGATCACCGGCTCGGGCGGCTGCACGCCCTCGTTGAGGAAGGCGGTCATGAAGGCCTGGCGCACCAGCGTGTCCTTCGACGGCGCGACCCAGGGCGCCGCATGCAGGTCGGACCAGCGCAGGCCGCGCCGCCGCACGATGCGGTTTGACGCGGCGGCCAGCACGCACAGCCGGTCCTCGACCAGCGCCTGCGACTGCAAGAGCGGCAGCTGGTCGCCGGCCATCAGCTCGGGCGTGATCGCGCCGAACACGCAGTCGAGCTCGCCGTCGAGCAGGCGCTGGATCAGCTCGCGCACGCGGCCTTCGATGATCTTCACCGAGGTGCCGG
The DNA here is from genome assembly GCA_966095775.1 of uncultured Variovorax sp. Taxonomy (GTDB): domain Bacteria; phylum Pseudomonadota; class Gammaproteobacteria; order Burkholderiales; family Burkholderiaceae_C; genus Variovorax. The sequence continues at coordinate 24,153 of CBHTTS010000005.1, read as the reverse complement.
GCATGCGCGCGCGCAGCTGCACGACCGCCGCGGGCACGGTGGCGGTGACGGACGGGGCGCCCACGCGCAGCACCGCGGCGGCGCCGCCGCGCAGCGCGCCGATGTCCTCCTCGACGCGGCCGAGCTCGTGGAGCACGATGCGCGCGCGGTAGATCGCCGCGGCCCCGAGCGGATTCGCGCGCACGCCCTGGGGGCTGCGCTCGAACAGGCGCGCGCCGAGCGCGTCCTCGATCTCGGCCAGCATCTTGCTGATCGCGGGCTGGCTCAGGCTGAGGCGGAGCGCCGCCGCGCGCAGCGTGCCCGCCTCTTCCAGCGCGGCCAGCAGTTCGAGGTGGCGCAGCCGCAGGCGGCGCAGCAGGTAGTCGGTACCGGTCGGCATGGCTTGGATGGCGATCACGGATCGTGATCACGACCTCCGAATTTTCGAATTTCCAGGAATGGGGCGGGGCGCTATTGTCGGTCGCCATGGACATCACGCAAGGCACCCGCCCCCCCTCGCCCGCGGCGCCGCTCGACGGCATCCGCGTGCTCGACTTCGGCCAGTACATCGCCGGGCCCGGCGCGGCGATGGTGCTGCGCGAGCTCGGCGCGACCGTGGTCAAGGTCGAGCCGCTCGCGGGCGACCAGGCGCGGCACATCGGCCGCTACGGCGAATCGATGATCCGCGCCTACAACCGCGGCAAGCGCTCGATCGCGCTGGACCTGCGCAGCGACGCCGGCCGCGAGGCGGCATGGCGGCTCGTCGAGCGCAGCGACGTGGTGATCCAGAACCTGCGCCCCGGCGCGGTGGACACGCTGGGGCTGGACGCACGCACGGTGCGCGGGCGCTTCCCGCGCATCGTCTACCTCTCGATCTCAGGCTTCCCGGCGCGCGGCCCGTCGCGCGGGCGGCCCGGCTACGACATCGCGGCGCAGGCCGAGAGCGGGCTGATGTCGCTGACCGGCGAGCCCGGCCGCCTGCCGCAGAAGGTGGGCGTGCCGATCATCGACGCCGCCGCGGCGCACCTCGGCGCGCAGGCGGTGCTCGCCGCGCTCTACGGGCGCGAGCGCAGCGGCGTGGGCGAGACGCTCGAGACCTCGCTGTTCGACGTCGCGCTGCACCTGCAGGCCACCACCTGGAGCGACTACCTCGGCGGCGCGCCGGAGCCGACCCGCGTCGGCGACGGCCAGCCGCACAACGCCCCGGCCGCGGACGTGGTGCCCACGCGCGACGGCCACATCGTGCTGTCGGCCTATGCCGATGCGCACTGGGCGCGCTTCTGCCGCGCGGTCGGCCGCGAGGAGCTCGCCGCCGATCCACGCTTCGCGAGCAACCCGCTGCGGGTCGCGAACCGCCCCGCCCTGCGCGCGGTGCTGGCCGAGATCCTCTCGGGCTTCGACACCGAGGCCTGCGTCGAGATGCTCGGCCAGCGCGGGATCGTCGCGGGCGCGGTGCGCAGCTACCGCCAGGTGCTCGCATCGCCCGACTTCGCGCAAGGCGGACTGCTGGTCGACGCGGTGGGCACCGGCGGCGAGCGCTACCGCGCGCTCGGCCTGCCCTACCGCCTCGGCGAGGCGCCGCCCGCCGCGCCGGCTGCGGCGCCCGCCTGCGGCGCGGACACCGACACGGTGCTCGCCGAGCTCGGCTACGACGGCGCGCAGATCGAGGCCATGCGGCGCGCCGGCGCCGTCGCCTGAAGCCATGGACCCGACCCCCACCCGGACCCCGACGATGACGACCGACCACCACCACGAAGCCGCGCGCGCCGCGGTGATCCAGACGCTGCCGCTGTTCGAGATGATGCGCATGCGCGCGGCGACCACCGCGCGGCGGCATCCGCTGCACGGCTTCGCCGCCGAGCGGCCCGACGCGCCGGTGCGCTGGGTCAACCAGTTCACCCACACGCACCGGCGGCTCGGCCCGGACGACCGCGAGGTCGTGAGCCCCAACAACGACACCGTCTACAGCAACGCCTGGCTCGACCTCTCGGACGGGCCGGTGCTGATCGACTCGCCCGACATGGGCGAGCGCTACTGGACGCTGGGCCTGCTCGACGCCTGGACCAATCCCTTCGCCTACGTCGGCCGCCGCACCACCGGCAACCGCGCGCAGCGCACGCTGGTGCACGGGCCGGGCTGGCGCGGGCCGGTCCCCGCGGGCGTGACGCAGGTGATCGCCGCGCCGGGTGCCGACGTCTGGCTCATCGGCCGGATGCTGGTCGACCACGACGACGCCGACCTGGCGGCGGTGCGCGCGCTGCAGTCGCAGCTGCGGATCTCGCGCCCGGACGGCGGCGACGCGGCCATGCGGCTCGACGTGGGCCTCGACGGGCGCGACACCGCGGTGCCGGACGCGGCCCTGTTCCGCGCCTTCGTCGACGAGGCCCTGCGGCGCAACCCGCCCGCCGGCACGGAGCGCCTGGACTGGCCGGTGGCGCCGCAGGCGCTCGCGGCCTGGGTGCCGCGCGTCTACGAGGAACTGCGCGCGAAGGCGCAGCCGCATCCGCTGGGCGGCGGCTGGGCGCTGCCGGTGGCGGTGCGCACCCACTGGGGCGACGACCACCTGACCCGGGCCCGGGTCGCGCGCAACCTGATCGGCGCGCTCGGCGTGGAGGAGGCCATGTACCCGATGGCCGAGGTCGACGCCGACGGGCGGCTGCTCGACGGCACGCATGCCTACGCGCTGCGCTTCCCCGCTGGCGAGGGCCCGCGCGTCGATGCCTTCTGGTCGCTCACCCTCTACCGGCGCAGCGACTGCCTGTTCGTCGCGAACCCGATCGGCCGCTATTCGATCGGCGACCGCACGCCGGGGCTGCAGCACGATGCCGACGGCGGGCTCTCGATCCGGCTGCAGGCCACCGACCCGGGCGAGGGCGTCAACTGGCTGCCGAGCCCGCCCGGCGAGCCCTTCTACGTGGTCCTGCGCCTCTACCAGCCGCGGGCCGAGCACCTGGAGGGGCGCTTCGCCTATCCGCCGCTGCGCCGCCTCTGAAGCGGCCGCGCACCGGAAGACATTCGACACCACAACAGGAGACATCCCATGCCATTGCACAGAAGGCGACTGCTCGGCCTCGCGGCCAGCGGGCTCGCCGCCATCGCCGCCGGCCCGGCCTTCGCGCAGCCATGGCCCGCGCGGCCGGTGCGCCTGGTCTCGCCCTACGGCGCGGGCGGCTCCAACGACATCCTGAGCCGGCTGCTCGGCGACCAGCTCGCGCGCCGCCTCGGCCAGGGCGTGGTGATCGAGAACCGCGCGGGCGCCGGCACGCGCATCGCCAACGAGTACATCGCGCACGCGCCGCCCGACGGCTACACCCTGCTGCATGCGGCGGCGCCGATCGCGATCGGCGAGGCACTCTATCCCAAGCTGCCCTACGACGTGAAGAAGGACTTCACGCCGATCGTGAGCACCGCGATCGCGCCCCTGTTCCTGGTCACCAACGCCGAGGCGCCCTACCGGACCCTCGCCGAGTTCCTGCAGCACGGCAAGCGCCAGCCGAAGGGGCTGAGCTTCGGCTCGCCGGGCGCGGGCTCGGCGCCGCACCTGACGGCCGAGCTGCTGCTGCGGCAGGCCGGCGTGCCCGGCGTCGTGGTGCAGTACCGCGGCGACGCGCCGGCCTATGCCGACCTGCTCGCCGGCCGCATCGACGCGACGCTGACCGCGGTCTCGACCGCGGTGCCGCACGTGCAGGCCGGCAAGCTGCGCGCGCTCGCGGTCAGCACCGAGGAGCGCACCAGCGTCTACCCCGACGCGCCGACCTTCCGCGAACTCGGCCTGCCGGGCGTGGTCGGCTACGGCTGGTACGGACTCATGGGGCCGGCGGGCCTGCCTGCGGCGATCGTCGAGCGCCTCAACGCCGAGACCAACGCCGCGCTCGCCGATGCCGAGCTCCGCGGCAAGGCGGAGGCCGCGGGGCTGCAACTGCGCGGCGGCACGGCGCAGGCCTTCGCCGGGTTCATCGCGAGCGAGACGCGCAAGTGGGCGCAGATCATCAAGGCCGCCGGGATCACCGCCGAACAGTAGCGCGCCGGCGCATACGAAGGTATCTCCCGAACCAAGGTTCGATGGCCGCGGCCGTCCGTTCTTGATTCCATCGGGCGCCGCGGCGCCCGACGACCCCGCCTCGCCGCTCGAGCGCCTCCTCGCGCTGCCGGGCGGCCTCGCCCCGCGCGACCGCAGGCTGCCCGCGCCGGGCTGCTCCGGCGTCAGCTCGATCGGCGAGTCCGGCACCTTCGACCCGGAGCTCCGGGCGCGCCGACATGGCCGTCGCGGTCCCGATGCCCGGGTTTCCCTCCCGTCTAACAACACCCAACACACGCCAACGCGGGCGGCCGCCTTCCAGCGGCCGTTTGCGCTCCAATCGCCTTCGGAAGCCACCCATGCGACAAGAAGAACTCAGCGAGCCCGGCCAGGCAGAGGTCCTGGCGCCGACCCTCGACGCCGATCGCGCCGGGTCCGCGCGCGCGTTCCGCGCGCTCGGTCCGGGCACGCCCTGCCTGGAGCGCGCGGTCGCCCCCGGCGCGGCCTCCTGGCTCGTCGCTGGGCGCGGCCAGGTCGCGCCGGCGACGCTCGCCACGCTGCAGCGCGAGTACGCGTTCCGCGACGCGCTGCACGAGGACTGGGCGGCGGTGCCGACGGCGCTGGTGCCGCACGGCGAAGGCGCGCTGCTGGTGCTGAAGGACCCGGGCGGCGAGCCGCTGCGCCGCGCCGGCGTCCCGGTCGGCGACACGCAGGCCTTCATCGCGCGCGCGCTGCAGCTCGCCGCCGCGGTCGCCGCGATGCACGAGGCGGGCGTGATGCACCGCGCGCTCACGCCCGACCGGGTGCTGTGCACGCCCGGCGGCCGCGCCTGCCTGACGGGCTTCGGCCACGCGGCGCGGCTCGGCGCCGGCACCGAGGCGCGCGCCGACGGGGCGCTGGCCTGGGACGAGCAGTGCTTCGGCTACATGGCGCCCGAGCTCGGCGGCCGCATGGACCTGCGGGTCGACGCGCGCGCCGATCTCTATTCGCTCGGCTGCATCCTCTACGAACTCTGGGTCGGCAAGCCCCCGTTCGAGGGCGCGGACGCGGCGGAGCGCATCCATGCGCATGCGACGCGCCAGCCGCGGCCGCCGCACGAACTGCGCGCCGGCATGCCCGCGCAGCTCTCGCTGCTGGTGCTGCGGCTGCTCGAGAAGGCGCCCGACCGCCGCTACGGCAGCGCCGCGAGCCTGCTCGCGGACCTGCGCCGCTGCGAGGCGCTGCAGCGCCGGCACGGCCGCATCCCGCCCTTCGTGCTCGATGCGCAGGCGCTGCTGCACCGGATGCTGCGCCGGCCGCAGCTGCTGGGCCGCGACGCCGAGCTGCAGACGCTGCTCGCGCTCCACCGCGAGGCAGCCGAGCATGCGCGCTCGCGCGTGGCCTGGGTCTCGGGCCCCTCGGGCATCGGCAAGTCGACGCTGCTGCGCGAGGCCGTCGCGCGCATGCAGCAGTCGGAGACGCCGCCGCTGCTGGCCTCGGTCAAGAGCGAGGAAGGCAGCCTCGGCAGGCCCTACGCGGTGCTGGTGCAGGCGATCGAGCAGCTGCTGCAGTTCGTGCTCGGCTGCGCCGAGGACGAGTTCGCGCACTGGCGCGACCGGATCCGCGCCGCGGCCACGCCGGTCGACCGCACGCTGGCCGGCTTCCTTCCTTCGCTGGCCCTGGTGCTCGGACCGCAGGCCGAGGCGCCCGAGCCGCCGGACACCGCCCCCGCGCTCGAACGGGAACGCGTGCTCCACGGCATGGCGCGCCTGCTGGCCTGCTTCGCCACGCCGGCGCGCCCGCTGCTGCTGCTGCTCGACGACCTGCAGTGGTCGGACGTGGGCACGCTGCAGGTGCTCGAGCGCCTGCTGCACCAGTACCCCGACCGGGCGCTGCTGCTGATCGGCGCGTTCCGCGCCAGCGAAGTCGGCGCGGACCATCCGCTGCGCGCGGGCCGGCTCGCCGACGTGCCCGAGGCGGTCGCGCTGACGCTCGGCCCGCTCGACGAGGCCGCGCTGCGCGAGCTGATCGCGCAGGCGCTGCAGCAGGACGCCGCGGCCCTCGGCCCGCTCGCCGGGGTGATCGGCGACAAGACCCGGCGCAACCCCTTCTTCGCCCGGCACCTGCTCGGGCTGCTCGCCGACGAAGGCCTGCTCGCCTACGACGCGGAGGCCGCGGCCTGGCGCTGGAGCCTGGAGCGCATCGCGGCGCACCCGGGCGTGGACAGCGTCGCCGACCTGCTCGCGCGCCGCTTCGAACAGCTGCCCGACGCCACGCGCTCGGCGCTGCAGCGGCTGGCCTGCCTCGGCCACCGGGCCTCGGGCGAGGCGCTCGCGGTCGCGATGGGCCTCGCGCCCGGCGCCGAGGCGCAGCGCGGCCTCGAGGCGCTGCTCGAACCCGCGCTGCAGGCCGGCAGCCTCGCGCGCGAGGACGGCGACTGGGTGTTCTGCCACGACCGCTTCCGCGAAGCCGCCCTTGCCTCGATGGCGCCCGCGGCGCGCGCGCCGCTGCACCTGGAGATCGCGCGGCGCCATCTCGCGCATCCGGCGACCTCGGCGCAGGTGTTCGCGATCGCCGCCCAGGCCAACCTCGCACGCTCCGCGGTCCACGCCCCGCACGAGCGGCGCCGCTTCGCGCGGCTCAACCTCGAGGCGGGGCGCCAGGCCAAGGCCGCGACCGCGCACCATTCGGCGCTCGGTTTCTTCCGCGCCGCGCTCGACTTCCTCGGCGAGGACGACGCCAGCGAGGAGGGCCTGGCCGCGCGCGCGGCCTGCGGCGAGGCCGAGTTCATGACCGGCGCGCTCGAACCCGCCGAGGCGCGCCTCGCGGCGCTCGAGCAGGTGGCGGGCGACGGCATCTTCGGCGCCGACCTCGCGCGCCTGCGCGCGGCGCTCTACACCACGCTCGGCCGCTTCGACCTCGCGCTCGCCGTCGGGCTGGCGTTCCTGCGCAAGTCGGGCATCTACGTGCCGATGCGGCCCGACGGCGCCGCGGTCGACCGCGAGTACGCGCAGCTGCGCGCCTGGATCGAGCGCCACGGCATGGCGGCGCTGCGGCGGCTGCCGGTGGCGACCGATCCGCTGCGGCTCGCGATCACCAACATCTTCGCCGACCTGATCCCGCCGGCGCTCTACACCGACCAGAACCTGGTCGACCTGATCCTGCTGCGCATGACCAACCTCGGGATCGTGCACGGCCACACCGACGCCTCGGCCAACGGCTACGTCTGCATGACGCAGGTCTTCGGCGTACGCTACGGCGACTACGCCGCCGCGCGCGAGTTCGGCGCGCTCGCGCTGCACCTGGTCGACGAACGCGGCCTGGTGCGCTACCGCGGCCGCGTCCACATGGCCTTCGGCACGATGGTCGTGCCCTGGACCCAGCCCGCGCGCGCGGCGCGCGACTACATCCGCCGCGCCTACGGCATCCTGGTGGAGATCGCCGACCACACCTTCGCGATCTACTGCGCCCCCAACGAGGCCTCGGGCCTGCTGTTCGCGGGCGAGTTCCTCGGCGAGGTGCGCGAGACGGTCGAGCGCGGACTCGCGATCGCGCGCGACGCGAACTTCCAGTTCGTGGTCGACGCGCTGCTGGCGCAGAAGCAGTTCCTCTCGCGGCTGCAGGACGGCAGCCGCGGCGAACCCGGCGAGCAGCCGGCCGTGCCCACGGACGAGGGGCCGCCCACGCTGGTGGACTTCGAGCACTGGGTCTACCGGCTCGAGGCCGCGCTGCTCTGCGGCGAGCTCGCGGAGGCCCTCGAGGCGCGCGCCCGCGCCGAGGCCTGCGCCGCGGCCGGGCGCAGCTTCGCCGAAAGCGGCGAACTGCCCTTCTACGGCGCCCTCGCCCTGCTCGCGCTGCCCGCGCGCGACGCCGGGCAGAAGGCCGCGCTGCAGCGCCACGTGCAGCAGCTGGCCCACTGGGCCCGGACCTGCCCCGTCAACTTCTCGGCGCGCTTCGCGCTGGTGCGCGCCGAGCTGGCGCGCGCCGCGGGCCAGCCGCTGGAAGCGAGCGAGGCCTACGCGCAGGCGGTGTCGCAGGCCCGCCGCCACGGCTTCACCCAGGTCGAGGCGCTCGCGGCCGAGCTCGCCGCCGCCTTCCACGCGGGCCGCGGCGACGAGCTGTCCGCGCACGGCCACCTGCGCTACGCGCGCGGCGCATGGCAGCGCTGGGGCGCGGCCGCCAAGGTGCGGCAGCTGCAGGCCGCCCACCCCGCCGTGTTCGGGCAGGAGACGCCCACGCCCGCCACGAGCCGCCTGCAGGCGCTCGACGCGCAGGCGGTGCTGCGCATCTCGACGGCGCTCGCGAGCGACATCGTGCCGGCGCGGCTGGTGGAGACGCTGCTGCGCACCGCGCTCGAGAGCGCCGGCGCCGACTACGGCACGCTGACGCTGCTGCGCCAGGGCGCCTGGCAGGTGCGCGCGCAGGCCCAGGTGCAGGACGGCGAGATCGTCGTGGCGCAGGCGCCGGTCGCGTTCGGCACCGAGGTCTGCCCGGTCTCGATCGTGCAGTCGGTGGCGCGCACGCAGCAGCGCATCGTGGTGGGCGACGCGCGCGAGGAAGCCGCGCTGGCCCAGGACGACTACGTGCGCCGCCGGCGCCCGCGCTCGCTGCTGTGCGTGCCGCTGATGCGCCATGCGACGCTGATCGGCGTGCTGTACCTCGAGAACGCCCTCGCGGCCCACGTCTTCACGCCATCGAAGGCCGAGGTGCTCGAGGTGATCGCCTCGCACGCGGCCTTCGCGCTCGAGAACGCGCGCCTGTACGAGGAACTGCTCGAGCAGAACCGCCAGCGCGCGCTCGCCGAGGAGGAACTGCGCGCCGCGCTCGCCGAACTCGAGCGCGCGAGCCGCCTCAAGGCGATGGGCGAGCTGGTGGCCTCGATCGTGCACGAGATCGGCCAACCGATCGCGACCGTCGACACCTCGGCCAGCGCCGCGCTGCGCTGGCTCGACCGCGGCACGCCGGACATCGCCGAGGCGCGCGAGATGCTGCTGCACATCAGCAAGAGCGCGCTGCGCGCGCGCGCCATCATCCAGGGCCTGCGGGCCAAGGCGCGCAAGGCCGAGCCGCAGTTCGCGGTGTTCGACCTCGCCGAGGCGCTGCGCGAGGCGGTGACGCTGGTCGCGGGCCCGCTCGAATCGCTGGGCGTCGCGCTCGCGCTGCAGGGGCTGGACGCCGCGGAGCCGGTCTGCGGCGACCGGGTCCAGCTGCAGCAGGTCGCGGTGAACCTGCTGATGAACGGCGCCGAGTCGATGGCCGGGCGCGCGCCCGGCGAGCGGCGGCTGCAGCTGAGCTGCGCGACCGTCGGGGACGACCGCGTGCGCGTGGCGGTCGACGACGTCGGCAGCGGCATCGCGCCCGAGCACGCCGGCAAGCTGCTCGAGCCGCTGTTCAGCACCAAGGCCGACGGCATGGGCATGGGCCTGGCGATCTGCAAGTCGATCCTCGACGCGCACGAGGGCACGCTGACGCTGCTGCCGCGCGAGCCCGCGGGCACGCGCGCCGTGTTCACGCTGCCGCGCGCCGGGCGCGCGAACCCCGCGGCGCCGGCCGGGGCCGGGTCGGCCTGAGGGGCCGCGAGCAACCGCCATGCAAGCCGCCGCCGTCCGAGCCGCCGCCGCGCGCAGCGCGCCCGACCGGCGCGTGGTCTACGTCGTGGACGACGACGAGCTCGTGCGCACCGCGCTCGACAGCCTGCTGCGCTCGATCGACCTGGAGGTCCGCAGCTTCGCCGCCACCGAGGAGTTCCTCGCCGCCGCGCGCGCCGACGGGCCCTCCTGCCTCGTGCTCGACGTGCGCCTGCGCGGCCAGAGCGGGCTCGCGCTGCAGCAGACCCTGCTGCAGACCGGCCAGCCGCCGATCCCGATCATCTTCATGACCGGCCACGGCGACATCGCGATGACGGTGAAGGCGATGAAGGCGGGCGCGATGGACTTCCTCGCCAAGCCCTTCCGCGACCAGGACATGATCGACGCGGTCAACGCCGCGCTGGAGCGCGACGCGCAGCGCCTCGCGCGCGCGCAAGCGCTGCATGCGGCGCGCCTGTGCTGGGACGCGCTGACCCCGCGCGAGCGCGAGGTGGTGCAGCACGTGGCGGCGGGCCTGATGAACAAGCAGATCGCGGCGCGCATGGGCATCGCGGAGATCACGGTCAAGATGCACCGGGGCCAGGCGATGCGCAAGATGAACGCGCGCTCGGTCGCCGAGCTGGTGCGCAGGATGGAGGCGCTCGGCCTGCTGCAGGCCGCGCACTGAACGCGCCCGCGCGGCGCGCCGGCCCGCGCCGGGTGGTAGATTACGGCCCCCTCGACTTCCGGCGGCCCACGCCTGGCGGCAGCGCCCGGCGCCTCGCATCCAGCGGCTGCGCGACCTCCCCTTGGAACGATCCATCACGCGCGAGCTCGACGCGAAATCCATGAACGGATTCCAGTGGCTCGTGGTCCTGCTCTGCTTCGCCGTCAGCATGGTCGACGGCTTCGACGTGCTCGTCATGGCCTTCGCCGCATCGGCGGTGGCCGACCACTGGTCGCTCGGCGGCGTGGAACTCGGCTACCTGCTCAGCGCGGCGCCGGTCGGCATGGCCTGCGGCTCGCTGTGCCTCGCGCCCTGGGCGGACCGGTGGGGGCGCCGGCCGCTGGTCGTGGGCGGCCTCGTGCTGGTCGGCGCCGCCATGACCGGCTCGGCCTTCGCGGAGTCGCCGCTCGCGCTCGGCCTGCTGCGCTTCGGCACCGGCCTGGGCATCGGCGGCATCATGGCGAGCAGCTACGTGATCGCCGGGGAGTTCGCGTCGAAGCGGTGGCGCGGCCTCGCGATCGGGCTGCAGTCGGCGGCGTTCTCCACCGGTGCGGCCGTCGGCGGCCTGATCGCCGGCCGCCTGATTCCCGAGGCGGGCTGGCGCGCGGTCTTCCTCCACGGCGGGCTGGCGACGCTCGCGCTCGTGCCCGCGATACTGGCCTGGCTGCCCGAATCGATCGATTTCCTGGTCTCGCGCCGGCCCGCCGCCGCGCTGCGCCGGATCAACCGCCTGCTGCCGCGGGGGGGGGGGGGGGGGGGGGGGCACCCCCCGCCCCCCGGGCCGCGCCCGCCGGGCCCGCCCCGGCCCGCCCCCCCCCCGCCGCGGCGCCGCCCCCCCCCCCCCCCCCCCCGCCGGGCGGCCCCTCCACCCCCGGGGCGGGCGGGGGGGGGGGGGGGCCCAACCCCCCCGCCCCCCCCCCCCGGGCCGGAAGGAGGCGGCCGCGACGGCGCGTCCGCGGGACCTGCTGGGCCGCGGCCTGCGGCGCACGACGCTGTCGGTCTGGGGCGCGTTCTTCCTCGCCCTCCTCGGCTTCTACTTCGTCTTCAGCTGGACGCCCCGGCTGCTCGCCACGGCCGGCCTCGCGGGCTCGCAGGCGATCGCCGGCGGCGTGCTGCTGAACCTGGGCGCGATCCTGGGCGCGGCCTCCGTCGGGCTGCTGGCGGCGCGCTTTCCGCTCGACCGGGTGCTGACGCTGTGCATGCTGGCCAACGCGGGCCTGATGGCGCTGTTCTCCCACCTGCTCGCGGCGCCGGCGCTCGCGTTCGCCGTGATCTTCCTGATCGGCTTCTTCTCGAACGGCTGCATCGCGGGCCTGTTCGCGCTCACGCCCTCGCTCTACCGGCCGGCCCAGCGCGTCACCGGGCTGGGGTGGGCGATCGGGGTCGGGCGCTTGGGCGCCATCCTCGCGCCCACGCTCACGGGCGCGCTGGTCGGCGCGCACTGGCTGCCGGGGCAGCTGTTCCTGCTGTTCGGCGTCTTCTTCGTCCTCGCGGCGGCCCTGGTCGCGCGGATCGGCATGGCCGGCGCCCTCGTGCCTTCGCCCCGGGCGCGCTGAGCCGCTGGCTGTACACTGCGCCGGCCTCGGCCGTGCGCACCGGCTGTCGTCCCCCGGCGAGGCATCCCCGAACCATGAGGAAAGAACCCATCGGCCATGCAGGCGACATCGTCTCCTTCGGCCCCTTCACGCTGCGCGTCGGCGAGCGGCTGCTGACGCGCGACGGCGTGCCGCTGGAGTTGGGCGGCCGCGCCATGGACGTGCTGCTCGCGCTGGTCGCCAGGGCCAACGAGGTGGTGAGCAAGGAGGAGCTGCTCGCCGAGGCCTGGCCGGGCGTGGTGGTGTCCGACGGCAGCCTGCGCTACCAGATCACGATGCTGCGGCAGGCGCTCGGCGACGGGCAGGACGGCGCGCGCTACGTGTCGAACGTGGTCGGCCGCGGCTACTGCTTCGTGGCCAGGATCTCCAGGCACGCGGCCGAGCCCGAACCTGCGGCCGGGCGCGACGAGGCGCCGCCGGTCGAGCCCGGCCTGCCCGCGCCGCCGAGCCTGCTGGTGGGCCGCGACGCCGACCTCGCGGCGGTCGCGGCGCAGCTCGCGAAGGGGCGCTTCGTCACGCTGGCGGGCACCGGTGGTGTGGGCAAGACCACGGTCGCGGTGCGCACCGGGCACGACCTGCTCGCCGATTTCGCCGGCGCCGTGGTGTTCGTGGACCTCGCGACGCTCACCGATCCGGCCCTCGTGCCGACGGCGATCGCCTCGATGCTGCGGCTCTCGGTGCGCTCCGCCGACCCGGTCCCGAGCCTGCTGTCGTACCTGCGCGAGCGCCGGATGCTGCTGATCCTCGACAACTGCGAGCACGTGATCGCGGCGGCGGCCTCGCTGGCCGAGCGCATCTTCCAGGCCGCGCCGCGCATCCACCTCCTGGCGACGAGCCGGGAGGCGCTGCGGGTCCAGGGCGAATACGTCCATCCGCTGAATCCCTTCGCCAGCCCGCCCGACCTGCCCGGCCTGGGCGCGCGCGAGATCCTCGCCTACCCGGCCACGCGCCTGTTCGTCGACCGGGCCGGCGCCAGCGGCAGCACGCTGGACCTGAACGGCATCGACGCGCCGATCATCGCCAACATCTGCCGCAAGCTCGACGGCGTGGCGCTGGCGATCGAGCTCGCGGCGCGGCGCGTGTCGACCTACGGGCTGCACCAGACCGCCAAGCTGCTCGACGAGCGGCTCGCGCTCTCCTGGCTCGGCCAGCGCGGCGCGCAGCCGCGGCACGCCACCCTGCAGGCCACGCTCGACTGGAGCTACGAGCTGCTCGATGCCGACGAGCGGCGGGTGCTCTGCCGGCTCTGCGTCTTCGTGGGCTACTTCTCGCTCGATGCCGCGCGCGACGTGGCGGGCGCGGACGACCTGTCGCAGGCGCAGATCGTCGCCGCGATCGCGAGCCTGGCCGAGAAGTCGCTGCTCGCCATCCGCGCGTCGGGCGCGTTCACCGAGTACCGCCTGCTCGAGAGCACGCGCACCTATGCGCTGTCGAAGGCCGACGAGGCGACGGTGGACGGCGCCTCGCTGCGGCATGCGCGTCACTTCCTCGCGCGCCTGCAGCGCACGGCGGCCGCGCGCGATGCCGGCGGTGCGCCCGACGGCCGGCCGGAGGCGGCCGACCTCGGCAACGTGCGGGCCGCGCTCACCTGGTGCTTCGGGCAGGACCGCGCGACCGCGCTCGGCGTCGCGCTGGCCGCGGCCGCGGTGCCGGCCTTCCTCGCGAAGTCGCTGCTCGCCGAATGCCTCGGCTGGTCGCGCAGGGCGCTCGCCGCGCTCGCGCCCGCGATGCGCGGCAGCGCCGACGAGATGCACCTGCAGGCGGCCATCGGCGTGTCGCAGATGTTCACGCGCGGCAACAGCGAGGAAGTGCGCGCCGCGCTCGAGCGCAGCCTCGAGGTCGCCGAGGCGCTGGGCGACGCCGCGAGCCAGGTGCAGCTGCTCGGCCGGCTGCAGATCTTCCACGAGCGCATCGGCGACTTCGTCGAGTCGCTGCGCTACGCGCACCGCTGCGCGCGCGTGGCCGCCACCCTGGGCGACGCGACCGCGGTGGCGGCGGCGAACTCGCTGGTCGGGCTGTGCAACCACCTGCTGGGCGACCAGGCCCAGGCCCGGCGCCTGCTGGAGGCCGCGCTCGCCGGCTCGCCCGACTCGCTGCAGGACAGCAGCATCTACTCGGGCTTCGACCTGCGCAACCGCGCCTGCATCGCGCTGGCCCGGACGCTCTGGCTGCAGGGCCATCCGGCGCAGGCCGTGGTGCTCGCGCAGCGCGCGGTCGACGAGGCGCGGCAGCTCGACCATCCGGTCACGCTGTGCATCGCGCTGATCTGGGCGGTGTCGGTCTACCTCTGGGTCGGCGACCTGGCGCGCGCCGAGCGCGACATCGACCGTTTCATCGTCTATGCCGAGGCGCATTCGCTCACGCCATACCTGGCGGTGGGCCGCGGCGTCAAGGGCGAGCTCGCGGTGCGGCGCGGCGACGCGGCGCGCGGCGTGCAGGCGATCCGCGACTGCCTGCTGGAGCTGCGCGAGTCGCGCTACGAGCTGCTCACGACGGCCTTCAACCTCACGCTGGCCGAGGGCCTGACCGCGCTCGGCGAGACGGGCGAGGCGCTGCGGCTGCTCGACGACACGCTGGCGCTGGTGCACGCCAAGGGCGACCTCTACAACCTGCCGGAACTGCTGCGGGTCAAGGCCCGCGCGCTGTCGCGCGTGTCGCCGCCGCGCGGCGCGGAGGCCGAGGCATGCCTGCGCGAGTCGCTCACCGCGAGCAGGCAGCAGGGCGCACGCGCCTGGGAGCTGCGCACCGCGACCGACCTCGCGCGCCTGTGGCAGGCGGCCGGCCGCGCGGACGAGGCGCGCGCGCTGCTCGAAGCCGCGCTCGCGCCCTACACCGAAGGCTTCGAGACGGCGGACCTGCGGCAGGCGATGCAGTTGCTCGACCCCGCGCGCGACGCGACCGTCTGAGGGCCGGCCGCGGGCGAGCGCGCGTTCACCGCGCCGGCTCGAAGGCCGGGCCGCCGGGCTTCAGCCGCATGCCGCGGCCGAGCTTCTTCCACGGCAGCTCGGCCGGATCGGCGATGAAGGGGCCGGGCGCGCGCGCCACGATGATCTCCTCGGCGATGGCGGCGAAATCGGCGCGGAAATGCACCGAGCTCTTGTTCACGAGGATCTTCATCTCCGAGGGCTCGATGCCCACCGCGCGGTACATGTTGCGGTCGAGCAGCTGCGCCTTGGCCGAGCTCACCGCGATGCGCACGCCGCCGATGCGCAGCCGCGCCATCGGGCCGAGGTCGCTCGGCTTGCCGTTCATCATCGGTCCGCCGTAGACGAAGCGGCCGTCCGACAGCGCCTCCACCACGAACTGCCCGCCGAGCGGCGCATCGCCCGCGACCTGCGGACAGCCCCCGAGCGCGAGCTCGATGGTCGCGCCCACGCCCGCCGCGTGCGCCGCGGCGGCGGCGGCCGGATCGCAGAGCAGCCCGAGCGCCGCGTCCTGCGCGCCGAGCGCGAGCAGCGTGCGCAGCAGGCCGGTGGTGTTCGAGTCGCCGCCCACGCCGGGGTTGTCCTGCGTGTCGGCGATGACCACGGGCCGGCCGGCCGTGCGCGCGATCCGCATCGCGCGCCGCACGGCCGGATCGGGCGCCTCGAAGTCCACGGCCCATTGCGCCTCGGGCTCGCAGATGCGCTCGTACAGCGCCCCGACCGCGCGCTCGGCGGCGGCCTCGTCGAAGGCATAGCCCCAGACCACGGGCCCGCACTCGGCGAAGTCGGCCGCGGGGAAGCCCGGCGCGAACGACAGCGAGAGCACCTGCGGCTCGAGCGCCTCGAGCAGGTCGTAGACGCCGCGCGCCGGCTGCAGCATGGTCGACATGCTGTTGACCGGGATCAGGAAGGGCACGCGCCGCACGGCCCGGTGCACCGGCTTCGCCGATCGCACGAGCGCCAGCAGCAGCTCGCCGGCGCGGCGGCCGGTGTCGGCCATGTCGACGTGCGGATAGGTCCGGTAGGCGACCACGCCGTCGGCGAGCGCGAGCATCCGCTCGGTCACGTTGGCATGCGAGTCGAGCGAGACCACGATCCTCATGTCGGGCCCCACCACGGCGCGCAGCCGCGCGAGCAGCTCGCCCTCGCCGTCGTCGAGGTGCTGCGCCACCATCGCGCCGTGCAGGTCGAGGTAGATCGCGTCGAAGCGCAGCCGCCTCGCGGCGTCGACGATCTCGCCCGCGATGCGTTCGTAGGCATCGATGGTGACGTGCGCCGACGCGCCCGCGCCGGCCCAGATCACGGGCGTGACGGCATGGCCCGCGGCGCGCACGCAGTGGATGAAGCCGCTCGCGGGCAGGTTGACGTCGAGCAGCCCGAACACCGCGTCGCCGCGCACCAGCGCCGGGAAGTCCTCCCCGCGCACGAAGCTGTCGTACGAGGCCACGGTGGGCGCGAAGGTGTTGGTCTCATGCTGGAAACCGGCGACGAGGATGTTCAAGGCAGTCTTTCGCTGAAAAGGTCGGAGGGCGCGGCGCGTGCCGTCATTGCGGCGAGAGGCGGATCGACTGGGCCATGCGCCTGAACTTGTCGGTCTCGTCGGCGTAGAACTTCGCCGACGCCTCGAGCGGCTGCGGCTTCATCGCCTGCACGCCCGAGAGCGCGAGCGCCCGCGCCATCTCGGGCGACTGGATCGCCTGCTGCGAGGCCGCCATCAGCGCGCGCGCACGCTCGGTGGGAAGGCCGTCGCGCGCCATCACGCCGAGCCACACCGCATGCACCAGCGCCTGCTTCTGCGCCAGCGTGCTCTCGCTGATCGCGGGCACGCCGGGCAGCGTGCGCATGCGCTGCGTGTCGAGCACCTCGATGGCCTTGATCTTGCGGGTCTCGATCAGCTGCGTGGAAGCGCCGAGGTTCGGCAGGATCGTGAAGTCGATCTGCTCGCCCGCGAGGTCCTGCATCATCGGCGTGGCGCCCTTGTAGGGCACGTGCACCAGCTTCGCGCCCGTGGTCTGCGCGATGTACTCCGAGACGATGTGGTACATCGAGCCGTGGCCCGGGCTGCCGAAGGTCAGGCCGGGGCTGCCGGGCTTGCGGCCGGCGGCGATCACCTCCTCCAGCGACGCATGCGGCAGGCCGTTGCGCGCCATCACGACCAGCGGATGGCTCGAGATCGGCGCCAGCAGCGCGAGCTCCTCGGGCCGGTACTTCGCCGAGGCATTGGCGAGCGGCGCGAGGATCGCCTCGTTGGGCGAGCCCATGATCAGCGTGTGGCCGTCGGCCGGCCGGCTCAGCAGGCGCTGCACCGCGAGCGCGCCGCCCGCGCCCGGCAGGTTCTCGATGACGAAGGGCTGCCCGAGGACCTTCGCCATGGTGGGCTGCATCGCGCGCGCCAGCACGTCGGCGGGGCCGCCGGGCGGGAAGGCGACGATCATGGTCACGGGCTTTGAGGGAAAGCCGTCGGCGGCCGCGGCCGGCACCGTGGCCGCCGCGAGGCCGAGGAGTGCGGCGGCCGTCGCGGCCAGCCGGGCGAAGCGTTTGCGTGTGGCAGTGGGCATGTCGTCCTCTTTTCGGTGGCCTCGAAGGCGCTGCGGTGGATGTCGGCGCGATTGTTCGGCGCGCCGCCGGTTCGAGCAACAGCAACTTTCGGCGCGCTTCGTTGCCCTCTAGGCAACACCAGCGCGAACGGCACGTCGACCACCGCACGCAGGCCGATCCGGCCTACGGCGCGGGCGTGGCGAAGGCGCTCGGGCTCGCGGCCTGAGAACCCTCTTCTTGAAAAGTAGTGTGCGCGGACCCCGCCGCGATACAGGCCGATACGCGGATCGGCCGGCGAAGGCCCCGTGCGCCGCACAGTGCACCGGCGGACCCGCAGCGCGGCCGCCCCACAGCAAAGGAACCCCAGTGAAAGCAGTCGTGATGAACGGGATCGGCGATGCCGACGTACTCGCCTTCGTGACCCGGCCCGATCCCGAGCCCGGCCCCGGCATGGTGCTGGTGCAGGTCGCCGTCGCGGGCGTCAACTTCATGGACCTCGGCGTGCGCCAGGGCATGAGCTGGAACGCGATGCCCAACCCGAAGATCCTCGGCGTCGAAGGCGCGGGCCGGGTGCTGGCGCTGGGCGACGGGGTCGACGAATTCGAGGTCGGCCAGCGCGTGGCATGGGTCTATGCGCCCGGCAGCTACGCGCAGCAGATCGCACTGCCCGCGGCATCGCTGGTGCCGCTGCCCGACGCCATCGACGACCGCACCGCGGCCGCGGTGATGATGCAGGGCCTCACGGCGAGCCATTTCGCGACCGACTTCCATCCGGTGCGCGCCGGCGACATCGCCTTCGTCCATGCGGCCGCGGGCGGCCTCGGGCTCTTGCTGACCCAGATCATCAAGCTGCGCGGCGGCCAGGTGATCGGCCGCGTGTCCTCGGCCGACAAGGCCGCGGTGGCGCGGGCCGCGGGCGCGGACCACGTGATCGTCGACAGCGGTGGCCACTTCGTCGAGAAGGCGCGGCGGCTCTCGGGCGGCGAGGGCGTGCACGTGGTGTACGACGGCTCGGGCCCCGCCACCTTCCAGGGCTCGCTCGACGTGCTGCGCCGCTGCGGCACCTTCTGCTGGTACGGCCCGGTGCTGGGCGGGCCCGGCGCCATCGACATCATGCGCCTGCCGCGCAGCATCAAGCTCGGCTACGCGGTCTTCTCCGATCACATCGCCACGCCCGCGCTGCTGCGCGCGCATGCGGCGCGGCTGTTCGGCTGGATCGCCGAGGGCGCGCTCAAGGTCCACGTCGGCGGCGTGTATCCGCTGGCCGATGCCGCCCGGGCGCACACCGACATGGCGAGCCGCGCCACCACCGGCAAGCTGCTGCTGATTCCCTGAGGCGCGCGCCCCCGCGCCGCGCCGCCACCATTTCCAACCACGAACCAGAGCCGACGACCATGACAGACTCCGAATCGAACCACCGCCGCGGGCCCGCCGCCCGCCCCTTCGCATCCACGCTCACGCGGCGCGGCGCGCTCGCCGCGACGGCCGGCCTGCTCGCGGGTGCGCGCTTCGCGAGCGCCGCCACGCCGGCCGGCGGACGCACGGTGGGGCCGGCCGATGCGCCGGACGCCGACGCGCTCGCCTCCGATGCGATACGGCCCTTCCGCATCCACGTGCGCGAGGATGCGCTCGCGGACCTGCGCCGGCGCCTGCGCGCGACCCGATGGCCCGACCGCGAGACCGTCGGCGACACCTCGCAGGGCGTGCAGCTCGCCAGGCTGCAGGCGCTGGTGCGCCACTGGGAGAGCGGCTACGACTGGCGCAGGGCCGAAGCGCGGCTCAACGCGCTGCCGCAGTTCGTCACCGCGATCGACGGGGTCGAGATCCAGTTCATCCACGTGCGCTCGCGCCATGCGGATGCGCTGCCGCTGGTGCTCACGCACGGCTGGCCCGGCTCGATGTTCGAGTTCCTGAAGACCATTGGTCCGCTGACCGACCCGACCGCCTTCGGGGGCAGCGCCGCCGACGCCTTCCACGTCGTGATCCCCTCGATCCCCGGCCACGGCTTCTCGGGCAAGCCGAAGGAAACCGGCTGGGGCCCCGAGCGCGTCGGCCGCGCCTGGGACACGCTGATGAAGCGCCTCGGCTATGCCCGCTACGTGTCCCAGGGCGGCGACCATGGCTCGGTAATCTCGGACGCGATGGCGCGCCAGGCACCGGCCGGGCTGCTCGGCATCCACCTGAACATGCCGGCCACCGTGCCGCCGGAGCTGGTCAAGCCGATCAACAACGCCGATCCTGCGCCCGCGGGCCTCTCGGCATCGGAACGCGCCGCCTTCGACACGCTCAGCGCCTTCTTCAAGACCGGCGCGGCCTACGGCGCGATGATGGTGACGCGCCCGCAGACCATCGGCTATCCCCTCTCGGACTCGCCGGCCGGCCTCGCCGCCTGGATCTACGAGAAGTTCGCGCAGTGGACCGACAGCGGCGGCGAGCCCGAGCGCGTGCTCACGCGCGACGAGATGCTCGACGACATCACGCTCTACTGGCTCACCGACACCGCCGCCTCGTCCTCGCGCTTCTACTGGGAGAACAACAACAACAATTTCAGCGCCGCGGCGCAGCGGACGCAGGAGATCGCGATCCCGGTGGCGATCACCGTGTTCCCGGGCGAGATCTACCGCGCGCCCCGCAGCTGGGCCGAGCGCGCCTACCGCACGCTCTACTATTTCAACGAGGTCGGCAAGGGCGGGCACTTCGCGGCCTGGGAGCAGCCGCAGCTGTTCTCCGAGGAACTGCGGTCGGCGTTCCGGCCGCTGCGCGCCCGCGCCTGAGACCCGCGGGGAACTCGCGCCGCGGGCGCGAACTCCATCGGAGCATGCGCAATCAAGGAGGCCCGCCCCTGCACCGGCCGGGAACGACGAACGACGACCGCGGCCCACAGGCGCCTGCAGGATCGGTACCGCCCTGCGACCGGCTCACGCCGGCCGATCGCTACCAGGAACTGTTCGTCGCGGTGCAGCGCGACGGCGTGTTCGACGACAGCAAGAGCTTCGTCGACTGCGCGCCGCTGCACGATCCCGGGCTGATCCTCGCACGCTACCGCACGGCGCGGCACGAACCCGGCTTCGATCTCGCGGCCTTCGTGCATGCGCACTTCCGCGCGCCGGTCACCGAGCGCGAGGTCTACGAGTCGGTGCCGGGCCAGGCGCTGGACGCGCACATCGACAGCCTCTGGCCCGTGCTCACGCGCGATCCCGCCGCCCATCCGCGCATCGGCTCCGCGCTGCCGCTGCCCTTCGCGTACGTGGTGCCCGGCGGACGCTTCCGCGAGCTCTACTACTGGGACTCGTACTTCCTCATGCTCGGTCTCGCCGCGAGCGGAGAGCACCGGCTGCTGCATGCGATGACCGACAACTTCGCCTGGCTCATCGACAGCTACGGCCATGTGCCCAACGGCACGCGCACCTACTACCTGAGCCGCTCGCAGCCGCCGCTGTTCGCCTGGATGGCCGAACTCGGCGAGGCGCACGGCGGCCCGCCCGCGCGCACCCACCTGCCGCGGCTGCGCAAGGAGCATGCGTACTGGATGCACGGCGAGGACGCGCGGCTCGCGCCCGGCGATGCGGTGCGGCGGCTCGTGCGGCTGCCCGGCGGCGGCCTGCTCAACCGCTACTGGGACGACCGCGCCACGCCGCGCGAGGAATCGTGGCGCGAGGACGTCGCGACCGCGAAGCAGTCGGACCGGCCCGCCGCCGAGGTCTGGCGCGACCTGCGCGCCGCTGCCGAGTCGGGCTGGGACTTCAGCACGCGCTGGCTGCGCGCACCCGACCCCGAGGCGCCCGAGAGCCTCTCGCTGTCGCAGATCGAGACCACGGGCATCCTGCCGGTGGACCTCAACGCCTTCCTGTTCAAGCTCGAGCGCAGCATCGCGCGCCTGGCGCGCGAGGACGGCGACGCAGCGACCGCGAAGGAGTTCGAGCAGCGCGCGAGCGCGCGGCGCGATGCGATGGACCGGGTCTTCTGGAATGCCGAGGCCGGCGCCTACTTCGACCACGACTGGCGCCGCGGCCGCCAGCGCCGGCTGCTGACCGCGGCCACGGTGGCGCCGCTGTTCGCGCAGGCCTGCAGCGCACGCCAGGCGCGCTCCGTGGCCGCCATCACGCGGCAGCGGCTGCTCGCGCCCGGCGGCTTCTCGACCACCGAGCTGCGCAGCGGCCAGCAATGGGACCGGCCCAACGGCTGGGCGCCGATGCAGTGGATGGCCGTGCAGGGCTTCGAGGCCTTCGGCGAGCATGCGCTCGCGCACGAGATCCGCACGCGCTGGCTGCGCACCGTCTGCACGATCTACCGCCGCGAAGGCAAGCTGGTCGAGAAGTACCGGCTGCGCGAGCTGCCCGCCGAGCACGCGGCCGGCGGCGGCGGCGGCGAGTACCCGCTGCAGGACGGCTTCGGCTGGACCAACGGCGTCACGCGCGTGTGGCTCGGCGCGGGCGGCAGCGCCTGCTGGGGGCAGGTGGAGCGGCGCCGCCGAGCGTCCTAGAGGCGGAACGACTTCGCCATCGCCACCACCGCCTGCTTGTCGAAATCGTTGACCTCGTCGATCAGCTCGTTGCTGAAGAGCCGCGCCGGATCGCCGAGCGCCTGCGCGAGCTTCGGGTTGCGGCTGCTCTCGGCGGTCATCGCGATGTTGGCCTGCCATTCGGCGAGCGAGGAGGCGCCGATGCGCTGGTCCGGGTCGTCGGGATGGCGCATCCAGCTGGCGCGCCGGTCCTTGAGGATGAAGGCGAGCTCCCTGCGCGCCTCTTCCTCGCTGCGGCCCTTCGGCCGGCTCTCGGGGTACACGGCCCAGTGCAGGTCGATGCCGGCTTCGAGGTTGTGGTGCGCGAACAGCGTCGACTTCGCGATGCCGCGGAACAGCGCCACCAGCGCCTTGCGCTCCTTGCGCAGCAGCTCGCGCGGCACGCAGAGCCAGCCCGAGCCGACCTGCGCGAACTTCGGCGTGAGCGGCACGTAGCGCAGCCGGGTGCCGACCAGCTCGACGCGCGCCGCGGCGGTGTCGAAGCTCACCATCGCGTCGACGCGGTCGTTGTCGATCGCCGCGCCCGCGGGCGCGCCCGCGCCGATCGCGATGTACTCGCACTTGTCGTCCTGGAGGCCGAGCTCCGCGAGCATGATCTTCGTGACGACGATGCCGGTGTCGCCCTGGCTGCGCACGCCGATGCGCCTGCCCGCGAGGTCGGCGGCCGAACGGATCGGGCTGCCGGGCTTGACCACGATCACGTTGGCGTTGCGCGGCAGCCATTTGTAGACGCTCACGAGGTCGAGCGAGGGGTCCTTGGCCATCGCGGGCAGCAGGATGCCGGGCACCGCGGGGCCGAAGTCCACATGTCCCGCGCGCAGGCTCTGCAGCGCCTGCGTCATGCTCGACATGTTGACGTATTCCACGTCCACGCCCGCGGCCTTGTAGAAGTTCAGCTTCGGATGCTGGCCCGCGGTGACGAAGCACTGCTGCGGATCGTTGACCGCGGCGGTGTTCGCCACCTTCATCACGCGCAGTCCCTGCGCCCCGGCCGGCAGGCTGCCGACGAGCCCCAGGGCGCCGAGCCCCAGGCCGAATTCGCGTCGCGTCCACATGGTGCACTCCTCGAGAAGGAAGGAAGAAAGAGAAAGAAAGGAATGGGGCCGCAGGCTCAGACGTTCACCGTGCGCTGCGAGGCGTCGGCCGGCATCCAGTGCAGCACGCGCTGCTGCACGCGGCGCAGCGCGGCCGTGAGCGCGATGCCGATCACCGAGAGCACGACGCAGACCGCGAAGCTGCCGCCGGTGTCGGCCTGCGCCTCCATCTGCAGGATCAGCACGCCGAGCCCCGCCTGCGCGCCGACGAACTCGCCGACGACCGCGCCGACCACGCTGAAGGCCGCCGCCATGTTGAGCCCCGCGAAGACGTAGGGCAGCGCGCTCGGGAACTTGGCCTTGCGGAAGATCTGCCACGGCGTCGCCGAGAGCGAGCGCAGCAGGTCGATGCGGTCGGCATCCACCGCCTTGAAGCCCGCGATGCTGGTCACGAGCACGGGGAAGAAGGTCAGCAGGCAGATGATCATCACCTTCGAGCCGATGCCGAAGCCGAGCCACACGACGATGATCGGCGCCACCGCCACCTTCGGCACGCTCTGCAGCGCGGCCACGTAGGGCTCGAGCAGCGCCTCGAGCCGCGGCATCTGCGAGACCACGATGCCGATCGCGAGCCCGATGCCGCTGCCGACCACGAAGCCGAGCAGGATCTCGGCCAGCGTGATGCCGCCGTGGTACCAGAAGCCGTCCTTGGCCAGCGGCCCGGTCGCGAAGCCGCGCCAGAGCGCGAGCGCGATGTCGCTGACCGGCGGCACCAGGTGCCGCGGCAGCCGGAACACGCGCACGGCCGCCTCCCAGCCGCCGAGCAGCGCCGCGAGCAGCAGCAGCGACTGCACGCGCGTCGAGGCGAGCGGGTTGAACCGCCGCCGCGGGCGCGGCGGCTGGGACGGGGCCGCGCCGGTGGTGGCGGCGGCCGTGGTGGTGCTGGTGAGGGTGGTCATGGCGTCAGCCTTTCAGTCGAACGAAGCGGCATGCGAGAAGCGCTCGCGGATCGAGGCAGCCGCGGCCGCGAAGGCCGGATGCGACATCGCGGCCATGGTGCGCGGGCGCGGCAGATCGATGGGCAGCACGCGCTCGAGCGTGCCGGGGCGCGGCGACATCACGAACACCTGGTCGCCGAGGAACACCGCCTCGGGGATCGAGTGCGTGATCAGCACCACCGTCTTGCCGCTCTCCAGCCAGATGCGCTGCAGCTCGAGGTTCATGCGCTCGCGCGTCATCGCGTCGAGCGCGCCGAAGGGCTCGTCCATCA
>CBHTTS010000004.1:0-52616 GCA_966095775.1 uncultured Variovorax sp. | reverse complement strand
CCGGCGTGACGCTCAACGTGCGCGCGGTGGCGCGCATCACCACCACCAGCCGCAAACGCATGGTGGGTGGCTTCTACACCTACGACAACAAGACCGAGACCAAGGAGATCGGCACCGTCTGCAGCGGCAAGAGCGACGCGCGCGGGCTGCTGCTGTGCGAATCGGAGCTCAAGGAGGCCGGCGAGGTCGAGCTGATCGCGAGCGCCACCGACAGCGAGGGCCGCGACAGCCGCGCCGCGAGCTCGGTCTACGTCACGAAGCAGGGCGAGCTCTGGTTCGGCGGCGAGGACAACGACCGCATCGACGTGCTGCCCGAGAAGAAGAGCTACCAGCCCGGCGAGACCGCCAAGTTCCAGGTGCGCAGCCCGTTCCGCTTCGCGACCGCGCTGGTCGCGGTGGAGCGCGAGGGCATCATCGAGACGCAGGTGGTCAAGCTCGACGGCAAGGACCCGACCGTGAGCCTGCAGGTCAAGCCCGAATGGGGGCCGAACGCCTACGTGAGCGTGCTCGCCCTGCGCGGCCGCCTGCGCGAGGTGCCGTGGTACAGCTTCTTCACCTGGGGCTTCCGCGCGCCGCGCGAGTGGTGGACCGCGTTCTGGTACGAGGGCAAGGAGTACGTCGCGCCGACCGCGATGGTCGACCTGAGCAAGCCCGCCTACCGCCTCGGCATGGCCGAGATCCGCGTCGGCACGCGCGCGCACCAGATCGACGTGACGGTCGCGAGCGACAAGCCCGCCTACCCGGTGCGCGGCAAGGCGCAGGTCACGATCACGGCCAAGCTGCCCGACGGCAAGCCCGCGGCCGGCGCCGAGGTGGCGCTCGCCGCGGTCGACCAGGCGCTGCTCGAACTGATGCCCAACGACAGCTGGAACCTGCTCGAGGCGATGCTGCAGCGGCGCAGCTGGGGCGTCGCCACCTCCACCGCGCAGATGGAGATCGTCGGGCGGCGCCACTACGGCCGCAAGGCGGTGCCCGCGGGCGGCGGCGGCGGCAAGGGCCAGACGCGCGAGCTGCTCGACACGCTGCTGGTGTGGAACCCCAGGCTGGTGCTCGACGCCAACGGCCAGGCCGTGGTGACGGTGCCGCTCAACGACGCGCTCACCACCTTCAGGATCGTGGCCGTGGCCGATGCGGGCACCGGCCTGTTCGGCACCGGCCAGGCCAGCATCCAGGCCACGCAGGACCTGCAGATCATCAGCGGCCTGCCGCCGCTGGTGCGCGAGGACGACGAGTTCCGCGCCCAGATCACGCTGCGCAACACCACGCAGAAGCCGATGAAGGTGGAAGCCACGCCGCGCGCCACCCTGCTCACGCTGCAGCCGCAGACGGTCGACATCCCCGCCGGCGAGGCGCGCGAGGTCGCCTGGACCGTGACCGCGCCGGCGCAGCTCGCGCAGACGCGCGCCGAGGCGATCCTGTGGGAGATCGAGGCCAAGGACACGATCGGCGGCGCACGCGATGCGCTCAAGGTGCGCCAGCGCATCGTGCCTGCCGTGCCGCTCACGGTGCAGCAGGCCACGCTGGTGCAGCTCGACGGGCCGTTCACCATCGACGTCGCGCCGCCGGCCGACGCCCTGCCCGGCCGCGGCGGCCTGAAGCTCGCGCTGCAGCCCCGGCTCGCCGAGGGCCTGCCGGGCGTGCGCGACTGGTTCGCCAACTACCCCTTCGTCTGCCTCGAGCAGAAGACCAGCAAGTCGGTCGGCCTGCGCGACGCGAAGATGTGGCAGAGCGTGCTGGCGCAGCTGCCGACCTACCTCGACGGCGACGGCCTCGCGAACTACTTCCCGCCGCGCGACGGCGAGTCGAACCGCGGCAGCGACATCCTCACCGCGTACCTGCTCGCGGCCACGCACGAGGCCTCGGCGCTGAACCCGGGCTTCGCGCTGCCTGACGATGCGCGCGCGCCGATGATCTCGGGGCTGACCGCCTTCGTCGAGGGCCGCATCCAGCGCGAGTTCTGGAGCCCGCGCAAGGACCTCGACGTGCGCAAGCTCGCCGCGCTCGAGGCGCTCTCCCGCTACGGCGCGGCCAAGGCCAGCATGCTCGGCAGCATCACGATCGCGCCCAACCAGTGGCCGACGAGCGCGGTGATCGACTGGCTCGACATCCTCAAGCGCATGCCCGACGTGCCGCAGCGCCAGCAGCGCCTCGACGAGGCCAACAACGTGCTCAAGGCGCGCCTCTCGTACCAGGGCACGAAGCTGGTCTTCAGCACCGAGCGCGACGACTACTGGTGGTGGCTCATGGCCAACGGCGACGTCAACACCGCGCGGCTGCTGCTCAGCGTGATGGAGGACCCGGCCTGGAAGGACGACATCGGCAAGCTCGCCAACGGCTTCATCGGCCGCCAGCAGAACGGCGCCTGGCACACCACCACGGCCAACCTCTGGGGCGGGCTCGCGCTCGAGAAGTTCTCGAAGGTGTTCGAGAGCACGCCCGTGGCCGGCATCACGGCCGCCACGCTCGGCAACGCCAAGGCGCAGGTCGACTGGCGCAACGTCGAGCGCGTGAAGGCGAGCGACGCGGCCGGCGCGCCGAACCAGACCACCTTCTTCGGCGCCCCCGCCTCGCCCGGCAACCTGCGGAACAACACCATGTTCCTGCCCTGGGCCGCCTCGGCCACCGGCACGCCGGTGCGCGACACCCTGCTCGTCACCCAGCAGGGCACGGGCAGGCCGTGGCTCACGATGCAGTCGATCGCCGCGGTGCAGCTCAAGGCGCCCTTCGCCGCCGGCTATGCGCTCAAGAAGACGATCACGCCGGTCGAGCAGGCGGTCGCGGGCAAGTACACGCGCGGCGACGTGCTGCGCGTGACGCTCGAGGTCAACGCCAGCACCGACATGACCTGGGTCGTGGTGAGCGATCCCGTGCCCGGCGGCGCCACCATCCTCGGCTCGGGCCTGGGCCGCGATTCGCAGATCGCCACCCAGGGCGAGCGCAAGTCGGGCGCCGGCTGGCTGGCCTTCGAGGAGCGCAGCTTCGAGGCGTTCCGCAGCTACTACGAATACCTGCCAAAGGGCGTGGCGAAGATCGAGTACACGGTGCGCCTCAACAACGTCGGCGACTTCGCGCTGCCGCCGAGCCGCGTCGAGGCGATGTACGCGCCCGAGATGTTCGGCGAGACGCCGAATCCGCGCGTGAAGGTGGAGCCGGCGAAGTAGCGGCCGACTGCCGCGGCCGGCGCTTCAGCCGGCCGCGAGCACCTGCTCGTACACCGCAAGGTCGTCCGGCGAGAAGCAGCAGAAGCTCACCGCCCGCACCGGGCTGCCGGCGGCGAGCGCCGCGCAGCGCGGCCAGCACCCTGTCCATGGCGCCCGACTCTACGCCTGCGGCGGCGCCGGTGCCAGGCCGGCGGTCGGTGCGACCACGCCGGATGCAGGGCGGCCGCTCAGCGGTAGAAGGCCTCGACGCGGCCCTTGAGCTTGATCAGGAGCGGCTTGCCCTTGCGGTCCACGGTCTTGCCCGCGGGGACCTTGATCCAGCCTTCGCTGATGCAGTATTCCTCGACGTCGAAGCGCTCCTTGTCGTTGAACCGGATGCCGATGTCGTGCTCGAAGACGGCCGCGACGTGGTGGGGGCTGCGCGGGTCGGTGGAGAGGTGGTCCGGGAGGGGCGGCTGGGCGGTGGCGTCGGTCATCAGGGAAATCGAAGGGTCAGGGGGTGGACGGAAAACCGCGCGGGCCCGGCGGGCGGACGCGGCGGCAGGAGGCGGATGATAGGCCCCCCGCGCGGCGCCCTTCCGACGCCGGCTAGCGCTTCTTCCTTTTCGCGGGCCGCGGCGCCGGCTTCGGCGCCATGCCCAGCGCGGCGCGTGCGAGCGCATCGGCCTCGCGGTTGCGGTGGCGCGGCACCCAGTGCAGGCTCGCCTCGTCGAACGAGGCCAGCAGCGCGCGCGCCGCATCGAACAGCCCGGCCAGGCGCGCGACCGGCCGCGCGCCCGGCGCGCCGAGCTGCTCGACGAGGATGCTGTTGTCGGTGAAGGCCCGCACCGCGGTCGCGCCGAGCGCCCGCAGTTCCTCCAGCGCGAGCGTCAGCGCGCGCAGCTCGGCCTCGTTGTTGCAGCCGGTGGCATGGCCGGCGCGCGACAGCAGGTGGCGCGTGCCGTCGGGCGCGGTGATCACGGCGCCCGCGCCCATGCGGCCGGGGTTCGGCATCGCGCTGCCGTCGCAGTACACGGTCCAGGGCGGCGGCGTCAAGGCGTGCGGCTCGTCAGCAGTTGTTGCGCTTGATGCCGGCGAGGTTGCAGGGCCGCTGGCCCGGCGGCGGGCCCGGGTCCACCGGCCGTGGCGGCCGCGGGCGGATGATCGGTCGGCCGCCGTCGTAGTACGGATCGGGCCCCCAGCTGTAGACCGGCGGCTCGGGCGGCGGCACGGGACGCGGCTCGTCGACGTGGCGCGGGATGATCGCGGGCCCGGACGGCGGCGGCGGGCTGCCGGCGACGCCGCCCGGCGCCGCGGGCGGTGCCGACACCGGCGGCGGCGCGGCGGGGCGGCGCGCGTCCTCGGGCGACGGGATCACCGCCACCGGCTCGGCCACCGACACCTGCCGCGACTGCTGCGTGCCGCGCGGGCAGGCGCCGTCGGTGTAGCTGACGCGGCCGTCGGCGTCGGTGCAGCGGACCACGTCGGCCTGCGCGCCCGCGGCGGCAGCGGCGGCAAGGAGCGCCGCGAGAAAGAGCCTTGTTCGCATGCCGCCATTCTGATCCGCTTCGGCGCCTTGCGGCGGCAGGGTCTTCGGCATGCGCTTCGGCTTCATGCCGACACCCGCAGCCCGGCGGGGCCCGCTTCCATGCGGCCGATCACCGCGGCCTGCGCGAAGCCCTCGTCGCGGAAGACCTGCAGCACCGCGTCCGCGGCCTCGGGCGCGCAGCTCACGAGCAGGCCGCCCGAGGTCTGCGGGTCGGTCAGCAGCGCCTGCACGGTCGCATCCAGTCCCGCGCCGAGGCGCACCTCGGCGCCGTAGCCGGCCCAGTTGCGCCCCGACGCGCCGGTCACGAAACCGTCGGCCGCCATGCGCGCCACGCCCTCGAGCAGCGGCACCCGCGGCCAGTCGATCACCGCCTCGAGCCCGGCGCCGCGCGCGAGCTCGAGCGTGTGGCCCGCGAGGCCGAAGCCGGTGACGTCGGTCAGCGCGTGCACCCCCGCCATCGCGGCGAGCGCGACGCCGGGCGTGTTGAGGCGCGTGGTGCTGTCGATCAGCTGGCGGTAGCCCGCGAGCGGCAGCTGCTCCTTCTTGAGCGCGGCCGAGAGCACGCCCACGCCGAGCGGCTTGCCGAGCACCAGCAGGTCGCCGGCCCGCGCGGCGGCATTGCGCTTGACGTTCGCGGGATCGACCAGGCCCATCGCGACCAGGCCGTAGATCGGCTCCACCGAATCGATGGTGTGGCCGCCCGCGATCGGAATGCCCGCGGCGCGGCAGACGTCCTGGCCGCCGCGCACGATCTCGCCGATCACCTCGAGCGGCAGCTGGTTGACCGGCATCGCGACCAGCGCGAGCGCCATGATCGGGCGGCCGCCCATCGCGTAGACGTCGCTGATCGCGTTGGTCGCGGCGATGCGGCCGAACTCGTAGGGATCGTCGACGATCGGCATGAAGAAGTCGGTGGTCGCGATCAGCGCCTGCCGGTCGTTCAGGCGGTAGACGGCCGCGTCGTCGGCCGTCTCGATGCCCACCATCAGCTCGGGCGGGATCAGGCCGCCGCCGCTCGAGCGCAGGATCTGCGAGAGCACGCCGGGCGCGATCTTGCAGCCGCAGCCGCCGCCGTGCGAGAAGCTGGTGAGCCGCAGCGGCGCGAGCGGGTTGAGCGGCGAGGCGGAGGAGGTCGTGGCGGTGTCGTTCATGGCGCGGTCCGGGGCAGGACCGCCATTATCGAAGCCCGGCGCGCACGCCGCCCGCATGCGGCTTTCTACAATCGGGGGCTCCCGTTCTTCCCGCGCGCCGCCGCGGCCCTCCCCCATGAAGCCCTTCCTCCGCATCGCCCTTGCGCTCTCGCTGTCCGTCCTCGCCTTCGGCGCCTCCGCCCAGGCCGGCAAGGTGCTGCGCGTGTCCGCCATCCCCGACGAGGCGCCGACCGAGCTGCAGCGCAAGTTCACGCCGCTCGGCGACTACCTGAGGAAGGAGACCGGCCTGGAGGTGCAGTTCACGCCCGTGACCGACTACGCGGCGGTGGTCGAGGGCCTCGCCACGCACAAGATCGACCTCGCCTGGCTCGGCGGCTTCACCTTCGTGCAGGCGCGCATCCGCACCCAGGGCGGCGCGGTGCCGATCGTGCAGCGCGCCGAGGACGAGGTGTTCACGAGCAAGTTCATCGTGCCGCAGGACAGCAGCGCGAAGACGCTGGCCGACCTCAAGGGCCGCACCTTCGCCTTCGGCGCGCCCTCCTCCACCTCGGGCAGCCTGATGCCGCGCTACTTCCTGCTGCAGGCCGGCATCGACCCCGAGCGCGACTTCAAGACCGTGGCCTTCTCGGGCGCGCACGACGCCACGGTGGCCTTCGTCGCCGCGTCGCGCGCCGAGGCCGGCGTGCTCAACGCCTCGGTCTGGGACAAGCTGGTCGAGAGCAAGAACCCCAACGCCGCCAAGGTGCGCGTGCTCGCGACCACGCCGACCTACTACGACTACAACTGGACCGTGCGCCCCGGCCTCGATCCCGCGCTCGCGAAGAAGCTGGCCGAGGCCTTCCTCAAGCTCGACCCGGCCAACCCGGCGCACAAGGAGATCATGGCGCTGCAGCGCGCGAGCCGCTTCGTGCCGACCAAGTCGTCGAACTACGACGGCATCGAGGCCGCGGCGAAATCGGCCGGCCTGATCAAGTGAGCGCATCGCCGCAATGAGCTTCTCGCTCGAGCAGGCCGGGCTGGTGCATGCGAACGGCCACCGCGCGCTGCGGCAGGTGTCGCTCGCGGCGAAGCCCGGCGAGCGCCTGGCGGTGATCGGCCCCTCGGGCGCGGGCAAGACCACGCTGCTGCGCGTGCTCGGCGCCGCGCTGCGCCCCGGCGAAGGCGCGGTGCGGCTGCTCGGCGAGGCGCCGTGGCAGCTCGCGGCGCCCGCGCTGCGCCGGCTGCGCGCGCGCATCGGCACCGTGCACCAGAGCCCGCCGATCGCGCCGCGGCTGCGCGTGGTCACGGCCGTGCTCTCGGGCCGGCTCGGCGAATGGGGCACGCTGCGCGCGCTGGCCTCGCTGCTGCGCCCAGCGGACCTCGAGGGCGCGCATGCGGTGCTGGCGCGGCTCTCGCTCGAGGATCGGCTGTTCGAGCGCTGCGACCGGCTTTCGGGCGGCCAGCTGCAGCGCGTGGGCATCGCGCGCGTGCTCTACCAGCGGCCCGCGCTGCTGCTCGCCGACGAACCGGTGTCGGCGCTCGATCCCGCACTCGCCGACGCCGCGCTGCAGCAGCTGGTGGCGCAGAGCGAGGCCATGGGCGCGACCATGGTCGCCTCGCTGCATGCGGTGGACCTCGCACTGCGCTGGTTCCCGCGCATCGTCGGCATGCGCGACGGCCGCATCGTGTTCGACGCGCCCACCGCGCAGGTGAGCGAGCCGATGCTCGCCGCGCTCTATGCAGGCGAAGGCGGCGCGCTGCCGGTGCAGGGCCGCAAGCGGCCGTTCGCGCCGGCCGCGGCGCCGGTGATCGAACGGCCCGACTGCCTGTGAACACCGCCGCGCCGACCCGCACCACGCCCGCGCTGCGCGACCCGCTCGCGCGGCGCCGCCTGGTGGCGCTGCTCGCCGCGCTCGCCGTCGCGTGGCCGATGCTCCAGCTCGCGGGCTTCTCGCCCGCGGCGCTGTTCGCGAGCGGCAACCTGCAGGTGATCGGCGGCTTCCTCGCGGGCTTCGTGCCGCCCGAGACCGCGCCGGCCTTCCTCGCGCTGCTCGCGAAGGCCACGCTCGAGACGCTCGCGATGGCCACCGCCGGCACCGCGCTCGCGTTCGCGATCGGCGCGCCGCTGGCCTTCGCGGCCACGCGCGCGCTCTCCGTCTCGCGCATCGGTCCCGGCCCGGGACGCGCGCGGGCCGCGGTGATGCGCCAGGCCGTGCGCGCGCTGCTGATGGTGCTGCGCGCGGTGCCCGAGATCGTCTGGGCGCTGGTCTTCGTGCGCGCGCTCGGGCTCGGCCCCGCGGCCGGCGTGCTCGCGCTCGCGATCACCTACGGCGGCATGCTCGGCAAGGTCTATGCCGAGGTGCTCGAATCGACCGACACCCGCCCGGCGCGCGCGCTGATCGAAACCGGCAGCGGCCGCCTCGCGGCGCTGTGCTACGGGCTGCTGCCCCATGCCGCGCAGGAGCTCGTCTCCTACACCGTCTACCGCTGGGAGTGCGCGGTGCGCGCCTCGGTGGTCATGGGCTTCGTCGGCGCGGGCGGCCTGGGCCAGCTCATGGACCAGTCGATGAAGATGCTCAACGGCGGCGAGGCCAGCAGCATCCTGCTGGTGTTCCTGCTGCTCGTGCTGCTGGCCGACGCGCTGAGCAACGCGCTCCGGCGCCTGCTGCGATGACCGCCGCGCGACCGCCCCGCTGCCTGCGCTGCTGGATCGCGACCGTGCTCGTGCTCGCGGCCGTGGCGGCGAGCTTCGCCTGGCTCGCGATCGACTACCGCGCGCTGTTCGCAGCCGAGTCGCTCCGACTCATGGGCCGCTTCGTCGCCGAGTTCTTCCCGCCCGACCTGTCGCGCCCCTTCCTCGCGAAGACCGCCTGGGCCGCGCTGCAGACGCTCGCGGTGTCGGCGCTCGGCACGCTGCTGGCCGCGGCGGCGGCCGCACTGCTCGCGCTGCCGGCCTCGGGCCGCGCGGGCCTGCTGGCGCGGCAGGGCTGCCGCTTCGCGCTCAACTTCCTGCGCAGCGTGCCCGAGCTCGTCTGGGCCGCGCTGATGGTGCTGGCCGCCGGCATCGGGCCGTTCGCGGGCGCGCTGGCGCTGGCGCTGCACACCACCGGCGTGCTCGGCCGCCTGTTCGCCGAAAGCCTCGAGAACGCGCCGCGCGAACCCGAGCAGGCGCTCGCGCTCGGCGGCGCCGGCGCGGCGGCGGCCTTCGGCTACGGCAGCCTGCCGCTGGTGCTGCCGCAGTGGGTGGCCTATGCGCTGTATCGTTGGGAAATGAACATCCGCATGGCGGCGGTGCTGGGCTTCGTCGGCGGCGGCGGGCTCGGCCAGCTGCTCTACTTCCACCTTTCGATCTTCCAGCAGCAGCAGGCCATGACGGTGCTGATCGCGATGTTCGCGCTGGTCGCGCTCGTCGACGCGGCGAGCGGCCGGCTGCGCCACAACCTGGGGCATGCCCATGCCTGAAGCCCATGTCTGAACGCAGCAATCCACGCCACCAGCCCACGCGCGTGGCCGACATCCCGCGCTTCGACACCATCATCGACGCGCGCTCGCCTTCGGAGTTCGCGCTCGACCACATTCCCGGCGCGATCAACTGCCCGGTGCTCGACGACGAGGAGCGCCGCATCGTCGGCACCATCTACAAGCAGACCGGCGCCTTCGAGGCGCGGCGCATCGGCGGCGCGATGGTCGCGGCGAACCTCGCGCGGCACCTGCGCGAGCGCTTCGCCGAGCAGCCCGCGAACTGGCGCCCGCTGGTCTACTGCTGGCGCGGCGGCCTGCGCAGCGGCTCGATGGTGACCTGGCTGCGCCTCGTCGGCTGGGACGCCCAGCAGCTCGCGGGCGGCTACAAGAGCTTCCGCCACCACGTGCTCGCGCAGATCGAGGCCGCGGTGCCGCAGCTGCGGCTGCAGGTGATCTGCGGCGCGACCGGCAGCGCCAAGACGCGCGTGCTGCAGGCGCTGGCCGCGCGCGGCGCGCAGGTGATCGACCTCGAGCACTTCGCGCGCCACAAGGGCTCCCTGCTCGGCGCGCTGCCGGGCGTGCCGCAGCCTTCGCAGAAGCAGTTCGAGACGCGCATCGCGACCTGCCTCGCGTCGCTCGACCTGTCGCGCACGGTCTACGTCGAAGGCGAGAGCGCGCGCATCGGCCGGCTGTCGCTGCCGCTCCCGCTGGTCGCGCGCATGCGCGCGGCCGAGTGCATCGAGGTGCAGGCCGATCCGGCCGCGCGCCTCGCGTACCTGCTGCGCGACTATGCCTACCTCGGCGACGACCGCGAGGCGCTCGCGGCGCAGCTCGGCCGGCTCAAGGAGCTGCAGGGCAAGACGGTGGTGCAGCGCTGGCAGGACTGGGCGCGCGCGGGCGAGCTCGCGCCGCTCTTTGCCGAACTGATGGCACTTCATTACGATCCGCACTACGAGCGCTCGCAGGCGCGCCACTTCGCCCAGTGGCCGCGGCGCCGGCAGGTCGCGGCGCCCGACCTCACGGACGCGGGCATCGAGGCGGTGGCCGACGCGATCCTGCGCCTGTCCTAGCGCCCGCGCACGCCCCCAGGACCGAAGCGGATCGCCCCATGTGTAGAAGCATCAAGACCCTGTACAACTTCGAGCCCCCTGCCACCGAGCAGGAGATCCGCGCCGCGGCGCTGCAGTTCGTGCGCAAGCTCAGCGGCTTCCACGTGCCGTCGAAGGCCAACGAGCAGGCCTTCGAGCGCGCGGTCGAGGAAGTGGCCGCGAGCGCCGCCCGGCTCATCGACTCGCTCGTGACCACGGCCGCGCCGCGCGACCGCGCCGTCGAGGCCGAGCGCGCGAAGGCCCGCTCGGCCGCGCGCTTCGGCGGCTGAACGTCCTTTTTTTTTGGGAGAACCCATGCCCCTCGAACTCTGGCTCGCCTTCGTCGCCGCATCGGCCGTGCTGCTCGTCATTCCGGGCCCGACCATCCTCACGGTGATCAGCTATTCGATGTCGCACGGCCGGCGCGCGAACCTGCCGCTCGTGGCCGCGGTCGCGCTCGGCGATTCGACCGCGCTCGTGGTCTCGCTGCTGGGCCTCGGCGCGCTGCTCGCGGCCTCGGCCTTCTGGTTCACCGTGGTCAAGTGGGCCGGCGGGCTGTACCTGATCTATCTGGCGGTGAAGATGCTGCGTGCGGGCATCGGCGCGGCGCAGATCGCCACGCCCGCGGCGCCCGAGTCGCGCTGGCGGCTGTTCGCCAACACCTACCTCGTGACCGCGCTCAACCCCAAGGGGATCGTGTTCTTCGTGGCTTTCCTGCCGCAGTTCCTGAGCCCCGCGGCCGACGTGACGCGCCAGCTCTGGGTGCTGGCCGCCACCTTCGTCGCGCTGGCCGCGCTCAATGCCACGCTCTATGCGGTGTTCGCGGCATCGGCGCGGCGGCTGCTCGCTTCGCCCCGCGCGCAGCGGCGCTTCAACCTCGCGGGCGGCTCGCTGCTCGGCGCCGCGGGCATCTGGGCGCTGCTCGCGAAGCGCCCGGCCTGAGCGCGGGCCCGCTCAGTTGCGGTACGGGTTGTTCGGGTTGCGGTCCCACCGGTTCGGCACGCCATCGTTGTCGCGGTCGCGGTCGTAACGGTTGGGCACGCCGTCGCGGTCACGGTCGCCATAGCCGTAGCCATGGCGCGGCGGCGGCGGACGGTCGTAGGGTGCGACGACGCAGCCGGCGAGGACCGCCGAGGCGGCCAGCAGAACGGCGAGTGTCTTCATGGTTCTCTCCTTAAAGTTTTGGTCGCGGCCGGCGTCACGCAGGCCGCCCCCGCATTGAAGGCCACCTCCGTCTCGCCACCGTATCGGCCGTGAGGCGCGTGCGTGAAGTTCGTTACCGGATGTGGGCGTGCTGCGAACTTTGGAGGTACCCCGGCGCGCGCGCAGGCGGCGGCGCGCCCGTTTCGCGGTAGGTGCAGTTCCCGTGGCGCTATCGTCGAAAATGGCGCGCCCCCGCTACCGCCGCCGTTCGCCACCGCCTCGTTCCATGCACCGCCCGCCCGTCGCCTTCCGCCGCTGCCTCGCCGCCGCGCTGGTGGCGCTCGCCTGCGTGCAGGCGGCACCGGCGCTCGCGGCGGTGCAGCGCTTCGACGAGGTGAGGCGCGACTTCCGTTCGTCCGACACCGCGGTGCTCGACCGCCACGGCGAGCTGCTGCAGCGCGTGCGCACCGATGCGAGCGTGCGGCGCGGCCGGTGGATCGCGCTGGCCGACGTGTCGCCCGCGCTGCGCACGGCCATGGTGCTCAGCGAGGACCGGCGCTTCTACGAGCACAGCGGCGTGGACTGGCGCGCGGTCTCGGCCGCGGCCTGGGGCAACCTCTGGAACACCCGCACGCGCGGCGCGTCGACCATCACGATGCAGCTCGCGGGCCTGCTCGACGAGAACCTGCGCCGCGCGAGCGGCGGCCGCAGCCTGACGCAGAAGCTCGGCCAGACGGTCGCGGCCGCGCAGCTCGAGCGCCAGTGGCGCAAGGACCAGATCCTCGAGGCCTACCTCAACCTGGTGCCGTTCCGCGGCGAGGTCGTGGGCATCGACGCGCTCTCGCGCACGCTGTTCGGCAAGGCGCCGAACGGACTCGACGTGCGCGAGGCGAGCGTGGCCGCGGCGCTGGTGCGCGCGCCCAACGCGAAGCCGGCGCTGGTGGCGCAGCGCGCCTGCGAGGTGATGCGCGCGATGGAGCAGGGCCAGAAGGTCGATTGCGAGGCGCTCGACATGTTCACGAGCGCCGCGGTGCAGCGGCGCGCCTTCGATCCGAGCGAGGGCATCGCGCCGCACGCGGCGCGCCGGGTGCTGCGCGAGGCCGGCGAAGCGGGCCGGGACGGCGAAGCCGCGGTGCGCACCACGCTGCGCGCGCCGCTGCAGCGCTTCGCGCTCGAGACGCTGCAGCGCCACCTGAAGGAACTGCGCGGCCGGCACGTGGAGGACGGCGCGCTCGTGGTGCTCGACAACGCGAGCGGCGAGGTGCTGGCCTGGGTCGGCTCCTCGGGCCCGCTGAGCCAGGCCGCCGAGGTCGACGCGGTGACCGCGCTGCGCCAGCCGGGCTCCACGCTCAAGCCGCTGCTCTACGCGCAGGCGATCGCCGAGCGCAGGCTCACGGCCGCCTCGCTGATCGACGACTCGTCGGCGCAGATCAGCACCGCGAGCGGGCTCTACATCCCGCAGAACTACGACCGCCGCTTCAAGGGGCCGGTGTCGGTGCGCACCGCGCTCGCGGCCTCGCTCAACGTGCCCGCGGTGCGCACGCTCGTGATGGTGTCGCCCGAGGCCTTCGCGCGCCAGCTGCGCGCCGCGGGCCTGCCGCTGCGCGAAAGCGGCGACTACTACGGCTACAGCCTCGCGCTCGGCAGCGCCGAGGTCTCGCTGCTGGCGCTGACGAACGCCTACCGCACGCTCGCCAACGGCGGGCGCGCCGGCGAGACCACGCTGGTCGCGCGCACGCCCGCACCCGCGCCCGTCACGGGCAAGGCCGCGGCGCCCGCGGCGCCGGTGTTCGATCCGCGCGCGGCCTTCATCATCGGCGACATCCTGTCCGATCCGAACGCGCGCATGCGCACCTTCGGCCCCGACAGCATCCTGTCGACGCGCTTCTGGACCGCGGTGAAGACCGGCACCAGCAAGGACATGCGCGACAACTGGGCCGTGGGCTGGTCCGAGCGCTACACGGTCGGCGTGTGGGTGGGCAACGCGAGCGGCGCCTCGATGTGGGACGTGAGCGGCACCAGCGGCGCGGCGCCCGTGTGGGCCGAGCTGATGCGCTTCCTGCACGCGCGCGAGCCGAGCCGCGCGCCGCGCCCGCCCGCGGGCCTGGTCTCGGCGCAGGTGGCCTTCGGCCCCAGCGCGGACGGCAACGCGCTCGAGGCATCGCGCAGCGAATGGTTCCTGCAGGGCACCGAGCAGCCGCTGTTCGCGCTCGATGCCGGCACGGACGCGGCGGCCGCGGCCGCCCTGCCCGCGCGCATCACCGCGCCGGCCGACGGCACCATCATCGCGCTCGACCCCGACATCCCGCCGCAGCACCAGCGCGTGCGCTTCGAGTCCGAAGGGCGCGGCGTGCAGTGGCGCATCGACGGCAAGCCCTTCGCGCGCGGCAACAGCGCGCAGTGGCTGCCCTGGCCGGGCCGCCACCTGATCGAGCTCGCCGACGCCTCGGGCAAGGTGGTCGACCAGCGCCGGCTCGAAGTGCGCGGCGCCGGCGTGGTCGCGAAGAACGCGCGCCGCTGAACGGCG
Source organism: uncultured Variovorax sp. (assembly GCA_966095775.1). GTDB lineage: Bacteria > Pseudomonadota > Gammaproteobacteria > Burkholderiales > Burkholderiaceae_C > Variovorax. The sequence goes on along the minus strand of CBHTTS010000004.1, from coordinate 38,577 downwards.
CGTCCCGGGGGGCGCGCGTTAACAATTTCCCTGCTGGCGACTGCGGCATTGCGGCCGGGGGAGAATTCATCCAATGATTCAATGATCTTCGCCTGCCGCGGAGGTCGCACGCACGTTCTCCCATGCTCCTGCAAGCCCCCCGCACCTCCCTGGCCGACAGCGCGGCCGACAGCATCCGCACCGAAATCGCCGCCGGCCGCTGGCCGGTCGGCTCGCGCATCCCGATCGAGCCGCAGCTCGCGCAGCTGCTCGGCGTGAGCCGCGGCACGGTGCGCGAGGCCGTGAAGACCCTGGTCTCGCGCGGCCTGCTCGAAGTGCGGCAGGGCTCGGGCACCTACGTGCGCTCGGGCTTCGATCCCGCCGCGAGCCTGCAGAAGCTGCGCCGCGCGAGCCTGCGCGACCAGTTCGAGGTGCGGCGCGCGCTCGAGGTCGAGGCCGCGCGCCTCGCGGCCGTGCGCCACACGGCCAAGGACCTGCGCAACCTCAAGGCCCTGCTCGACAAGCGCGGCGTGCCCGACGCGAGCGACGACGGCGCGGCCTTCATCGAGCGCGACCTCGCCTTCCACCTCGCGATCGTCGAGATCTCGGGCAACCTCGCGCTCGCCGAGACCTGCCGCTTCATCACGGGCTACATCAAGGAGACCATCGCCGGCACGATGGACGCCGCGCTGCCCGAGCCCGACGCCGCCGCGCACCGCGCGATCGTCGAGGCGATCGCGACCCGCGACCCCGACCGTGCCGCCGAGGCGGTTCGCGCCTTCATGGCGCCGATGATCGAGGCGCTCGCGGAGCCGGGGCGATGAGCGCCCTGACGCCCGAGGCCGCCCTCCGCGAAACCCTGATCGACGCCGAGGCCGACAGCCTGCCCGTGCCGCGCCCGACGCCCGCGACGGGGCTCGCGCGCCGCATCCTGCTCGGCGCCAGCGTGGTGCTGATCGCCTTCAACCTGCGGCCGGTGTTCGCGAGCCTGTCGGTGGTGCTGCCCGAGATCATCCGCGCCACGGGGCTGTCGGCCACGGCCGCGAGCTTGCTGACCACGCTGCCGATCGTCTGCCTGGGCCTGTTCGCGCCGCTCGCGCCCTGGCTCGGCCGGCGCTTCGGTACCGAGCGCACGCTGCTCGGCTGCATGCTGCTGATCCTGGTCGGCACCGCGCTGCGCGGCACCGGCCACGTCGCGCTGCTGTTCCTCGCCTCGGCCGTCGCGGGCAGCGGCATCGCGGTGGCGAACGTGCTGCTGTCGGGCTTGGTGAAGCGCGACTTCGCGCGCCAGGCGGCGCTGATGATGGGCCTCTACACCATGGCCGTGTGCGGCGGCGCGGCCAGTGCCGCGGGCCTCACGGTGCCGCTCGAGCATGCGTTCGGTGGCGGCTGGACCTTCGCGCTCGCGATGTGGGCCGTGCCGGCGCTGCTGGTCACGCTGCTGTGGGCGCCGCAGGCGCTGCCGGCCGCGCCGGTCGCGAGCGAGTCGGGCTTCGCGGTGCGCGGCCTCTGGCGCGACCCGCTGGCCTGGCAGGTCACCTTCTTCATGGGGCTGCAGTCGGCGCTCGCGTACATCGTGATGGGCTGGCTCGCGCCGATCCTGCGCGAGCGCGGGCTGGGCAGCGAGACCGCGGGCTACGTGGTCTCGCTCTCGGTCATGACGCAGGTCGTGACCTGCCTCGTCGTGCCCGCGCTCGCGGTCAGGCTGCGCAACCAGCGCGGCCTCGCGGCGGTGCTGTCGCTGCTCACGGTGGCGGCGATGCTCGCGATGCTGTTCGCGCCGCTTCGCGGCGTGTGGCTCTGGGCCGTGCTGCTGGGCATCGCCCAGGGCGGCACCTTCGCGCTCGCGCTCACGATGATCGTGCTGCGCTCGCGCGATTCGCACATCGCGGCGCACCTCTCGGGCATGGCGCAGGGCGTGGGCTACATGGTGGCCGCGTTCGGGCCGCTCTTCGCGGGCCTGCTGCACGGCTGGACCGGCAGCTTCCGCGCCTCGGCCTGGCTCTTCATCGGCCTGGGCATCGCGCTCGTCGCGGCCGGGCTCGGCGCGGGCCGCACGCTGTACGTCGGCGCGGTCACCGTTGCGCGCCACTGAACGCCATCGCGCGCTGCCGCTACTGCGGCCCGCCGCAGAAGCCCGCGCGCTCGGTGGTCGTGGCCGCGAAGTGCAGGCGCGAGGTGGTGGTCGCGCTCGCGGGCACGTGGGCCGGCCATTCGCTCTGCACCCAGGTGTACTGCCAGCGGTAGGCCTCGCCGGGCCGGCGCGGCTCGCCGTAGGCGATGCGCAGGCTGCCGCTGCTTTCGTCGTGGCAGTGCTTCGACGTCCTGTACTCCTTCTCGCTGAAGCAGGCGCGCACCATCTTCGAGCAGGAGAACGGAATGTCCTCGGCCACGATCCGCGTGCCTTCGAGCGGCACGAAGTCGGCCTTGCTGAACGAGGCGCCGCCGCCCGAATAGCCTTCCGTGACCGTCTTCAGCACCGCCGCGGCCCACTGGCCTTCGGCGAACGGATAGAGCGCCGGCGCGAGCGAGAACTGGCCCTCGGCGAAGCCGCCGCTCGCCGCGTTCTTCTTGGCCGCCGCATAGCCGCTGAAATCGTGCAGGCGTTCGAGCTGCCAGCCGCCCGCGCCCTTGCCGCGCTGCACGCGCGCCAGCGCGAGCGGCTCGGCGGCGATCACCACGTAGTCGCCCGCCGCGCCGCCGCGCGGCCGGTACAGGCCCAGCGTCTGCGGCTCGCAGGGCTGCGGCAGCAGCGCGCAGAGGCGCGCGCGCCATTCCGGGTCGACCGATTCGGGCTTCTTCACCAGGTCGAACACCTGGGCCGAGGGCGCGGCCAGGGCCGGCGCCCCGAGCGCGGCGGCGAGGATCGACAGCGCCACCGTGACGGCGGCGCGGAGAGCAGGCGGCGTGTTCATGGCCGGCAATGGTAGCGAGGCCCTGCGCGGATCGCCGCCCTTTCGATGCGCTGCGCGCCACCGGCCGTCATCCCGATGCGGTAGTCTCGCGGGCTGGCCGCGACGGCCTGCAACGGAGCGAAGACGAATGGCAGACAGGATCCTGGTTTTCTACGGCTCGTACCGGTCGGACCGCATGGGCATCCGGCTCGCGGACTACCTCGTCGCCGGCCTCGCCGCGCGCGGCGCCGACGCCGAGCTGATCGACGCCCAGGCCGTGGGCCTGCCGATGCTCGACCGCATGTACAAGGAGTATCCCAAGGGCACCGCCCCCGCGCCGATGGAGGCGCTGGCGCAGAAGATCCGAGGCGCCGACGCCTTCGTCTTCGTGACCGGCGAATACAACTGGGGCCCGCAGCCGGGCCTGAAGAACCTCACCGACCACTTCCTCGAGGAATGGTTCTGGCGCCCCGCCGCCGTCGCGAGCTATTCGGCCGGCCGCTTCTCGGGCGTGCGCTCGGGCACCGTCTGGCATTCGATCCTGTCGGAGATGGGCATGGTCGTGGTCTCGAGCACGCTCGCCGTCGGGCCGATCTCGCAGACGCTCGACGCCAGCGGCAAGCCCACCGGCAGCGCGGGCGAGTCGCTGGAGCGCTCGTTCGGGCGCTTCGCCGACGACCTCGCGTGGTGGACCGAAGCGGCGCGGTCGCAGCGGGCGCGCAAGGCGCCGCCGTATTGAGCCGGCGGCCGCGAGCGCCCGCCGAGGCGGGACCATGCGTGCGATCTGCGGACCGCTTACACGCACGGTACGCACGACACAGCGCCATACAAGCCACTGCTGAGTTGCCCTCATAGTGCTCTTCCGCCGTCGCTGGCTTGCGGCCACGGAGTCTGCGTGGTCCACCCTCAACGCCCTACGGCCAGCTTGCCGAGGGCCCATCGGAGCACAAGCCGTGTCATCGCCGAAAAAGAATGCCGCCTTCCTCGTCCCGGTCTTGACCCGCCGCCTCCCGGCGACCGCGGCGCACAGGAAGCAGCAGGCCTCGTTCGCGCGCACCGGCCGGATCTGGCGCGCAGCAATGTAGCGCTTTTTAGTTAATGCCATGTAACGCCATCGGGCGTTACCGACTGGCCCACCGAGCGCCTGCACGCACGCGCACGGCTGAACGCGTGCCGGCTGCGCGACCTGAGAGGGGCATGCCATGTTCACACGCTACGTCGTCCGCACGCTGCTTTGCATCGCCGTCGTGCCCGCCATCTCCGAAGAGCCCGCGTCCTTCCGTGGCCGCGTGTTTCTGAGCAGAGCGGAGATCGAGGCCACCTTGATCGGCAAGCCCATCGTTTCGAGCAATCTTTCGACCGGCATGGTCTCGCGCTGGCAGTTCCATTCGGACGGCCGCGTCGACTTCGTCAACCTGAGCGGGCCAGGGCACGCGTCGGGCCAGTGGGTGCTCCACGCAGACGGTTCGATGTGCGTGACGATGATCTCCCGCACCCGGTGCCGCTACTGGTTCAGGAACGGGAAGGACGGCGCCATCGCGAATGCCGAGACGAGGGATCCGAATGCGCCGACGGTGGCGGAGGTACGGTTCGAGTGATGGGGCGGGAGCGGCCTTCAGGCCGGCAGAACCCGGCCAGCCGACCTAGGCGCGAAGTGCCTGCGCGAGAGCCGTTCCGGCCAGGCGTGCGGTGGACAGCAGGCGCTCCAGCGTCTGCCCATGGCGCGCGCTCGCGGAAAGGCCGGCCATCGTGGTGGAGACGAAATCGGCGAGCCGTTCGGCGTCCGCCGGACGGCGCTCGGCGATGAAGCGGCGGATGACCTCCTGGGCGGCGACGTGGAAGACACAGGCAGCCTCGCGTGCTTCCGCCTCGTTGCTGCGGATGCCCTCCAGCACCATGCAGCCGGACGCCGACGGCTCCGCATAGGCGCGCGCGGCGAACTCCAGGACTTCCGCCAGGGCGTCGGCCAGCGGCCGGTCGGCCCGCAGGATCTGCTGGAGCGGCACGGCGCCCGTCTCGGCATAACGGTCGAGGACGCGCTTGTACAGCGCCGCCTTGCTGCCGAAGGCGGCATAGAAGCTCGGCGGATTGATTCCCAGGGCCTGGGTCAAGTCCCCGACGCTGAGGGCGTCGTACCCCTTCGCATGGAACAGCTGCTGGGCTGTGTTCAATGCCTCGTCCGCATCGAAGCGGCGTGGCCGCCCACGGGGGCGGGGTGTTTTTGTAGTCATGATTACAAAATCCTTGACATTGCGCTCGGCGGATTATGTAATAACGACTACATTAATCAAAGGAATGGCCATGTCATCGTTCAAGGAAAAGTCGGTTCTGGTGCTCGGCGGCAGCCGGGGGATCGGCGCGGCGATTGTCCGGCGCTTTGTCGCGGACGGCGCGAAAGTCACCTTCACCTATTCCGGCTCGCCGGACGCGGCCCATGCGCTGGCACAGGAAACGGGCAGCACCGCGCTGCAGACCGACAGCTCCGACCGCGACGCCGTGATCGCCCGGGTGCGCGACAGTGGGCCGCTGGACGTGCTGGTCGTGAACGCCGGCATTGCGATCTTCGGCGACGCGCTCGAGCAGGACCCGGACGCCATCGACCGCCTGTTCCGCATCAATGTCCAGTCGCCGTACCACGCGTCGGTCGAGGCGGCGCGGAAGATGCCGGAAGGCGGCCGCATCATCGTGATCGGCTCGGTCAACGGCGACCGCATGCCCGTGCCCGGCATGGCCTCCTATGCCCTGAGCAAGTCGGCGCTGCAGGGCATGGCGCGCGGCCTGGCGCGCGACTTCGGTCCCCGGGGCATCACCATCAACGTGGTGCAGCCCGGTCCCATCGACACCGATGCGAACCCCGAAGACGGGCCGATGAAAGACCTGATGCACAGCTTCATGGCCATCAAGCGCCATGGTCGTCCGGAAGAGGTGGCCGGCATGGTCGCATGGCTCGCAGGTCCGGAGGCCGGCTTCGTGACCGGGGCAATGCACACGATCGACGGTGCGTTCGGCGCTTGAGCGGCAGAGCTGTTCAGGGATCGGCGATCCCGGGGGCGTTCTGAGAGGTCGACTTTGGGTTTGGCCGCGCTGCGTGGTTTTCACGCAGCCTCGGCTTCGAGCCGCCGGGGCTTCCGAAGGACCGCTTCGGAGTTTTCGGCTGGCAGTTTAGGGCCCCTAAGAGACGTCCTGATCCTCGATAGCAGACACCCAAAAACACGTTGCCATTGCCTACTCAGGCTGCTTTCGTCGCCAAGATGCTTCGAGCGATCTCATCGACCCCTTCGTCGCCTTCACCCGAGCTCGGCTCCAAGGCCATGCGCAAAAGGGATGGCTCGAGGGCCACTGTGAGCCTGGGTGACGGAGCAACAAGTTTGTCGAGCACCCAGTACTTCCAGGCGTGGTCCTCAGACTCAAAGATCACCCGCAGATGAGGTGCCAGTGGTTCACCGATGCCAGCCAGAAAGGGGGGTCAAGACCTTTGCGACAGGCCAGTTGATGTCTTGCATCCAGGCGATCAAATCAGGAAGAAGCGCGTCGACGGCCGGGTAGCCCAGAGCGATGATCGCTTCTGCCTTCGACAGGTCGTGCTTGTCGACTGGCAAAAGGTGCGTCATTACAGGCAATGATTTCTCCCTCATGTTCAACGGCCACTACTGGCCGACGGCGGAGGATGTTAGACACTTCCCGATTCACCCTCGCCAGCAGCAACCTCACTTTGTACCTGCGTAGATCATGGCAAGGCCGTTGAGGAATTCGTCGAGCAAAATCTCCGTGTTGCCTATGCAAGTTTCATCGACTATTTTCGAGTCGCAGTGGCTCGGGAAGTGCGTGGAAGATACATAGTTCAAGGTTCTTATGCTGACTGCTGGCCTGTAGTCGAAATGCGGGCTCGGTTTGACTTCGATTGTTCCGAGCCCCCATCCTGTCTCGCGCAGTGGCGCGTAGCCCGATTCGCATTGGGCACGCGCCGCCTCCTCTTTGCCGGCAGGAGTCCGGCTGGCGATCAAGGGATCCTTAAAGTACGAATACGTTGAGTCGCCGGGCGCTCCGGCCTTGACCAATAGCACCACGTATCGGTTGCCGATTCCATGTCCACTGAAAGGGCTGAACGAGATCCGGGCGCCCACTGAAGGGCCCTTCACTGTCGACCGCACTACAGCCTCGTAAACGGCGCCGCAGCGCTGCCCGACGCTGCCCATTGCAAGTCGCCCCTCAACGATTTCCACCTCGGCAACAACGTCTGCTTGCCTCACCGCTTGATCCAAGTCGATATATATGGACGTGGCGAAGCAAGTTTGCTGTGCAACGGCAGGGATTGCCGTGAGCACAAGACTCCGGATCATGCAAAGCATCTTGTTCGTGACCAGGTTCACAAAAGACCTTCGGCGCGGCAACCGCTGCGGCTTGGCATCGCAGCCGAAGAAGAAAACACTTGCATGTCGCAGTCCAGTCTTATGCCGGCAATGAAGGCTTGATTTGGTTGCAATGTACCTAGCAAAGTAGCAGTTGCGCGCCAGAGTGATGGAACATTGAGCTGCCGTGACGAATGGCCGCTCCTGGCCAAATGTAGCCCGCTAGGTTAGGCAAGATTGTGTCTGACATGACGCGATGCTGGCCAATATCGGCCTCTAGAAATCTTCGTCCAGAGGGGAAAACCCGTTCGCCCGCCTGGCCGTCTATGGTCAAAGTGAGGCAAGTTGACCCCGTCCCAGCGTGCCGCTTTACACCATGTGTTAGTGCGCGCACGCCTTAACTTTAGAACCACAGAGGAGAGCGTGATGGCACTTACACCAGGACCTAAGCCAATAGCCAAATCAACGGGCAAGCCGGATCAGCGCCGCCGTGATAACAAAACGACGCCAGGGAAATAATTCGGCCCTTAAACCGAATAGATCTAGCACCCCTCCAAAAAACAAATGACAGGGACTCTCGTCAGTTTGCCTTCTAAGCCATCAGTCACCGACCGCGCCGCGCCTGCTGATTCGCGAGTGCATGGGCCAGCCGCGCCTCCTGCGCGACATTTCCGCGCAGGCCCAATCGTGCGTACTGGGCGAATGGCCGCTCCTGGCCGACCGTAGCCGCTCGCACCGCCCCCTCAGCGGTCAATCGTCCGATCACGCAAGCGCCATCGCGTCCATCTCGACCTTGAACCCGAAGTGCAGCGGGCCGGTCGGCACGATGGTCCTGGCCGGGCGCGATGGTCCGGCCCATTGCGCATAGATGCTGTCGAACGCCGGCCAGTTGGCGATGTCGTCGAGGTAGACCCTCACCTGCAGCAGCCTGTCGATGCCTGAGCCCGCGGCCAGCAACGCGGCCTGCATGTTCGCAAGCATCTGCGCCGCCTGGGCTTCGAACGCCGCATCGACCAGACGCTCGCCCTCCGGCGTGATCGGCAGTTGCCCGGCGATGAAGACCAGGCCGCCACCGACGGCGGCATGGCTGTAGTGGCCGCCCGGCCGGGCCAGGGCGGGCACTGCGACATGGACCGGGCCCGACATATCGCGGGGTTCAGGGGCGTTCTCACCAACCATGGAAGCGCTTCCAGGTTTGCACCGTGCCATCCGCGGCCAGCGCCTGGTAGGCGGGGAACTGCGCGCCGGTCGCGCAGGCATGGTTGGGCAGTATGCGCAGGCGGGTTCCGGCCGGGAAGCGCGATGCGATGTCCGGGTCCGCAGCGCCCTCGCGCGACAGGATGCCGTGCTCCTGGTTTGCGGCCGACAGCAGGTAGCCCTCGATCGGCGTCCCGTCCAAGGTGCACACCTGGCCATAGCCGTAGTCGCGCGGCTGCTTGCCCGTGCCCCGGTCGCGGCTCATGGCCATCCAGCCGGCATCGACGATGGCCCAGCCCTTGTCGGCCTGGTGCCCGATGACGGTGGTGAGCACGCTCAGCGCGATGTCTTCGACGCTGCAGACGCCGACGTTGCGCATCACCAGGTCGAAGAAGACATAGACCCCGGCGCGCAGTTCGGTCACGCCCTCCAGCGACGCGGCTTCCAGCGCCGTGGGCGTGGAGCCTACCGACACGATGGCGCACGGCAGGCCCGCGTCGCGCAGGCGCTGCGCAGCCTGCACGCAGCCGGCGCGCTCCTGCTCGGCCAGGGCGGCCAGGGCCTCGGGCGTGTGCAGTTCGTAGCTGGAGCCCGCATGCGTGAGCACGCCGGCCAGGCGCATGCCGCCCTCGTGCAGCACGCGGCCGACCTCGAGCAGGAGGTCCTCGCCCGGCTTGATGCCGGAGCGGTGGCCGTCGGTGTCGATCTCGATGAGCACCTCGAAGGCGTGGTCGTGCGCGCGGCCGTAGTCGGCGATGGCCTGCGCGCCCTCGACGCTGTCGGTCAGGATCTGCAGCGCGCAGCCGCGCCGGCGCAGGTCCAGCGCATGTGCGAGCCGGTGCGGCGCCATGCCGACGGCATAGAGGATGTCGGTCACGCCGCGGGCGAAGAACTGGTCGGCCTCCTTCAGCGTCGACACCGTGATGCCCGTCGCGCCGGCGGCAAGCTGGGCCGCGACCACATCCGCGCATTTGCTGGTCTTCACGTGCGGGCGGAAGCGCACGCCCAACGCATCGGCCTGCTGCTGCATGCGCGCGATGTTCCGCTGCATGCGCTCAAGCGACACGATCGCTGCGGGGGTGTCGATCTCAGCAAGATTCGGGAGGTTGTTCTGCATATCGTTCTTTCGGGTCAGTCCAGGTATTGGCCCTTGGCCTTGAGGGCCGGCACGTCGTCGCGGATGCCGCGCGCGATGAGCGCGGTGACGGCCGCGGGCGTTGCATCGGCGGGTGCGGGCAAGTCGACGCCCAGCCCTTCCATCTGCTTGCGAAGCGCCGGATCCCCCACTGCCTGCTGCAGCGCGCCCGTCAGTCTGGCAAGCACGGGCTGCGGGGTGCCGCGCGGGGCGAAGAAGGCATTCCAGGACCGCACGTCCAGGGCATGGCCGCTTTCCGCAGCGGTGGCTGTGCGCGGCAGCTGCGCGAGGCGCGTGCCCGACAGCACGGCGACGGCCTTGATGCGTCCACCGGCGATCTGCGGCAGCGCGGTGGTGGTCTGGTCGCACATGAAATCGGTCTGCCCGCCCATCAGGTCATTGATGGCCGGGGCCACCCCCTTGTAGGGCACGTGCGTGGCGTTGTGACCGAGGGAAGACAGCAACAGCACGCAGCCATAGTGCGAAATCGACCCCACGCCCGCGCTGCCGTAGGAGGCCTTGTCCTTGTGCTTCGCCAGCCAGGCGCTGAACTCGCGCAGATCGTTCGCCGGCAGGTCGGCGCGCGCCAGCAGCAGCATCGGCGCCGCGCCTGCGGGGCCGATGGGCGCGAAATCGGCGACGGGGTCATAGGCCAACTTCTTGTACAGCGCGACGTTGGCCACGTGCGTGCCGATGCCTCCGAAGGAGATCGTGTAGCCATCGGCGGCGGCCTTGGTCGCCTTCGTCAGGCCGATGACGCCATTCGCGCCGCCGAGGTTCTCGATGACGATGGGCTGGCCCAGGGGCGCAGCCATCATCTGTGCGACAGCGCGGGCCAGTGCATCGCTGGGGCCGCCGGCCGGGAAGGGAACGATCAGGGTGACCGGGCGGTTCGGAAACGCCTGTGCGGATGCGCCGGATGCGGTCAGCAAGCCGGCACAGAGGGCAGCAAGGCTGCCGGCCACGCGAAGGGAGCGGATCATGGGCAGGTCCTGGAGTGGTGGGTTGAATCAGGAAGCGGCCGGTCGGAAGCCGCGCAGCCATGGCAACGCGTCATCGAGCGTGGGCGACTCGACCTCCGCCGGCGGTGCGCCTTCGGGCCGGGCGAGGCCGACGCGGTTGTGCCAGTAGGTGCGCAGGCCCACGCTGGCGGTGCCGAACATGTCGTAGCCTGAACCGGCAACGAAGGCTGCCTCGGCCGGCTGCACGTCCAGACGCTCCAGGGCCAGCCGGTAGGGCCTCGGATCGGGCTTGTAGAAGCCCGCCTCCTCGGAGGTCACGACCACGTCCCACTCGATTCCCAGGCGATCGGCGGCACGCTGGCCCAAACGCCGCGAGCAGTTGGTCACCACGGCGAGCTTGCAGTGAGGCTGGAGCGCCCGCAGCAGTTCGGTGGCGCCGCTCCATGCGGGCAACTCGTCCCAATGGTCCTCCAGCGACTGGGGGGCGCTGGCGGGCAACCTCACGGTGGCGGCAGCCTGCCGCACCAGGTCTTCGTAGGGCACGTAGGCGCCACAGCCATAGGTCAGCCGCAGGTACTCGGCGCGCCAGGTACGGCCCATCTGCTCGGAGCCCGCAGCCGCGTTCCAGACGGTCCACGAGTCGAGCAGCGCAGTGAGCAGGTCGAACAGCACGGCCCGGGGATAGCGCCCGGCCGCGGCGGCAATGGGAGTCGAAATGTCTTGCATGCCGCTCACTTTAGGTGTGCCAAGGCGCTTTCGGGCTTCACTCTTGCGTCATCAATAGTTAAGCTCCGCTGAATGATGCAGATCGAAGACCTTCGCCTGGCTGCCGCGCTGTTGCGCGAGAGCTCGCTCAGCGCGGCTGCGCGCTCGCTCGGTGTCACGCCGCCCGCGCTGTCGATGCGTTTGCGCAAGCTCGAGGCCTCGCTGGGCTTGGTGCTTGCCAACCGCACGTCGCGCAAGCTGCACCTGACCTCCGAAGGCGAGCGGTTCGGGCGCGAGGCCTATGAACTCCTGCTGAAGTTCGACGGCCTGCGCGAATCCCTGCAGCGCGACGACCGGCGCCTGAGCGGAACGCTGCGGGTGGCCGCGTCTTTTGGCTATGGCCGCACGCAGGTCGCGCCGTGGCTGTCCCGTTTCTCCCGCCTGCATCCGGCCCTGCGGCTGCAGCTGGACCTGCGCGAAACACCGTGGCCCGACAGGCACGATTCCGACGCCGTGGTGCACGTGGGCGCGGTGCGCGACTCGTCCTGGGTGGCCCATACGCTCGCCTCCAACGAACGCTGGCTGTGCGCGAGCCCCGGCTACCTGCGCGAGCACGGCACGCCCCGCAACCCGGCGGACCTGGCCTATCACGCCTGCATCGTCATCCGCGAGAACGACGAGGACGTGACACTGTGGCACATGCGGCGCGCAGGCAGCGGCGCCCGCAAGAGCGAGACGCTGCGCATCAACCCGGCGTTCATCAGCAACGACGGCAGCGTGGCGCGCCAATGGGCCGAGGATGGCCTGGGCATCGTGCTCCGTTCCCAATGGGATGCCGCCGAAGCCCTGGCCGCCGGCCGCCTCGAGCGCGTGATGGCGGACTGGGAATTCGGCGCCGCCCCCGTGGTGGTGCTGGTGCCCACGCGCAAGGGACGCAGCGCGAGGGTGCAGGCGCTGGTCAGTTTCCTGGTGGAGGCGGCGGGTCGATCGGACGGGCGTGGCGCCGAGTCGCACCCGTGAATCCGCGGGCGGTGCGCGACGACCAAGCGGCCGACGTGCGAGGCCGCTCCAATCAATGACTGCTTGCGGGCGACGACGTCGAGGAGCCTTGCCCTGCGACGTATCGCTTTAGAAAACCAATCTGATCGCGCACCGTCTCCTCGAAGAGGCCGTGATAGACATCGAAGTGACCGCCGGGATAACGCTTCACCTCGCCGTTCGGCGCGCGCCCGCCGACCCGAGCCTGGAACGCAGGATTGGCATAGACGTCCTCCTCGGCGATGGCGACGAGCATGGGCGCCTTGATCCGTTCGGCAGTCCCGTCACGATAGCGGGGGGGCGCGAGATAGAAGCGCGGCGTGAACTCGTTGCGCCAGGTCGGGCTTCCTTGGATCAGGGCGTGAAATCTCTCCTGCAGCGCGGGTTCTGTGAATATCGCGAGCTCGCCAGGTTGACCGAACACCTTGACATAGCAGGGGGACAGCCCGAGCAAACCCCGCAGCCCGTCCCATACCGCTGCGGCAAGCAGCCTCGCGACTGTCGAGGGCGGAATCTCGATCGTCGCCCGCGCCTCCTTGCGCACGAAGTCGAGTCCGGGCACCTGCGCGATGACTGCCGCGATGCCGGGATCGCGGGAGGCGATGTCGATCACGTGACCTCCGCCCATGGATGTGCCCCAGAGCACGATCCGCCCCGCGTCGATGTTCGTCTGAGCGCGGACAAAGCGAAGAGCGGCCATGATGTCCTGCCGCTGCCGACTGACGCTGATGAGCTGCCGCGGGCGACCCTGGCTTTCACCAAAATGGCGATAGTCGAACACGAAAGCCGCGAATCCTACCGAAGCGAACCTTTCGGCAAACCGGGGCAGCAGCCAGTCCATGGTTCCAGAAAAGCCGTTGCACAGAACGACGCACGGCAAGGAGGTCCTTGGTTTCTCGGGCCAGTAGAAGCATCCCGCGCATTCGACGCCTCGCGACTCGAAAGTGACCCGCATACGCTCGATCATCTGCGCCTCGCCCTTCGGTTTCCGCCGTCTTTACGAGGCAGGGACGACGAAAGCCTGCAGTTCGGCCATCTTGCCATCTCGGAACCGCCAGACATCGCAGTACGCATGGTTCCGTGTGCGCCCCTCGTCGTCCGTCAACGTGATCTCGCCGAGCGCAGCAACGAAGTCGCCATCGCCGATCATGTGGTGGACCTGGAAACGGGGCGGCTCTTTGTACGCGACGGCCATCCACTCGCGAACGGCCTGCTTGCCTCGCAGGATCGTGTCACCCACGAAGTTCCAGACAGTGTCTTCGGTGCAGAACTTCAAGAAACCTTCGAAGTCGCCGTCCTTGATGGCGGCGTTGGCGGTCGCGAGGATTGTCTTGGGATCGTTGGGCATTTCAGCGTCTCCATCATGAATGGCAGGGGCCCGCCGTTGAGCAATGAATCAGGGCCGTGACGCGCATTTTGAGCCTGCCTCGCGGGGCATCCGATCCGGCGACTCAATAGCCTCGTGCAGGGTCGATCACATTCTCGGGACCATCCCCATCGGAAACGCGCAGGATATTGGAAGCGATCTGCTTCGCTGCCGAGGACGGGATGGCGACCGATGCGAGATGCGGGGTGATGAGCACGTTGGGCATGCCCCACAGGGGATCGGCCGAGGGCAACGGCTCATGCTCGAAGACGTCGAGGGTGGCGGCCCCAATGTGTCCGCTCGTCAGCAATTCCGTCAGCGCCTCTTGATCCACCAGGGCGCCACGAGCAACGTTCACAAAAGCCGCGCCACGGGGCAGGCGCTTCAATCGTTGTCGATCGAGCATGCCACGGGTCTCGGGCGTCAGCGGTAGCATCACGACGAGAATGTCCGCGCCGGCAATGACGTCGTCGAGCGTTTCGAGGCCCGCATCGCACCTCACGCCTTCGATGCGGGTCGGGCTGCGCGACCAGCCGCGGACCGTGAAGCCCTGACGGCTCAGCTCGCTGGCCGCGACCGCGCCCAGTTGGCCCAGCCCCAGTACGGCGACACGCACTTCTTCCGGGGCGCGTGGATGCCGATAGGCCCATTTCCCCTGGCGCTGTGCCTGCTCGAAATAGGGAATATCGCGGGCATGCCGCAGAACCGCGAACAGCACGTACCCTGCCATCATCCGCGCCATCTGCGGATCCGTCAGCCGGGTGATCGGCACGCCGGCGGGCAGGTCGTTCCGCTTGACCAGCGAATCCACGCCTGCGCCGAGGTTGATGATCAAGCGCAGGTTGACCATCCCTTCAAAGAAACCTTCCGGAGGCTTCCACACAAGCGCGTAGTGAACATCGGCCGGGTCGCGGATCTCGCTCGAGTGGATCACCTCGAGTTCGGGGATCTGCGCCTGCAGCGCGCCCTTCCAGGCCTCGAAGTCGTCGAAGTTGCTGTAGAAGGCAAGTGCCCCCGAGGGTGCAGCCGCTCCGTCCTTCATGCCCTGGCCTTTCGCACCAACCTCGTGACGGCCTCGATCGCGAACTCGTAGCCGTCGCCGCCCAGGCCGGCGATCACGCCGTCGGCGGCCTTGGAGATGTACGAATGGTGGCGAAAGGGCTCCCGCTTCCAGATGTTGCTCATGTGGGCTTCGACGATCTTGCCGGGGAACGACAGGAGCGCGTCGAGGATGGGAACGGAACTGTAGGTCAACCCCGCTGCGTTGATGACGATGCCGTCGGCCACGCCGCGGGCCTCCTGGATCCAGTCGACCAGTTGGCCTTCGTGATTCGACTGAAGGAAGCGCAGCGACGCGTTGAGCGAGGCCGCTTTCTGTTCGCAGCGCGATTGCAGCATCGGGAAGCTGTCCGTGCCGTACACCTTGTGGGCGTCAAGGCCGTACAGGTTGGCGTTGGGTCCATTGAGGAACCAGACGGCGACGTCGGGGAAGGAGGAGGACTCGCTCATGATGGCCTTCAGACTTCGTAGGGACGGGTGGCCTGCATCGCAGGCAGGGCCTGGAACGCTTCATTCCAGCGATGCGTTCGGGGAAAGGACTTTCGCCAGGCCAGCTCGGGAAAGCGGAAATCGAGGTAGCCGAGCACGCAACCGAGGGTGACCTCGCCGATGGTCGGGTGCGCGACAGCGAGGTCCTCCGCCATCGCTTCGAGCGCCTCGAGGCCGAGCCAGACCTTTTGCAGCTGCGCTTCACGCCAGACCGGCCATTGCATTTCCGCAGGGCGCGCGGTCCGCTCATAGCGCGCGAGGAGCGCCGCGTCGAGCATGCCATCGCCCAGCGCATGCCGCGTCTGCGCCTGCCACCGCTTTTCGCCGTGCAGCGGAAAGAGACCGACGTCCTGCGCACGGCAGGCCAGGTACTCGCAGATCACCCGGCTGTCGTAGAGCGCCTGGCCGCTGTCCAGGACCATCGTCGGAACCTTGGCCAGGGGATTGTGGATGCCGATGCGTGCATCGCGCCGGACCGGGTGGGCGGCGCTGTCCAACAGCTCGATGTCAGCAGCCTGTCCCGTCAGGTGGGCGCAGACCATGACCTTGCGAACGAACGGCGAAGTGGGTGCGAAGAGGAGCTTCATGGTGTCGGTCGCCTCAGGCGGCAGCTTCCTCGGGCAGCAGCACGAGCTTGCCAAAGACCTGGCCGCTTTCGAGCAACGCATGAGACGCCGCGGCTTCGCTCAGCCCGAAGGCGGCATGGATGCGCGGGCCGATTCGCCCGCGCGCGAT
The DNA here is from genome assembly GCA_966095775.1 of uncultured Variovorax sp. Classification (GTDB taxonomy): domain Bacteria; phylum Pseudomonadota; class Gammaproteobacteria; order Burkholderiales; family Burkholderiaceae_C; genus Variovorax. The sequence continues at coordinate 22,669 of CBHTTS010000004.1, read as the reverse complement.
CAGCGGCAGCACATGCGCAGCGATGCGTCCGGCCATGCGGGCCTTCTCCTGGTGGGTCTGGGGACGCATGGTGGACGAGTGCAGGCTCAGTTGCCGCTGCATCAGGGTCAGCAATTCGACGTTCACCGATGAACCCTGCATGAACGACAGGCTCACGTGGCGCCCGCCGAACGCCATGGCCTGGAGATTGCGCCGTACGTAGTCGCCACCGACCACGTCGAGCACCACGTCCACGCCACGGCCACCCGTGTGGTCCAGACAGGCCTGCACGAAGTCGGTGGTGGGCCAGCAGATGACCTTGTCCGCGCCCATCGCCTCGAGGCTCGGGAACCGCTGCGCGTGCGCATCGGTTGCGATCACGGTGGCGCCGGCAGCGTGCGCCATTCGAACAGCGAGCGTGCCGATGCCGCCGCCCGCGCCATGCAGCAGCACGGTCTCGCCCATGGCGAGGCGCCCCAGCTCGAACAGGTTGTGCCACACGGTGAAGAGGCCTTCGGGCAGCGCAGCCGCCTCCGCATCCGAGAGGTTCGCCGGCACCGGGAAGGAATGATCGACAGCCGCCACGCACCACGGGGCGTAGCCGCCGCCGGGCACCAGGCTCATCAGGCGCTGCCCCAGCAAGCCGCGGTCGACGCCCGGGCCGCATGCCGCCACTTCCCCGCACACCTCGAGCCCGAGCACGTCGGTGATGCCGGCGCCCGGCTTGGCGATCCCTTGGCGCTGCATGATGTCGGGTCGATTGACCCCCGCAGCAAGCACGCGCAGCAGCACCTCGCCCGCGCCGGGCTCGGGCACCGGCCTGTCGGCGAGCATCAGCACGCTGGCATCTCCGGGCTCTCGGGCGACGACGGCCTTCATCGAAAGAGGAATGGATGTCATGACTTGCAGGGACCCCGGCTCAAGGCCTGGGCGGGAAAACGCTCACTTCGGCCTGCGGCAGGCTCAGCCCCACCACCGAACCGATCGGCCAGCGCTGCATGGCGCCGAGGCCCGCACTGCGGACGTTGACGACCTGCCGGCCGGTCATGGGGATCTCCACGTCGACGAAGGAATCGATATGGTCGCCCTGGAACACGTGATTGACGACGGTTCCGCTCAACACCGAACCGGGATGCAGGTTCTCGAAGAGGATGTGCTCGGGACGCACGTAGACATCGAGCCGCTCTCCTTCGTGTGAACCGCCGACCAACCGCTCGTGCGGCAGGCTCAGCAGGCCGGCCCCGAGGCGCAGTTGAATGTCCGTGGCGTTGCGGCTGTGGTAGTACGCCGGAAGGATGTTCACGTCGCCGAGAAAGGACGCGACGAACGGATCCTGAGGGCTCCGGTAAAGCTCCGCGGGCGGCGCGATCTGGCGGATCACGCCAGCCGACATGACGGCGATGCGGTCCGACATCGCAAGCGCCTCGCCCTGATCGTGCGTCACGAAGACGGTGGTCACGCCGAGCCGGCGCTGGATGTCGCGAATCTCCACCTGCATCGCGGCGCGCAGGCTCTTGTCCAATGCGGAGAAGGGCTCGTCCAGCAACAGCACCTTGGGCCGGATGACGAGCGCGCGCGCCAGCGCCACCCGCTGTTGCTGGCCGCCGGAGAGTTCGCGCGGCTTGCGATGCCCCAGGCCGTCGAGCTTGACCATCGACATGACCTCCTCGACGCGCCTGGAGACTTCATCCTGGGGCGTGCCGCGCATGCGAAGGCCGTAGCTGATGTTGCGCTCCACGGTCATGTGCGGGAAGAGCGCGTAGTTCTGGAACACGATGCCGATCTGGCGCTTGTGCGCCGGCTCTGCCGTGACGAGCTGATCGTCGATGAAGATCTCGCCGTTGTCCGCTTCGGCGAATCCCGCGATGAGGTTGAGCAAGGTGGTCTTGCCGCATCCGGAGGGTCCCAGCAGCGTGAGGAATTCGCCGCGCCGGATCTTCAGCGTGAGTTCATGCAGCACCGTTTGCTCGTGGTACTTCTTCACGACGCCTTCGAGGCTCACCGCGATGGCGGAGTCCTGAGGGGTATGGCCTGGCCGTACAGCGGCGCGCGGGTTCTCTGCGTTCATGGTTCCAGGGTTGCGATGGACGGGGCCGGGACCTGCAGCGCCCGGCATCGCCGCGGACGATAAGCCAATCCGCCGCTTTCGACGCTTTGTCGATATTGAGGGCGCCCCTCGGAAAAAACGAAAGACCGTGTGCTGAAGGCCTCGAGCGAAGCGCCATGGTCACTTTGCTTTTTCCGAAGTCCCGCCTTCAAAAAAACGTGGTTCTCAAAGTCCGGACGCGTCTTCACACTTCCCGGCGCGATTCTCGAAGTCTGTCCGTTTCTTAGGAACCTGAATGTCTGTGGAAAAGATCAATACCCTCGTGGTGGGCGCCGGCCAGGCCGGAATCGCCATGAGCGAACACCTCTCGCTGATGGGCATCCCCCATCTCGTCCTGGAGCGTCACCGGATCGCCGAGCGCTGGCGCTCCGAACGCTGGGATTCACTGGTGGCCAACGGACCGGCCTGGCACGACCGCTTCCCCTCGATGAAGTTCGAGGACGTTTCGCCGGAAGCCTTTCCGCCGAAGGACCGGATGGCGAAGTACTTCGAAGACTATGCGCGGATGCTGAAGGCGCCCGTGCGCACCGGCGTGGAGGTGACCTCGGTGGCGCGCCATGAAGGCCGCCCCGGATTCAAGGTGACGACCTCCGCCGGCGTGATCGACGCGCGCAATGTCGTCGCGGCAACCGGCCCCTTCCAACGCCCCGCCTATCCCAGGATCGTCCCCGAAGACGGGAGCGTGCAGCAGCTGCATTCCTCCGCCTACAAGAACCCCGCTCAGCTCGCAGAAGGCGCCGTGCTCGTCGTCGGCGCAGGCGCATCGGGGTCGCAGATCGCCGAGGAGCTGCGCCAGGCGGGCCGCACGGTTTACCTCTCGGTGGGCGAGCACTACCGTCCGCCGCGCGCGTACCGGGGCCGGGACTATTGCTGGTGGCTCGGCGCGTTGGGCCTGTGGGACGAAGTCAAGATCCGCCCCAAGAAGCAGCACGTGGCTTTCGCCGTCAGCGGCTACGAGGGCGGCAAGACGGTGGATTTTCGGCGCCTGGCCCATGCGGGCATCACGCTGGTCGGCCTGACCAAGTCCTACCAGAACGGCGTGCTGGCGTTCGAGGAAGGCTTGGCGCGGAACGTGGCTGAAGGCGACCAGGCCTATTTCGACGTCCTGCGCGAAGCGGACAGCTACATCGAGCAGAACGGCCTGCCCTTCCCGCCCGAGCCCGAGGCGTGGGAACTGCTGCCGGACCCGGACTGCCTCACCAACCCGATCCTGCAGCTGGACCTGGCCGAGGCCGGGATCTCCACCATCCTTTGGGCGACGGGCTTCACGTTCGACTTCAGCTGGCTGAAAGTCAACGCCTTCGACGAGCAGGGCGCCCCGTTCCACAAGCGCGGCATCTCCGCGGAGAGCGGCATCTACTTCCTCGGCCTGCCGAACCTGGTGAACCGCGCTTCGTCCTTCATCTATGGCGTTTGGCACGACGCGAAGTACATCGCCGACCACATCGCGATCCAGGACGCCTACATGGCCTACAGCAAGCCGTAGACCGGGCGGCGCAGCAAGGCGGCTGCCCGCCGCCTGGTCAGGTGCAGAGATGCGCGACCAGGCCCGCGAGCAGCTGGTCGCAGGCCTCGATCTGCGTGATCTCGACGTACTCGTCCGCCTTGTGCGCCACTTCGATGCTGCCCGGTCCGCAAACGAGCACCTGCGTGTCCTTCCAGCTCCTGCGGAAGAGACCGCCTTCCGTGCCGTAGTCGACCTTCGTGCAGGGCGTCCCGGGCGGAAGCAACGAGGACAGCAACGCCACGGCCTCCGAATCTTCGCGCGTACTCAGGCTCGGATAGCTGTTGGACAGCTCCATGGTCGGCAGCGATGCGTCCGGATGCGTGGATTCGGCTGCGGCGCGTTGCGCCAGACGCTGCATCACGCGGTCGAGGATCTTCGCCGGATCGTCTTCGGACACGTTGCGGATCTCGAACCGCACTTCGCATTCGCTCGGGACGATATTCAGCGCGCGGCCGCCCTGGATGACGCCGACATGGACCGTGCTGTAAGGAACGCCGTAGCCCGTCTCCCGCGGACCGGTGTCCGCGAGCTCCTTCTGCACGTCGCGAAGCGACGCCACCAGGTCCGCGGCCATGTGCACCGCGTTGACGAAGCGCGGCGCCAGGCCGGAGTGCCCCGCCTCGCCGCAGCAGACGGCGCGATAGGCCGCCTTTCCCTTGTGTCCGGTGCCGATCTTCATCAGGGTCGGCTCTCCGACAACACACAGGAACGGCGCGGGCAGCGTGGTCTCGAGCCGGCGCAGAAGATGACGCACGCCGACGCAGCCGATCTCTTCGTCAAAGGACAGCGCGAGCTGCAGCGGCCGCTGGAGCGGCCGGCGCGCGGCTTCCACCATGGCCATGACCGCGCAAGCGACGAATCCCTTCATGTCGGCCGCGCCGCGACCGTAGATGCGTCCGTCCTTCTCGGTGGCCTCGAACGGCGGCGAGGTCCACGGCTGGCCTGCGACCGGCACCACGTCGGTGTGCCCGGACAGCAGCAGCCCAGGCACGCCCTCCGGGCCGACGCTTGCAAAGAGGTTCGTCCGCGTCGGGTCCTGGGGATCTTGCGCGAGGATGGCCTCGATGCCTGCCTCCTGGAGGATCTGCCGTACACGCTCGATCAGACCGATGTTCGGTGTGAGGGAGACCGATGGGAATGCAATCAGTTCGCGCAGCAGTGCAATGCTCGACGAGGCCTTCGAATGTTCCAATTGGGGTTGCCTGGTGCAGTGGGACGGATCAAGCCCCCGGCACGCGGGGGTCGAAGAAGCTGGCGGCGCTCATGCCGGGGATGTACTGGTCGGAGATGTAGGCGCGGCAGCGCTCCATGAAGACTTTCGACAGGCGGGACTGCTTCATCGGCTTGTAGGTGGCAAGGCCCAGCAGCATCGGCCTGTTGGCACCCGCAAGGCGCACGCGCACCATGCGCTTGCCGTCGAGCGACTGGTTGGACTTGGGGCGAACATTGAAGATCGCATAGCCGATGCCGTTGGCCACCATGGAGCGCACCGCATCCTCCGAGCGCGAGCGCGCGACGATATTGGGCGTCACGCCCGCCTTGATGAAAAGCGAGGTGAAGTAGTCCCTGCTCATCGGCAGGTCCAGCAGCACCAGCGGCTGGGGCGCCAGCTCCTCCAGCGTGACGGCCTTCTGCTCGGCCAACGGATGCAGCTCCCCCACGAGCACATAGGGAGGCAGCGTGGCCAGGGCCTCGAAGTGGATGTCATCATTGAGTTGCAGGTCGTAGGTGATGGCGAGATCGATCTCCATCGCCTGCAGCTTGCTCATCAGGACTTCCTGATCGCCTTCCACCATGTGCATCTCGACTTTTTCGAACGCTCGAGAAAAGCCGAAGATCACCTCCGGCGCGATCATCGCCGTGAGCGACTGAAAGCTCCCCACCCGCAGCACCCCCTGGATCGCGTCGCTCGAATCGGTGGCGATCTCGTAGAGGCGCGAGGAGCGCTCCAGGAGATCTTCACAGTGGCGCAGCACCAGTGTGCCGATCGCCGTCAATCCGAGCCCCTTGGACGGATGACGCACGAAGAGCTGCACCCCGAGCTCGGATTCGATGTGCGCGATGGCCGCGGATATCGATGGCGACGAGATGTGGATCTGCGCGGAAGCCCCGGCGATGCTGCCGTGCTTGGCCGTCGCGACGAAATATTCCATCTGACGCAAGGAGACGCGGTTGAGCATGTGACGGGGGTAGAAACGCTGACGCTTGGCCGTTCAGTGTAGCGATGCGGGACCGCACCGCCACCCGAGGCGGCGGTGGATTCACAGGTCGCCGGGAACCCCGAAGCTGGGCGCCGCACGCGGATCGCGCGCGCGCGTGACGTAGGCATCGCACTGCGGCTCGTAGACCTTCCACACCGCATACAGCGCCGCGACCGGGTCGCTTTCGCTCCAGTCCACGCGGAGATCCACGACGGGCCAGTTCTCGCCGCCGTAGACCTGCAGTCCGGCGGAATGCACGGGCCCCTCCTCGCCGCCGGCAGCCAGTCCCGCGCGCATGGCCTGCATCAGCCGCTCGGCCAATACCCCTTTGGCGGCCTCGAACGCGGCCAACATTGCGCGAGGCACCTCCGTGGACGCCAGCATGTTGCCGGCGCAAGCCGCGTGCGTGCCGACGGCGCCTGCCAAGGTGCCCAGCGCCTTGTCGCCGGTGAAGATCGTCGGTCGGTTGCTCGCGTCGATGGCCATCAGTTGCCGGTACTCGATGAAGGGGCGTTGCCGCAGCTCCTGCAACGCCTCCTCGGGCGTGCGCCCCTCGCCCATGAGATCGAGTGCGATCGGGCCGAGGTCCGGGTCGGTGATGTTCTGACTGGCGACCGCGCCGACGCCCTTGCGTCCGCGAATGCAGCGCGCCGCCACGGCGGGCGACGAAGACGCCACGGCGGCGCCGAACTGGCCGCTGCGGGGGCAGCGCGCAACGATGGAGAAAGTCATGGTGCGTGGGTGGCCGTTGAACTCAATCAGGGATGACGGCCGTGGCGTCGATCTCCACCAGCCACTCGGGGCGGGCCAGCGCGGAGACCACGATCCCCGTGGACACCGGGAAAACGCCCTTGAGCCAGCGCCCGACCACCCGGTAAACCGCTTCACGGTAGCGCGGGTCGATGATGTAGATGGTGATCTTGCAGATGTCCTGGATCTCCCCGCCGGCCTCCTTCAGCAGCATCGCGATGTTGGCCATCGCCTGCTCGGCCTGACCCGCCACGTCACCGATGCACACGCTCTCCGAAGTGTCGAGGTTCTGACCGATCTGGCCGCGCAGAAAAACGGTGCTGCCACGCGCAACCACGGCCTGGCAAAGGTCGTTGTCGAGCTTCTGTTCCGGATAGGTATCTTTCGTATTGAACGTGCGGATGCGAGTGTGCTTCATGGTCGATGACGGATTCACGCCGCGACGCCGCGCCGCGGTGGGAGCCGCGAAGGGGCCCGTCTGCGATGGTCCTGCAGGTGCAACAAACGTGCCATTTGTTTTTTCCGGCCGGCCGTTTAGGAATTTCCAACTCGCATCGACCGGCCTCCCGAACGCCTTTTTGACGGAGGACCGGGCGCCCCCTCAAGAAATGCGAGGCACCTCTAAGAAAAAGGCGACTTGGCCGCGAGGCCCGGCTTTCACATCATCACGCTCCGTGACCTGACCACCGGGAAATGCGGCAGGTCCGACAGGTGCCATGGGAGCGAGTGGATTGGCGCGGTGCTTGCATCGAAGGGCGGACGCCCGACAAGCCAGCTCGCCCTGCGGCAGTTCATTTTTTTCCCGTGGTTTCGAACCCGATCGACTGAGGATACCTAGATGATTCGCAAGCTTTTGACACTGTGCCTGCTCTCCTGCGCTTTCAGCGGTACCGCCGCCTGGGCACAGGACGCGCTGGTCGTAAGTACCTGGGGCGGCAGTTTCCGCGACCTCATCGACGAGAACATCGGCAAGGAGTTCACCCGGCAGACCGGCGTGCCCGTCAAGTACATCACCGGCGGCACCATCGATCGGCTGAACAAGGCCAAGCTCGCCTCCAAGCCCGAAAGCGACATCACCTTCACCACGTCCCACGTCGGATGGCTCTATGTGAACGGCGACCTGTTCGAGAAGCTGGACACCACCAAGATCCCCAACTTCGGCCACATGGTGGACCGCGCCAAGATCAGCCCGTACCACATCGGCAGCTGGGCCTACGTCTATTCGATCGGCTACAGGCCCGACCTCGTGCCCCCGAGCCTGAAGTTCGAGAGCTGGAACGACCTCTGGCAGCCCGCGCTCAAGGGCAGGATCGCCGCCCCGGACTTCGATCCCAGCCACCTGATCGCGGTCTCGGCCATGCTCTCCGGGGCCGACGCCAAGAACTGGGAAAAGGGCCAGGACAAGCTCAAGGCACTCAAGCCCAACTTCAAGGCCTTCTACACCAACGATGCGAACAGCCAGCAGCTGATCGCCTCGGGCGAAACGCCGGTGCAAGTTCTCCTGTCCATGAACGCCTATCACATGGTCGGCCAGGGCGTGAACGTCAAGGTCGCGATGCCCAAGGAAGGCGCGGTGCTCGGCGTGGACACCATGGGCATCATGAAGGGCAGCACGAAAACCGATCTTGCCTACAAGTTCCTGAACATCGCGCTGTCGGCAGACGTTCAGTCGAAGATCGTTGCATCCAAGAAGGCCAGCCCCGTGGTCGACAACGCGAAGGTGTCGGCCGAGGACGCCAAGCTTCCGGGCGTCTTCACCACGAAGGAGCAATGGAGCAAGCAGACGATCGTGGTCGACGACAAGCTGCGCGCCGAAAAGACCGCCGAGTGGCGCAAGTGGTTCACCGAGAACATCATGAACTGACGCCGGGAAATCGCAAGGTTCTTCACGCATGCGTTCACCGCTACGCACGTGGCTGGTCTCTCCAGCCGTCTTCATCGCGCTGTGCATCGCCGTCTCGCTGGCGGCGGTGTTCCAGTTCAGCCTGCGCGCCTTCGTCCCCGGCTCGCTCGACGTGGGCGGCTTCACCCTTGCCAACTTCCAGGGCATGGGAAAGTCCGTCTATGTCGACGCCTTCATCAACACCCTCCTGCTGAGCGTCGAAACCACCGTCTTCTCGCTGCTGGCGGCCTATCCGCTCGCCTACGCGCTGGTGAGGGTGAAGAACCGCGCCCTCAAGTCGTTCATCCTGGTCGTCTCCATCACGCCGCTCTTTCTGGGCGAGATCGTCCGCACCTATTCGTGGATCGCGGTGCTGGGCAGCAACGGCTTCATCAACGGCGTGCTGCGCCAGCTCGGCATCATCGAATGGCCGCTCAACCTCATGTTCACGCACCTGGGCGTCGTGGTGGCGCTGGTGCACGTCACGATCCCGGTCGTGGTGCTGATGCTCGCAACGGCCATCTCGCATATCGACCGGGACTACGAGAAGGCAGCCTACAGCCTCGGAGCGGGCCCGGTGCGCACCTTCTGCACCGTCACGCTTCCCCTGTCGATGCCGGGCATCCTGGCCAGCATCACCACTTCTTTCGCCTGGACCTTCAGCGCCTTCGCCACGCCGCAGATGATCGGCGGCGGCCGCGTACCGACGGTCTCGACCCTGGTCTACCAACTCGGCTTCTCGTCCATGAACTTTCCCCTCGCAGCGAGCCTGAGTGTGATGGGCCTGGCCCTGACCGCGGCCGCCCTGTTCGTCCTGGGCTTCTTCACCCGGCGCCTCACGGCCGTGGGAGGGCACTGACATGGCCCGTCGAATCCGGCGTGCGACGCCGCTGGCACTGCGTGTCGCCGGCCCGTTGCTGATTGCCCTCCTGCTCGCCTTCGTGCTGCTGCCGGTCGTCGTCGTGACCCTCGCGGCCTTCAACGAAAAGGCGATCATCGCCTTTCCGCCAGAGTCGTATTCGCTGGCGTGGTTCGCCCGCGTGTTCACCTACCCCGACTTCCGGGACGGCTTCCGCGCCAGCCTGGTGGTCACGGGCTGGTCGTCCTTCCTGGCGCTCGTCATCGGAACCTGCCTGTCCATCGCGGTCAAGCGCACCGAGTTTCCGAGCAAGCAGTTGCTGCTGGCCATCCTGCACTCTCCCCTCGTGGTGCCGCACTTCACGCTGGGCCTCGGCTTGTTGATCCTGGTGTCGCAGGCACAGGTTCACCGCAGTTACGGGACAGTGATCCTCTGCCACGTGATGCTGGTGCTCCCGTTCGTCATGCGCAGCGTCTACGTGTCGATGGAAAACCTCGACGAACGCCTGGAGCAGGCCGCGGCCAGCCTGGGCGCGTCGCCACTGAAAGTGCTCCTGACCGTGACCATCCCGCTGCTCGCCCCGGGGATCTTCGGCGGCTGGCTGTTCGCGGCCATCATGTCCTTCAGCGAATTCACCGCCTCGCTGTTCGTCACCACGCAGGACACGCAGACACTGCCCGTCTCCATGTACAACTATGTGCGCGAGTTCGCGGACCCGACCCTGGCGGCGCTCTCGGTGGTCTATATCGCGGTCACGGCGGCCGTGCTCGCCTTCGCCAACTACTTCCTGGGACTGGGGAAAATCCTCAATATCGAGGATGCGCGCTGAGGCGTGCGGTTCCGGGATTCATGGAGCTGCTGGGACGGGGCCTGGCCTCAGAAGGCGCTCTTGACGACACCGCCGTCGACGCGAAGGGCGGCGCCCGTGGTCGCCGACGCGAGCGGACTGGCGACATAGGCCACGAGCGATGCCACCTCCTGCGGTGAAGCGAAGCGCTTGATCAGCGATGTCGGGCGCACGTGGTCGAAGAACTCTGCCTCGACCTGCTCGAAGCTCTTGGCGCTCGAGCGTGCCATGCCTTCCACGAAATCGCCGACGCCGCGCGACTTGGTCGGGCCTGGAAGCACGCTGTTCACCGTGATGTTCGTGCCGGCGACCGATTCCGCAAGTCCGCGCGAAACCGCGAGCTGTGCGGTCTTCGTCACACCGTAGTGGATCATCTCGGTCGGTATCTGCACCCCGCTTTCGCTCGAAATGAAGATGATCCTTCCCCAGTTCGCGCGCTTCATCTCCGGCAACACCAGGCGTGCAAGGCGGACGCCGCTCAGGACGTTGACGTCGAAGAAGCGCTGCCAATCTTCGTCCGGGATTTCTTCGAAGGGCTTGGCCTCGAAGATGCCCAGGTTGTTGACCAGGATGTCGATGCCCGGGTGGCGACGCACGGCCTCTTCGGCAGCGTCGGCCCGGCTGAGGTCCGCGGCATGGCCGAGCACCGTGCCGTGCGTCTCCGAGCGGATGCGATCCACGGCCTGGTCGACCGCCGCCTGCGACCTGCCGTTGACGATGACGCTCGCGCCCTCCTGGGCCAGCGTGCGCGCGATGGCGTAACCGATGCCGGCTGTGCTGCCGCTCACCAAAGCCAGTTTGCCATTGAGTTGAAGATCCATGTCGATGCTCCTTGGTCACGTTGATGCATGCATGAGGAGGCCCGCTTCACGCTAGGCCAGGAAGGCGACCAACGCCGGCATGACCTGGTCTGGCGCCTCTTCCATCAGCCAGTGTCCGGCCCCCTTGACGATCACGCCCTGCACGTCGGTCGCCACCATCTTGCCCTGTTCGATCAGGAAGGTCCCGCCGGCCCTCTCGCCGGACAGGACCAGCATCGGCATCCGCAGCGGTGTCCTGCCCAGCTCCGCGAACTCGGCCGCATCCTGCTCGAAGGCCTTGAAGTACTCGAATCCCGCACGCATGCCGCCGGGTTGAGCATAGGCCCTGGCATAGAGCCGGCGATCGGCTTCAGGCACGGAGCGCCTGGGGTCGGCCGCAAAGTCGTTCCAGAAATGCTCGAAATAGATGCGTTCGCGTCCGCGCACGAGCGCCAGCGGCGTCGGGCCGTGGAAATGGAAATGCCAGAGGTCGCGAAGGAGCCAGACGTTCTGCCATGCGCCGATACCGGGCAGGAAGGCATCCATGAGCACCACCTTGTCCGTCTCCGAAGGAAACTGGGCAGCGTACGCGTAGGCCACCATCAAGCCGATGTCATGGCCCACGATGCTGACGCTGCGGATGCCCAGCGAGCGGACGAGTTCATGGATGTCGACGGCCATGTTCTTCTTTCCGTAGCCCGTCTCGGGTTTCGACGAATTGCCGGCGCCGCGCAGGTCGGGCACGACCACCGTGTGCGTCTTCGCGAGCAGCGGCATCAGAGGATTCCACATGTGCCCCGTCTCGGCGTAACCGTGCAGCAGCACGACCGCCGGGCCGGCCCCGCCGATGCGGTAGCCGATACGGGTGCCATTCACCTGCGCGCTGCCCGCGCGGAAGCCTGGCACCGCGTCGATGGCCGGTGCAGCCTGCGCCGTCGCGCCGACGCCGAGTGCAGCGCCGGCCGCGACCGCGCCGGCGATCAGTGAACGGCGGCCAGGGCTGGGAAGGGAGGAGGGTCGGGTCGGGCTCATGCTGAACTTCCTTTCGGTGTTTCGAGGTGAGATCAATCGCACGTCGCGCCGCCTGTCACTGACCGAAGGCGGCGAGGCATTGTTCGACCGGGCGAAGTCGATCCTCGAAGAAGTCGCAGAGACCGGGGCGCTGGCCACCAGCGCGTCGCTCCAGCCGCGTGGACGCCTGCGCATCAACGCGCCGCTGAGTTTCGGCAGCCTCGTGCTGGCGCCCCTCTGGCCGAGATTCATGGCCAGGTACCCCGACGTCGAGCTCGACATCACGCTCATCGACCGTCTGGTCGACATCGTCGAAGAAGGCTACGACCTGGCCATCCGCATCTCGCGGACCACGTCGGGAAACCATATTGCGCGCCGCCTGGGCCGCTCGCGCAACCTGGTCTGCGCGTCGCCCGGATACCTCGCGACCCACGGCATGCCGGAGGTCCCTGCGGACCTTTCGCGGCACCTGTGCCTGGGCTACACGTACGGCGCGACCTCCGACGAGTGGCAGTTCGCCGGCCCCGACGGAACGCTCGAATCCGTGCGCGTGCGCTGGGCCCTCCGGGCCAACAACGGCGACACCGCTCGTGCCGCGGCACTCGCCGGCGTGGGCGTCATCTGGCAGCCGAGCTTCGTCATCGGCGAGGACGTGCGGGCCGGCCGATTGGTCGAGGTCATGCCCGGCTACCACATGCCCCCGATCGACATCCTGGCGATCTACGCGAGCCGTCGGCATCTCAGCGCCAAGGTGCGCGTGATGGTGGACTTTCTGGTCGAAGCGCTTGAAGGTTCACCGACGGCGCAGGGCCTGTTGGCTCCGGCATTCAATTCACCTTCCGCGCCCTTCCCTTCGAAGACTTGGCCGCGAACAACATCTCGCACAAGGCCCGCAACCAGCGACTGGCCGGGTCCTGGTGGTAGCGGGCGTGCCAGTGCTGCTTGACGGTGAAGGGCGGCACCGGCACCGGGCAGTCGCACACCTTCAAGGCGCCGGCACTGGCGCTGGCGAGGGTCTCGCCGATATGCCGCGGCACCGTCGCGACGAGGTCGGTCGTGGACACGATGGCCGCAAGCCCCAGGAAGCCCGGCAGCTCCAGCAGGATGCGCCGCTCGACCTTCTGCCGCTCCAATGCCGCATTCAGCAGCTGGACGCCGGTGCCGCCCACGATGCCGATATGGGCCTCGGTCCTGTAGTCGCGCAGGCCCAGTCCCTTGGCGCCGATGCGCGGATGGCGCGCGTTCACGAGGCATACCCAGTCCTGCGGGTAGAGCACCTGTTGGTAGAAGCCCGATTCCAGCCAGGGCACCAGGCCGATCGCCAGGTCCGCCTGGCCGGACTGCAGCGCCTGCCCCGTCTGGTCGTCGATGCGCGCGGCTTCGAGGCGGACACCCGGCGCCACGGCGCGAACATGCGCCAACAGGCGCGGCAGCAGCGTGATGTGGCTCGCGTCGGTCATGCAGATGCGAAAGCGCCGCGTCGCGCTGGAGGGATCGAAGGCCTCGGGGGGCGCGGCCACGCGACGCAGCGCCGCCAGCGCCTCGCGCACCGGCACGATCAGCTCCTCTGCGCGCGGCGTCGGCTGCATGCCGGTCGCGGTCCGCACGAAGAGTTCGTCGCCCAGTTGCCGGCGCAGCCTCCCGAGCCAGTTGCTCACCGTCGGCTGGCTCTGGCCCATGGCCTCGCCTGCCCGCGTCACGCTGTTCGTGCTGTAGAGGAGCTCGAACAGGCGCAGGAGCTTGATGCTGGGAAGGGCCGTGCCGTCCTGCATGTCTTCGTCGATGTCCATACGCCGCCTTCCATTTCAAAACGAAATGTAGAGCATTCGGTCCATGCCATGGGCTGAATGATGGCGGATCCCTATCGTCGGGTCATTCCACGCGGAGACCCACATGAAGATCTACTTTCTCGGCGCCGGCGCACTGGGGTGCGCCATCGGCGGGACCCTGGCGGCGGCGGGGTCCGACGTCACCTTGATCCACTCGTCCAAGGCCCACGTCGACGCGATCAACCGCGATGGCCTGCGCATGAAGGCCGGCGATACGGAGCGCGTCGTCAAGGTGCGCGCCGTGCCCGACTGCTCGGGCCTGGAGGCACCGGACCTTGTCGTCGTGCTGGTCAAGTCCTTCCAGACGCGTTCGGCGATCGAAGGCGCGCGCTCGGTCATCGGCCCGCGCACGGCGCTGCTGTCGCTGCAGAACGGCATGGGCCATGAGGAGATCCTGGCGGAAGTGGCGGGCAGCGAGCACGTGCTGGCCGGCAAGACCTACGTCGGCGGCGTGATGCTCGGGCCGGGCCGCATCATTGCCGGAACGCAGGGCAAGCGCACCGTGATCGGCGAGCTCGACGGCCGCTTCAGCGAGCGCGCCAGGGCCATCGCCGCCGAGTTCGCCCGTGCCGGGCTCCCCTGCGAGGTCAGCGACAACATCGTGGGCGTGATGTGGGACAAGCTGCTCGTCAACGTCTCGACCGGGGCGCTCAGCGGCATCACCGGGCAGGTCTACGGCAGCCTCTACGCGGTGCCCGAGATCGAGGCCACGGCCATCGCCGCCGTTGCGGAGGCCATGGCAGTCGCCGAGGCCGACGGCGTCAAGCTGTCGATCAAGGCGCCCCGCGAGGCCTGGCTGATGGCCGCCGAGGGCCTGCCCTACGAATTCAAGACCTCGATGCTGCAGAGCCTGGAGAAGGGCTCGATCACCGAGATCGACTTCATCAACGGCTCGGTGGTGCGCACGGGCCGGAAATACAACGTGCCGACCCCCGTCAACCAGACGCTGGTCGCCGCGATCAAGGGCATCGAGCACCGCATGGAGGCGAAATGAACACCCGAGCCACACCCCCGAGAGCCTACGTCGAGCACGTCGCGATCTGGGTGCGCGACATCCACTGGCACATCAAGTTCTTCCACGACGTCTGCGGCATGACCATGCGCGAAGTGCAGGGCACCGCCGAGGAGCCGATCCAGTACTGGACGGTCGGCGGCATGCAGTTCATGGCCAAGCCGGACCACGACGGTCCCGAGGGGCGCCTCGGCCACCTGGGCGTGATGTGCGAAGACCTCGAGGCCGCGCTCGCCGCCGCGAAGGCCTTCGGCGTCACCGAGATGCCGCAAGGCCGCAACTGGCTGCGCCTGCCGGACGGCCTGGCCGTCGAGTTCATCCAGGCGAGCCCCGGCGCCGTCGCCAAGGCGCTGGCGATCGATCCCCGCGCCTGAACCTTTCAATCCGTCGGAGACATCCATGACCACTCTCACCATCGAAGACAAGTATTGGGACGACGCCGTCGTCGGCGAGGAATGCATCAGCCCGGCCTATGAAGTGACCGAAGCCCGCGTGATGGCCTATGCCGACCTGACGGGCGACCACACGCCCGTGCACACCGACGAGGCCTATGCCCGCACCACGCCGTTCGGCACCCGCGTCGCCCACGGACTGTTCGGGCTGTCGGTGGCCGATGGCCTCAAGACCCGGAGCGACATGCGCTTCATGCCCGGCATGTCGCTGGGCTGGGAATGGAGCTTCGTGGCGCCGATCAAGCTCGGCGACACGGTGCGGGTGCGGTTCCGCGTCGGGGCCAAGCGGGAGTCGAGGAGCCGGCCGGGCTGGGGCATCCTGGTGCTGCCGTCCGAACTGCTCAACCAGCGCGACGAAGTCGTGCAGAAGGGCGAGCACCGCGTGATGGTGCCGAGGAGGCCGGCATGAACGCGGCGGCACAACAGACGCTGCCGCTGGCCGGCATCCGCGTCATCGACTACAGCCACTTCCTGGCCGGTCCTTACGTCGGTCGCTGCCTCGCGGCGCTGGGCGCCGAAGTCATCAAGGTCGAGCGGCCTGGCTCGGGCGACGCGGGCCGGCAGCATGCCTGGTTCGTCGGCGATCACAGCGGCTACTTCCTCCAGCAGAACATGGGCAAGAAGGGACTGTCGGTCAACACCAAGGACCCGCGCGGCCGCGCCTTGATGAAGAAGCTGGTCGACAGCGCCGACGTGTTCGTCGAGAACTACCGCCCCGGTGCGCTGGACAAGCTGGGGCTGGGTTATGCGGAACTGGCCGAGACGAATCCGGGCCTCGTGTACTGCTCGATCTCCGCGTACGGCCACACCGGGCCGGATTCGCATCGCGCCGGCTTCGGCCTCATCGCCGAGGCCAAGAGCGGCATCATGCAGATGGTCGGCAACCCCGGCGAGGCGCCGCCGCTGCTGCGCATCTCGCTGGGCGACATGTACACCGGCATCCACGCCGTGGCAGCGATCAACGCTGCGCTGCTGGGCCGCGCGAAGTCGGGCCGCGGCCAGCACATCGACATGGCGCTGTATGACACGCTGGTGTCGATGCACGAGTATGCGGTGCAGTGCTACACGCTCTCCGGTGGCAAGGAAGTCCCGGTGCAGACCGGCCACGACATGCCCAATTCGACGCTGTACGGCGTGTTCCGCGCGCAGGACGGCGACCTCGTCATCGCCGCGCAGGTCGACGACGCATGGAAGCGCTTCGCTGCGCTGGTCGAGGAGACGGGCGGACCCGCGGGCTTCGGCGGCGACGCGCGCCTGCACACCGCGGCCGGGCGCAATGCGAACCGCCTCGAGATCCTCGAGGTGGTGCGCCCCTGGGTGGCGGCGCGTCCGGTTGCCGACGTCTTGAAGATGCTCGACGGCATCGACGTGCCCTGCGCCAAGGTGCAGCGCATCGACGAAGTGCTGACCGATCCGCAGATCCAGGCGCGCGGCATGGTGATCGAGCAGGCGCATCCGGTGCTCGGCAAGATCCGCCTGGCCAACCTGCCCTTCCGCATGTCGGGCTGCGACACCTCGGCCATGCAGGTGGCGCCGGAGCTCGGCGAGCACAACGCCGAAATCGCCGCGAGCCTGGGTTTCGACGCCGCCCAGATCGCCGACATGCAGGCCGATGGCGTGCTCTACAGCGCATGAGGGGGAACGCAGCATGACCGACAAGTACGCCGTCATCGGCAACCCCATCGGCCACACCAAGTCGCCGATGATCCACGGCAGCTTCGCGAAGGTGACCGGCCAGGACATCGAGTACGGCGCGATCGAAGGCTCGCTCGACCGCTTCGCGGACGACGTGCATGCCTTTCGCCAGGCGGGCGGGCGGGGCCTCAACGTGACCTCGCCGTTCAAGCTGCAGGCCTTCGCGCTCGCGACGGAGCGGCTCGAGCGTGCGGAGCTGGCCGGTGCCACCAATGCGCTGAAGTTCGAAGGCGACCGCATCATGGCCGACAACTTCGACGGCGTGGGCCTGACCAACGACATCCAGCGCAACCTGGGCTTCCCGCTCGAGGGCGCGCGCATGCTGGTGCTCGGTTCGGGCGGCGCGGTCCGCGGGGCCCTGCTGCCGTTTCTCGCGCAACGGCCGGCCGGATTGGTGCTCGCGAACCGCACCGTGTCGAAGGCGGTCGATCTGGCCGCGCAGTTCGCCGTGCATGGCCCCGTGCAGGCGTGCGGCTACGGCGATCTTGCCGGGGAGCGATTCGACATCGTCGTCAACGGCACGTCGGCAAGCCTGAAGGCCGAGTTGCCGCCGGTGCCGGCCGAGGTCTTCCAGAACGCGAAGCTGGCCTACGAACTCGCCTACGGCAAGGGCCTGACGCCCTTCCTCCGCCTGGCACGGAACGCCGGCGTGCCGAAGCTCGCCGACGGCGTGGGCATGCTGGTCGAGCAGGCGGCGGAGGCCTTCCTGTGGTGGCGCGGCGTGCGGCCCGACACCCGCCCGGTCATCGAGCGCATGACCGTCCCCCTGGTCTGAGCGGGCGACAGGAAGGAGACACCCGATGAAGATCCTCATGCTCCACGGCATCAACCACAACATGTTCGGAAAGCGCGACCCGAAGCAGTACGGCACCACGACGCTCGCAGAGATCGACGCGCGGCTGCAGGAACTGGGCAAGGAACTCGGCGTCGAGGTCGAGAGCTTCCAGACCAACTGCGAAGGCGCCATGTGCGAGCGCATCCACCAGGCCTTCACCGAGGGCGCCGACGCGGTGCTGATCAACGCGGGCGCGTGGACCCACTACAGCTACGGCATCCGGGACGCCCTGGCGATCCTCACGGTGCCGGTGGTCGAGCTGCACATGTCCAACATCCACGCCCGCGAGGCCTTCCGCCACCACTCCGTGTTCGCGGAGATCGTGAAGGGGCAGATCTGCGGCTTCGGCGTGGACAGCTACCTGCTCGGCCTGCGAGCGGCCGTGTCGGCGGCGCAGGATGCGGCGGCAGCGGGCGCTGCCCGTTGAGAGTCCGTGCCGGCGCTGGCGACGACTTGGCGATAGCCGGAGTCCTGCACGTCGCCCGCTGCGCACAGCGGCATCGGCACGCCGCCCGCCGCACGTTTGCTCCGGACTTCTCGGGACCGTTGCTGCGCGCAGGCAACGCCCCTGTTGCCGAACCGCCGCAGCGGTGTTAGCCTCCAGCCCCCGAAGAAACAGACCATCGCCGTGCAGCCGACAACCGGCCCACACCGAAGAACCAACCATGAAGCCGTTCGTGACCTCGCAAGCAGCCTCGAAGACCCGCGCCGATGCGGCGGCTTCGCTGCGCGCATTCTTTGCTGAACCGCTTTTCTAGAGCCTTTTCACCTGGAGGCTCGGCCTCCTGAGTTGCACAAGACCCGGTAGGCCTCGAGCCCCGGGTCTTTTTGTTTTCTTGCCTGCTGACTGGAGATCTGCACATGAGCCCCGAACGAGAACGTGCTTTCGCCGCATGCGCTGCCAGCGCGGTGCCGTGCTGCGGCGTCGTGGCGCGCTTCATGTAGCGCTTCCAGGCCCTCGTGCGCCTGGAGGTCCATCCTTCAGGCAAGCAAAAAAGCCTGTCGGGTGGTCCGCCCCGGCAGGCTTTTTTTTCGTCCGCATGGCGGACGCCGTGATTTGGGTGCGCGCGCACCTGCAACCCGCCGACTGTTTCGCCTGGCCAGCGGATCGGATCGGCTTTTCACTCTCAAACTGGAGAAAACATGATGAACAAGGTTCATGTGAACGTCGGAACCATCGGTCACGTCGACCATGGCAAGACGACGCTGACGGCTGCGCTGACCTCCGTGCAGGCCGCACGCCTCGGTGGCCGTGCGCTGTCCTACGGGCAGATCGACAACGCGAAGGAAGAGCGCGAGCGCGGCATCACGATCAATGCCTCGCACGTCGAGTACGAGTCGGCGAGCCGCCACTACGCGCACATCGACTGCCCCGGACACGCGGACTACATCAAGAACATGATCACCGGCGCCTCGCAGATGGACGGCGCGATCCTGCTGGTGGACGGCACCGAAGGCGCCGCGAGGCAGACCATCGAGCATGTGCTGCTGGCGCGCCAGGTCAACGTCGGCCACATGGTGGTGTTCGTGAACAAGATGGACCTCGTGTCCGAGGTCGACCGTACGGACATCGAGCAGCTGATCGAACTGGAGATCGGCGCGCTGCTGGCGGCGCACGGGTACCGCGATCCCCGCTTCGTCTTCGGCAGCGCACTGAAGGCGCTGGCCGCCGCCGAACGCGGCGCGCTCGACGGGCCGGACGTGCAGTGCATCGTCGACCTCGTCGATGCGCTGGACGCGTGCATCCCCGAGCCGGTGCGCGACTACGGCGGTCCGTTCATGATGCCCGTCGAAGGCGTGCACACCATCACGGGCCGCGGCACGGTGGTGAGCGGCCGCGTCGAACGCGGCGTGATCCGCATCGGCGACAGCCTGGAGATCGTGGGGCTCAGCGCCGCAGGCGACGCTCCGGTGGTCGTGACCGGCGTGCAGTCCTTCCACAAGGACGTCGCCGAGGCGCGCGCCGGCATGAACGTCGGCCTGCTGCTGCGCGGGGTCAAGCGCGACGATGTCGTGCGAGGCCAGGTGGTCGTGAAGCCCGGTGCGCTGAAGCCGTACCGGACGGGTCGTGCGCAGATCTTCGTCCTCGGCAAGGACGAAGGTGGTCGCCACACTCCGTTCGGTTCCGGCTACCAGCCGCAATTCTTCTTCGGCACGACCGATGTCACGGGTGTCATCCGCGTCGACACCGAGACCGGCATGGTCGAGCCCGGGGCACAGGCACAGATCAGCTTCGAGCTGAACAAGCCCGTGGCCATCGAGAACGGCATGCGGTTCGCCATGCGCGAAGGCGGCAAGACCGTCGGCGCAGGCATCGTGACCGAGCTGCTCGGCTGAAAGGCTGATGCGCACTTGCCCCTGTCGTCTCTTGCGAGGCGGCAGGGGCATTTTTTTTTCCTTCGGCCGCCCTCATTCCCCCTTGCGATCGCTCTGCCTTCGGTCCGTGCCACTCAAACCGGCACCGCGACCAAGACCCACACCGCCGACCCCGTCGCGATCGTGCGCTCGAGCGCGAAGCCCGCGGCCGTGAACAGCTCGCCGAACTCGGGCGCGGTGCGCTCGCGCGCGCTGCCGAACATCGCCATCATCTGCATGTCGACGAGGTAGTCCGTGGGCCGCCCGGCCGCGGGATCGGGCTCGAGGAGCTGCTCCACGACCAGCAGGCGGGCGTCCGGCGCCATCGCGGCGCGGCAGTTGCGCAGGATGCGCACGGCGTCGTCGTCCGGCCAGTCGTGCAGCACCCGGACCAGCAGGTAGATGTCGCCGCCCTCGGGCACGCGCTCGAAGAAGCTGCCGCCCTCGACCTCGATGCGTCCGTCCGCGCGCGCATCGGGCGGTATGGCGGCGACCACGTCCTCGCGGTCGAACACCAGCCCGCGCGGCGCCGGAAAGCGCTCGAGTATCCGGCGCAGCGCCTCGCCGTTGCCGCCGCCGACGTCGACGATCCGCTCCGCCGCGGAAAAGTCGTAGCTCTCGGCGAGCGCCTGGTGCCGGCGATCGGGAAAGTTCGCCATGAAGGCGTCGAAGCCCCGGGCCTCGTCGGGGTGCGCGCGCAAGTATGCGAAGCGGCCCATGTCCCAGGCGGCCTGGTGCGGGTTGCCGCCCGCGAGGGCCGCATCGAGCCGGCCCCAGGCTTCCCACGAGCCCGGCGCGGTCCAGAACCGGGCGCCGTGGTGCAGGCTCAACGGTTCGTCGGTCCTCAACAGCACGGAGCGCGGCGTGTGGGCCACGCTGCCGTCCGCGCCGAGGCGGAACACGCCGAAGGCCGCGAGCGCGCGCAGCACGCGCAAGAGCGGCGCGGCCAGCACGCCGCAGTCCTCGGCCAGCGCGGCCACGGGGCGGCCGCCGTCGCGCGGCAGCCGGTCGGCCAGGCCGAGGTCCGCCACCAGCCGGAGCATTCGCGAGACCTGGAAGCCCCGGATCAGAAGATCCAGCGCTTCCCGGTCGCCATCGGTCCTGTCGTCGCGCATGGCACACCTCCGCGGTTGTGGCCTGCACGCGATGCTACGGCGGCACGGCCCGAAGCGCCATGCCCGCCACCGACAGGCGCCGGCCTTCGAGGGCCGCGCGCCTCAGTGCACCGTGACGACGATCGGCGCGCCCTTCGTGATGATCATCGTGTGCTCGTACTGCGCCGACAGGTTGCCGCGCACGCCCGCGAGCGTCCAGCCGTCGCCGGTCTCGTTGACGATGCGGCTCTTGGTCGAGAGGAAGGGCTCGATGGTGATGACCATGCCTTCGCGCAGCAGGCGCTTGTCGGCCGGGTCGAAGTAGCCGGGGATCTGCTCGGGCTCCTCGTGCAGCGAGCGGCCCACGCCGTGGCTCGCGAGGTTCTCGATCACCTTGAAGCCGTAGGCCTTGGCGGTGCGCTCGATGGCGGCGCCGATCCCGTTGATCGGCTGGCCGGCGCGCGCGCGCTTCATCGCCTCGGCCAGCGCGGTGCGCGTGGCGTGGCACAGGCGCGTCTTCTGCGGCGTGGACGGCGGCACCACGCGCGTGCCGCCGGTGTCGGCGAAGTAGCCGCCGAGCTCGGCCGAGACGTCGACGTTGAGCACGTCGCCCGCGCGGATCACGCGGTCGCCCGGGATGCCGTGCGCCGCTTCCTCGTTGAGGCTGATGCAGGTCGCGCCGGGGAAGTTGTAGGCGAGCCGCGGCGCGGAGCGGGCGCCGTGCTCGTCGAGCAGCCGTTCGCCGATTCGGTCGAGCTCGCGCGTGGTCATGCCGGGCTCGGCCGCGTCGAGCATGCGCTGCAGCACGAGCGAGACGATGCGGCCGATGCGCTGCAGCGCGACGACGTCGTCCTGGGTTTCGATGGTCATGGGAATCCTTCCGATACTTTCCGGTGAACAGATGAAATGAACTTGAGGGCCGCCGCGCGCTACGCGCGCAGGATCTTCTCCATCGGCTTGCCCTTGGCGAGCTCGTCGACCAGCTTGTCGAGGTAGCGGATGCTGCGCATCAGCGGGTCCTCGACCTCCTCGACGCGCACGCCGCAGACCACGCCCTTGATCAGCGCCCTGTTCGGGTGCAGCGCCGGCGCCTCGGCGAAGAAGGCCTCGAAGTCCTTGCCCTGGTCGATCTGGCGCTGCAGGCCCGCCTGGTCGTAGCCCGTGAGCCAGCGGATCAGCTGGTCGACCTCGGCCTTCGTGCGGCTCTTGCGCTCGGCCTTCTGGACGTACATCGGGTACACCTTGGCGAACGGCGTCTTGAAGATGCGGTGCGTGCTCATCGCGATTCTCCTTGATCGTGCGGGGCCGACTGTACGCCCGCGCCGCCCTGGTTCCAGCGCAGCCACACGCAGGTGCCCTCGCCGCGGCGGCTGTCGATGCGCAGCCGCGCGCCGATCGCCTCGGCCGCGCTCCCCAAGGCGCCCAGGGCCGGGGGCGCCGGGGCCCCCCCCGCC
>CBHTTS010000003.1:0-55194 GCA_966095775.1 uncultured Variovorax sp. | reverse complement strand
CATGCGGGACCACCTTCGGTGGGAGTCGAGGGCCCCGCGTGCCGGCTGCGGCGCCGGGCCTCAGGGGGGGCCGGCAAAAGGGGGGCCGCAGGCGTGGGGGGGGGGGGCGGGGGGGCGCGCCCCCCCCCCCGGCGGGGGGGGGGGGGGCGCCCCCCCAGCGCCTGCAGGAAGGCCGGCGCCACCGGGCGGATGCCGCCTTCGCCCTGCACCGGCTCGATGATCACGGCCGCGTAGGTGCCCGTGGCGAGGGCGGCCTCGACGGCCTGCAGGTCGCCGACCTCGACGAAGGCCGACTGCCCATCGGTCAGCAGGGCGCCGTGCCGCTCGTAGCCGTGGCTCACGCTGAGCGCGCCGGGCGTGCGCCCGTGGTAGGCGTGGCGGAACGCGAGGACGCGGCGCCGGCCGGTGGCGATGCGCGTGAGCTTGAGCGCGGCCTCGACCGCCTCCGAGCCGGTGTTCGCGAGGATGAGGCTGTCCAGCGGCTCGCCGCCCAGCGCGAGCAGCCGCTCGGCAGCCGCCACGATCGGTTCGTTGGCGAGGATCTTCGACGAGAGGCCCATGCGCGCGGCCTGCGCCGTCAGCGCCCGCACCACCTGCGGATGGGCATGGCCGAGCAGGTGCACGCCGAACGATCCGAAATCGAGCCAGCGCGCGCCCGCGCTGTCCTCGATCCACGGACCGCTCGCGCTGCACTCGGAGCTCGCGAGCCCGGCCATCTTGAGCATCAGCCCCTGCTGGCGGCCGAAGACGCTGCCGTAGCGGTCCGCGAAGGCGTTCTTGCGCGCGGTCGGGAGGTGGTCGTTCATAGCGAGGTCATCAGCGGCGCGAGGAAGCCGGCATCGCAGCCCACGCGCTCGCACGCCTTGTTGGCAGAACGCAGGAAGCGCAGCACATGGCCCTGGTTCTCGGGCTGCAGCGCATCGACGAGGTCGCTCGGGAAGGCCGCGAGCAGTTCCTCGAGCACGCCGGTCAGCCGGTCGACCTCCGGGCCGTCGGTGGGCAGGTCCAGGCCGAGCAGGCGGGTCGCGGCCGGGCCGTCGAGCGCTGCCACGTCGCTCAGGCCGCAGGCCATGAGCAGCGGCAGCCGATGCATCTCGTGCGGCACCGCCGCGCGGCCGAGCACCGCGTCCACCTGCAGCAGCAGTTCCGCGATCTTGATCTTCACGAGCGCCGCCGCGTCCGGAATGTCGCGCGCGCCCGCCAGGTCCTCGATGTACGCGCGCAGCTCGGTCATGAGCAGCCAGGCGGCGCTGATGGTCGAGGTGACGTGCTCGCCCGCATCGAAGCGGTAGCCCGCGTGGATGCGCGGGAACCAGCGCACGGCCGGGGTGGACGAGGAAGCGCGCGGCTCAATCGGCGAGGGCATGGGCGTCCTCCTTGTGCTCTTCGTCCGCGCGGGCGTCGATGGCCGTGAGCGAGAAGCTCAGCGCGCCGCTGCGCGCATCGCGCAGCAGGGAGGCCGCCTGCGCGCTCGCAAGGGTGGCGAGGCCGGCGAAGTCGGGCGGCGGCGCCTGCCTTCCGGCGGTCGGAGCGAGCCGGGCGCGGCCGTCGTCGCCGATCAGGAAGGCCGAGCGCCTGTCGAGCGCCGCCTGCGTGCAGGAAGCCGCCGCGTGGGGCAGGGCATCGGCCAGCGACGGCGCCTCCATCTTCAGGGCCAGCCGCGCCGCGATCTCGTCCAGCGCAGCGGGCTCCGGCGCGGCTGGGGCGGACGCGAAGCCGCAGAGCGCCGACCACAGCGCCGTGAGCCGGTCCTGCAGCACCGTGTCGAGCAGCCCGCGGTGCGATGTCGCCGCCGCGCGCCAGCGGCGCAGCGTCCATTTCTTGTTCGACAGCACCCAGCCGCCGAGCGACAGCGCGGCCGCCATCGCGAACAGGCAGGCATTGATCAGGTAGCCGCGCGCCGCTTCGGGCTCGCCGGCGCGCGCGGCCAGCACGGCGCACACCCGGCTCTGGTGGAAGGCGTCGTACTCCTGCGCGGCCGCGACCGGCACCAGGGCCGGCAGGTGGCCGAGATGGTGCGCACGGCCGTCGGTGGCCACCGCATAGACGATGCGCTCCAGGTACTTCTTGCGCACGGCGTGGGCGGCGTCCCAGCGCTGGTAGCCGGCGAGCCGCTGCGGCAGGGCGCGCCGCGAGAGCAGTGCGAGATCGGCGAAGGCGCGGTCCAGGTCCTGCGCGCCGATCGGCAGGATCTCGCAGTGCTGGCCGTCGCGGTGGATCTGCGTGGCCATCTGGCCGCGGCTCACGGGCTGCGGCGTGACGCAGACGAGGTCGATGTCGCTCGTCGCGGTGGCGATGCCGTGCACCGGCGAGCTCGTGAGCAGCACCTGCGCATCGTCGAAGCCCTGTTCGCGCGCCAGCGTGGCGAGCAGATCGAAGCCGATGTTGCGGCCATGCAGGAAGGCGGCGGCATTGGCCGTGACGAAATCCGGGTAGTTCACTGTCTGGATGCTCCGGTGGTCCATGTCCTCGCGCGCTCAGGCGAACCCGTAGGGGCCTTCGAAGGCGCCGATGTGGCTCACGTGGCTGACCATGCCGTGCGCCTCGTCCCACAGGTGCAGCATGCAGCCGCGCGGCCCGACGTGGGACTGCGGCGCCGCCCCGGGGGCGAGCTGCAGGTCGATCTCGGTGGTGGTGCTCGGGCAGGCGCACACCACGGTGCCGGCCCAGCGGCGCAGCATGGTGCGGTGCACGTGGCCGCAGAGCACGCGCTCGATGTTGGGCGCGGCGCGCACCACCTCCTCGAGCTGCCGCACCTCCATGTAGCGGTACATGTCCATGTAGGGAATGCCGCTCATGAACGGCGGGTGATGGAGCATCAGCACGGTGGGTCTCGCCGTGTCCTGCGCCAGCGTGCGTGCGAGCCATGCAAGCCCCTGGCCGTCGACGTGTCCGTGATGTTTCCCCGTGGGGCACGAATCGAGCCCGACGAAGCGCACGGGATGGTCGTCGACGCACCAGTGCAGCGGCCCTTCGCGGGGAAGATAGGGCTGGTCGTCGAAGGCGGCGCGGAAGTTGTCGCGGTGGTCGTGATTGCCCGGAATCACCAGGAATGGAATGCGCGTGGCCGCGAGCAGCGTGCGCACCATCGCGTACTCCTCGGGCCGGCCTTCGTCGACGAGGTCGCCCGTGATCAGCAGCAGATCGGGGCACCGATCCAGTGCGTGCACGTGCGCCAGTGCTTCGCTGAACATGCGATTCGAGTCCGCGACGCCCTGGTAGAGCACGCCCTCGGGGCGGATGTGCGGATCGGACAACTGCGCAATGAGCATGTGACTCCTCGACGAACAGGCCGTCATGGTGTTGTCACGAAAGGCGTGCAGCCATACGCCCGATGGCGTAGCGGAGGAAAGTATTCACGACCCACTCAACGCAATTGCTTTGACGTAAAAACGCGCGCTGATCGACATCGGGCCGTTCCGATCGAGGAGGAATGGAATCATGAATCCGCCACGTCTCGCGCCTGCCGCAACGGTGACGACGCACCGTGAGGGCGACGTGTTCTTCGCGACCCGGCAGCCGCTGCGGCCGTACCCGCCCACGCTACTGGACCACCTCGACGCATGGGCGCGCGATGCACCCGAACGCATGTTCCTCGCGCAGCGCGAGGGGCAGGACGAAGCCTGGCGCGGCGTGGGCTATGCCGCCGCGCGCGAGCGCGTGCAGGCCATCGCGCAGCTGCTGCTGCACGAAGGCGCGTGCGCCGGCGACACCCTGCTGCTGATCGATGCGAACTCGATCACGCATGCGCTGCTGTCGCTCGCCGCGATGTCCGTCGGCGTGATCGTGCTTCCCGTGTCGCCCGTGCACCTGCAGAGCGCGCAGGGGCGCGAACGCATCGAGAGCGTGGCGCGGCGCGTGCGGCCTGCGCTGGCGTACATGGCGGATGCGAGCGCCCCCCGTCCGCCGCTCGGCGAAGACGCCGCATGCCGCTGGCTCAGCGCGGACATGCTCGACGCAGCGCGCGATGCCGACGACGCGGCAGGCGATCGCTTTCGCGCACGCAGGGCACGGATCGATGCCGACACCACCGCCAAGCTCCTGCTGACCTCCGGCTCGACCGGGCTGCCGAAGATCGTGGTCCACACGCAGCGCATGCTCTGCGCGCAGCAGCAGCAGATGGCGCAGCTGTGGCAGTTCCTCGAGGACGCCCCGCCCGTGCTGTGCGACTGGCTGCCCTGGAACCACACCTCGGGCGGCAACAACAGCTTCAACATGACGCTGCGCAACGGCGGCACGCTGTTCATCGACCACGGCAGGCCGACGCCGAAGGACATCGCGCAGAGCATCCGCAACCTGCGCGAGGTGTCGCCGACCTGGTACACGAACGTGCCGCTGGGCTATGCGGTGCTGCTGCCGCACCTGGAGGCCGATGCCGGCTTCGCCGAGGCCTTCTTCCGCCGGCTCGACCTGCTGGTGTACGGCGGCGCGCCGCTGCCGGCCGAGCTCTGGCGCCGCATGGATGCCGTGTGCCGCCGGACCACCGGCCATGCCGCGCGCTGGGCCAGCGGATGGGGGCTCACCGAGACCACGTCGACCTCGGCCATCACGCACTTCGAGACGACGGGCACCGGCGAGATCGGCCTGCCGCTGCCGGGCATGCGCCTGCGGCTGTCGCCGCGCCGGGGCCTGTACGCCGTGGCGGTGAAGGGGCCCAACGTCACGCCCGGCTACCTCGACGACGACGAACGCACGCGCGAGGCCTTCGACGAGGAGGGCTTCTTCCGCACCGGCGACCTGGTCTCGTTCGTCGATCCCGCCAACCCCGACGCGGGCCTGCGCTACGAAGGGCGCTCGAGCGACGAATTCAAGCTCGGCAGCGGCATCTGGGTGGTGCCGGGGCGCATCAAGGCGCAGCTGCTCGCGCACACCGGCCCGCTGGTGCAGGACGTCGTGGTGGCCGGCGCCGGCCGGCTGCGGCTGGTGGTCTTCCTCTGGCTGAACGCCGAACTCGTGCAGCGGGATTTCGCGGGCGCGGCCGGTGAAGCAGACCCACATGGCGAGGGCGGGGCGGAGCTGCTGGCCTTTCTCGCGCAGGCCGTGGCCGCCTACAACGCGGTCGACACCGGATCGAGCGCGTCGCTCGCGCGGGCCTGCGTGCTGGTGGAGCCGCCGAGCGCGGCCTTCGGCGAGCTGACCGACAAGGGCACGATCAACCCGCGCCGCTTCCTCTCGCGCCGCGCCGACCTCGTCGAGGCGCAGTACGTGCACGCCGCGCGGCAGCCGGGATCCGTCGGATTCGCGGTGGGCGAGGCGGCGTCCTCGCACTCCGTCGCCGCCGCATGCTGAAGCCCGCCGTCGTCATGCCGGGCGCCAGGGAGTTCATCGTGCTGGCCGCGGCCGTCATGTCGGTCAACGCGGTGGCCGTCGACACGCTGCTGCCGGCGCTGGCCGCGGTCGGCGCCGCGGTGAATGCCGGCGAGGACAACCGACGGCAGTGGCTGATCACCGCCTACCTGATCGGCTTCGGCGTCTCGCAGCTGGTCTACGGCACGCTGTCGGACCACTACGGGCGCAAGCCGCTCATGCTGCTGGGCCTGTCGCTGTACGCGGCATTCGCGGGGCTGAGCGTGCTCGCATCGGACTTCGCGGCCGCCGTGGTGCTGCGCGTGCTGCAGGGGTGCGGCGGCGGCGTGAGCGTGCTCGCGCTGTCGATCATCCGCGACCGTCATTCCGGCGAGGAGATGGTGCGCGTGATGTCGCTGGCCTTCATGCTTTTCCTGGGGGTCCCGATCTTCGCGCCCTCGCTGGGCCACGCGATCCTGGCCGCGTCGTCGTGGCAGTGGGTGTTCGGCGCGATCGCGCTCTTCGGCGCGGCGCTGCTGCCGTGGGTGGCGCTGCGCCTGCCCGAGACGCTGCCGCGCGAGCGCCGCATGCCGCTGTCGCCGCGCACGGTGGCGCAGGCCATCGGCTGCGTGCTGCGCCAGCGCGATTCGCTGGGCTACACGCTGGCGTCCACCGCGCTCGTGGGGGCGCTGTTCGGCATCGTCACCTCGGGCCAGCAGCTGTTCGCGAACGTGTTCCACGACCCCGGCATCTTCCCCGTGGTCTTCGGCACGGTGGCGACCAGCGTCGCGCTGGCCGCATTGCTCAACGGACGCGTCGTGGGCCGCTTCGGCTCGCGGCGGACCTCGCACCTGGCGTTGATGGGCTACCTGTTCGTCGCCTGCATCCACGGCGCCGTCGCATGGTCGGGCATGGCGCGGCCCTGGCTCTTCACGGCGCTGCAGTCCGCGCTGATGTTCTGCTTCGGGCTGATGCTCGCGAACTTCGGCTCGCTCGCCATGGCGCGCCTCGCGCACATCGCGGGCACGGCCTCCGCCGTCCAGAGCCTGGTGATCAACGTCGGCGGCGCGCTGATCGGCATCTTCATCGGACAGCGCTTCGACGGCAGCGCGATCCCGATGACGCTGGGGTCGATCGCCTGCGGCTGCGCGGCGCTGGCGATGGTGCTCATGGCCGAACGCGGTCGCCTGTTCCGGCCCGTGGCGGCGGCGCTGCCGGTGAGGGCCGCGGGATGAGCGGCCGCGCCATGCCATCGGCTCCTCGTCCGCTGCGCGCGCCCAACGTGGAGCCGCGGCTGCTGCAGGGACTGCATGAACTGGTCGCGGCCCTGAACAGGGGGGATGCCGAGCTGCCGGGGCAGCCGCAGGTCGAGATCGCGCGCACGAGGCAGCAGGTGGCCCTGGCCGCGCAACTGATGGCGCATGCCTTCGTGCACAACCAGGACAAGGGCTGGCTCGCCTGGCTGCCGCCCGCGGAGGTGGCGCGCGTGCGTTCCGGCGACGCCGGCCGCGCGCGGGAAAAGATCGCGCGCGTGATCGACTACCTGTGCATGGCAGCGGCCTTCGAAGGCGGGCTGGTGCTGCTCGAATCGGCGCAGACGCCGCAGGGCCGCGAGGTCCGGGGTGCATCGCTCTGGGGCCTCCCGCCGGCGGTGCCGCGCGCCGAACCCTGGTGGCACCTGGCGGCGTTCGGCGCGCCGGCCGCGCTGCGCAGCTACGGTCCGCAACGCGCGCTGGCCGCGGCGGGGGCCGCGGATGCGCTGGTGCGCGCATCGCTGCAGGCGTCGCGCGAGCAGGGTTTTCCGGCGCGCTGCATCCATGCCCAGATGGGCTGCGTGCGCCCGGTGCACCAGGGGCAGCGCGTGTCGCGGCGCATGTTCGAGCCGTTCCGCCTGCTGGCCGATCGCTTCGACCTCGTGTACCGGCTGGAGAGCAGCAGCCCGGAGACGAACGACCAGCGGGTCTTCTCCAACTTCCGCTTCGAGAAGATCGGCGAGCACCGTTTCGGCGCCTCGCGCTTCAACAGCGTCGGCCCCTACACGATCAACCTGATGGTCAGAAGACCGCAGCCCCGGATGCCATGCAACTGACCTTCGGTCCGGCCGATCCGCTCGACGAGGCGTTCCGCGCGCGATGGAACGCGCGGGTCGCCGAGAAGGAGCTCTCGCTCGACCTCGGCTTCCTCGGCCTGCTGGCCGATGCCGACCCCGGGGTCGCCTATCACTTCGTGCAGGCCACCGATCCGGCGGGGCAGGTGAGGGCGCTCGCCTGCTGCGCGGTCGCGGAGATGCGCGTGCTGCGCTTCGTTCCGCTGCGCGTGCTGGTGCTGGGCGGCACCGTCGCCGCGGGCAAGGCCTACTGGTTCGACACCGAGGCGCTCGACTTCGCCGCGTTCCTTGCCGGTCTCGAGGCGTATGTGAAGACGGCCATCCGCTGCGACATCCTCGTGCTCAAGGAGTTCTCGCCGGGCGCCGACGACGGGGCGATGCGCTCGATGGCCGAAGCCGGCTTCATCACGCGCATGTGCTACGACCGCAGCTGCCTGGACCTGCCCGCGGGCGGGGGCATGCAGGACTTCCTGGACTCGCTGCCCTCGAAGAAGCGCAGGAACCTGCGCCAGGTGATGGCGCTGGGCGAGGCGGCGGGCCTGAAGGTCGAGGTGCACCGGAACTTCGACCACCTGGTCGACACGGCCTACGCCCTCTACCTGGCCGTGAACGCGCGCGCCACCGAGGCGCGCACGCCCGCGCTGCCGCGCCGGCTCTTCGCCGCGCTCGGGCGGCTCGATGCCGCGCGGATGCTCACGCTCTCGCAGGGCGACAGGACGGTGGGCTTCGGCCTGCTGCTGCACCAGCGCGCAAGGCTCAAGTGCCTCGTGATCGGCATGGACTACGAAGTCTCGAGAGAGCTCCAGCTCTGGTACCAGGTCGTCGCGCGTTCGATCGAGTACGCCGCGCTTCACGGCTGCACCAGCGTCGACCTCGGATCGACCAACCACGGCATGAAGCGCAAGTTCGGCGCGCAGCACGAGGACATCTGGATCGCCGTGCGCCACCGCAGCCGCTGGTTCACGCGGCTGCTCGCGCCCCTGATCCGGCACACCCTGGCCGCGATCTATCGGCCAGCGGGGAGGGGCGCGCCGGCCGCGCCCGATGCGCGCTGATCCGTTGCAAGGAGGCACCATGTACCGCACGATCATCTATGCCATCCCCTTCTTCGCCGTGCTGATCGCGTGCGAGTTCGCCTGGGGCTGCATCAAGCGGCGCAACACCTACCGGCTCAACGATTTCATCAGCAACCTGAGCCACGGCCTGCTGAGCCAGGTGGTGGCCGTGTGCACGCCGTTCTTCCAGATCGGGTTCTACACGGCGGTCTTTCCGTTCGCCTCGCGCTGGTCGAACGCCGGGTTCTGGGACAGCTGGATCGGCCTCCTGGCCGCCGTGCTCCTGTTCGACTTCTGCAACTACTGGGTGCACCGCGCGGGCCATGAATGCGGGGTGTTCTGGGCGGCACACGCCGTGCACCACCAGAGCCAGGACTTCAACCTCTCGATCGCGCTGCGGCAGGGCAGCGCGGTCACGCTGCTGGGCTGGATCTTCTTCCTGCCGATGGCGATCATCGGCGTGCCGCCGAGGAACTTCGGCATCGCGGCGATGGTGCTTCTGCTGTACGGCTACTGGGTCCACACCGAACACATCGGCAAGCTCGGCTGGTTCGACCACGTCTTCTCCTCGCCCTCGAACCATCGCGTGCACCACGCCGTCAACGCCGGGTACCTCGATCGCAACTACGGCGGCCTGCTCGTGGTGTGGGACAAGCTCTTCGGGACCTTCGCCGAGGAGCGGGAGCCGTGCGTCTACGGCACCGTCAGGCCGCTCGACAGCTGGAACCCGCTGCGCGCGCTCCTGAACGCCTACGTCGCGCTGGCAAGCACCGCATGGCATGCGCGCAGGTGGCGCGACAAGCTGCGCGTATGGCTGATGCCGCCGGGGTGGCAACCCGCCGATCTGGCCGGGAGCGTTCCCACCCCGCCGCAGCCGCCGGAGGCGGTCGGCCGCTACGACCCGGCCATCACGCCGGTTCAGCAATGGAGCGCCATGGCGCAGATCGTCCTCTGGCTCGCCGCCATCCTGGCGTTCCTGTGGCATGCGGATGCCGCCGCGTTCTGGCTCAACGCGGCGATGCTCGGCCTGACGATCTCCGGGCTGTGGGTCACCGGGGCGGTACTGGAGTCGGCCATCCGCGTCCGCTGGGCGTGGTGTCTGCAGGCGATGTTGTTGGGCGCGACTGTCGCATGCGTGGCCGGACGGTAGATGCAGAAATGGCTGGCATCGTCCAACGCCTGCTGCAGAGCGCGACCGCAAGGCGCCTTCTACTTGGCTTTCCAATAGTCGATTTTTAGACGCGACAGGACCGCATGATTGGAAAGCACCACCCAGACTTCGCCGGAGGCGAGAACGCGTACTCGGTGAGTCTTGCTTTCAAAAATTTCGTTGCTGCCTGCACGTCGCGAAGGCCCGAGATGCGACCGAAAAGATTCGGAGTACTCAGCAGCGAGCAATGGGATCTTGTGGCGATCTTCTTCGAATAGCTCCATGCTGAGATCGCGCGGCTCGCCACCCATAAAAAGACGAATCTCTTCGATGAACCCATCCCGGACAATCGCTTGACCCGTCGTGTGTCTGGCCGCCGAAAAGCTGAAGTATCCCTGCCGTGCTGCAATTCGCTTCAAGCCGCACTGGCGGGCGGCATCCGCAAAGGACTCCTGTTGCCAGATCACCGGAGAATCTGTCACATCGCGGTAGAGCCGCAAGAGCTCGGCCGAACTCAGTACCTCGCGGTTGTAGATCTGCATGGCGCCAATTATCACGTCGACGTGCCGGCGACGACCACCTGCACGCGCTCATTCGAAATCGACTTCGGCTTCCTCGTAGTCGCCACCGTCATCGAACCGGATCACGACGGTCGCGGCGCCGTAGAACGCCCGGGTCGCATCATGGCACTCGAGGTATCCGCCCTCGGGAAAACCGATGCAGAGCAACTGCGGCGCCAGCGCGGCCGCGGCGGGCTCGGCCTCGCCCGCGTACCGGCGTCGGTCCTCCTCGCTGGCCTCGGACCCCGCGGCCTGCGCGATCTCTTCTGCAGCTTGCCGCCTGAGTCGTGCTTCGTTCTCCAGCACCTTGGGCAGCAGCGCCTTGGCGTAGGCGATGGATTCGAGCTGGTGTTCGCGGGAATGGTCTTCCTCGTCGAGATCGATGAGCAGGCGGACCTCGTGCGGTCCGAACCGGACGTGGCCCACCCATTCGGACGTTTCCCAGCGAAGTTCGCCGAGCACGGGGTCCAGGTGACGGGTGAGAAGTTCTTCGGCGTGTGGCATTTCTTCGAAGTGTTCGTGCGATGGCTGACGGCTGATGGAGGCGCCGGTCCGCCTTGCCTGCGCCCGCGGACGGGATGTTGCCACATGGCGCTCGATCACCCGAAGGACTACCAGGTCACCTTGACTCCCGCCTGAGCGCCCCAGCCGTGGCCACGGCTGTCTCCCGAAGCTCGCCGGTAATTGGCGGAGCCGTATACCGACACGTTCCGGCTGAGCTTGGCGTCCACGCCGGCCGTCAGTGCGACCGAACGGCCGTGCAGGTTGCTGTCGAAACCCACGCCATACATGCCGGCCAGCGACGACACGTTGGTCGTGCTGCGGCCTAGGAACTCGTTGAGCAAATCCAGTCGCGCCCATGCCGAAAGCTTCGGCGTGGTATAGCTCAACTTCAAGCCGGCGCGGCCGACCAGCGAGTCCACGTCGCCGTAGTTCACCTGGCCGGCGATATCGAAGCCGTTGCCCAGGGTCGCCTGCTGGCGGCGCACTTGCAGTTGCGGCTCCAGTGCCCAGGCGCCACCCAGGTTGAACGGCAAGCCGCCCTCGACCGACACGTCATAGCCCGAGCCGGAGCTCTTGACGCCCGACATGCGGGTGGACGTGGCCTTCACGCCGTAGTGGCTGCCCTGCGCGACGAAGTCGACATAGCCGCCTTGCGGCCCCTGCACCGTCCAGTACAGTCCCAGGGACGTGACGTCGAGCTTGATGCTGCCCGCGGCAGCGCCGTTGAAGTGCCGTACATCACCGGTGGTCTGGCCAGTAGCAAAGTACAAACCGGCGTTAGTTCGAGTTCCGTCCTCGTTGCGGCCCTCGTAGAAGTCGCCCCCCAACTGCAGCGCCGTGCTCCGGTGGTCGTAGGCCGGGCCGCTGCGGCCGTAGATGGCCAGTGCATCGCCCTTGCGTTCGCCACCACCCCCAATCAGCCGTGTCCACAAGCGGGAAGGCTGGTTGCCATCACCCGTCACCGTGCCGGCGCCGCCCATGCGCTCGTGGAAGCTGTCCATCGTCGCAGCGCTGTGCAGGATGGCCAACGAGGGCACTGCCGCGTAGAGCGAGGTCTCTTGGCGATAGTTGGGCAGGGAAGGAGTCACCGCTGGTGGGGCCACCGGCGACGTCGGAATGAGCTCGGAGCTGAGATACCAGTTCTGGTTTG
Source organism: uncultured Variovorax sp. (assembly GCA_966095775.1). Classification (GTDB taxonomy): domain Bacteria; phylum Pseudomonadota; class Gammaproteobacteria; order Burkholderiales; family Burkholderiaceae_C; genus Variovorax. The sequence continues at coordinate 43,382 of CBHTTS010000003.1, read as the reverse complement.
CGCGCCGCACCAGCGAGTAGTCGTAGGCTCCAGCGCTCACCGGCCCGGCCAGCGTGAACGCGCCGGCGTTGGTGGTGGCGCCATTCTGCGTGTCCACCACGAGGATGCCGTTGCCTGTCGTCTGCGCGCCGCCGCCGCCCGTGTTGGCGATGCCCAGGCGTGTGCTGCCAGTGGCGCTGCCGCCATCGATGATCAGCTTGTCGCTGGGCGAGCTGTCGTCGCCGAGCCAGGTATTCAGGTTGACGAGGCCCCCATTGCCGACATAGTTGCCCGTCGTGATGGTGTGGTACGCGCCTCCCGACGGGGCCGTGAAGGTGACTGTGCCGCTGTTTGACAGCTTGGTGAGCACGGAGTTGCCGGTGTTGCTCCACAGGCCCGCGTTGTTCAGGTCGATCTGACCGCCAGCTGCCTGCACCGTACCCTGGATCAGTCCCGAAGCCATGTTGGTCGCAGACAGCGAGCCCGCCGTCGCGCGAATGGCTTCCGGGGCGCGGATCGTTCCGCTATTGCTCAGCGTCAGGCTGCCATTCGATTGCGACAGCACGCCCGTCGATCGGGCCAGCAGATGGCCGCTGTTGCTCACGGTTCCGCCCAGCGCGCCCGCGCCGGACAGGGCGATCGCAATGGCGGCGCTTTCGGCGATCGTGCCGCTGTTGGTGATATTGAAGCCGCCTTCGCTGAGTGCGGTGATGCCGCCCAGGTCCGCGTCGATGCGGCCGCTGTTGCTGGCCGTGAGCGTGGCGGTGGTTGCGGAGACACTGCCGTTCAGGCCGTAGGTCACGGGTGCAGAGACGCTGCCGATGGTGCCGGTATTCAGCAGCGCGACGCCGCCGCTGCCCATGGCGATACCTTGCAAGCCGATGCTCAAGGTGCCGCCCTGGCTGGCAATGCTGCCCTGGTTGTCCAGCGTGAGGATGCCCGAGGCGCCCGCGTGCGAGGCCACGATGCCCGCACCGCCGGCGCCTGTGCCCAGCTTCACGATGCTGCCGCTGTTGACGATCCGCGCGTCGCCGCCCAGACCCGAGCCCGAGATCCCCGAGCCCGTGTCGCTGGCGTAGGTGATTTGGCCGCTGTTGCTCACGTCGGCACCGCCGGGCGCCGACGCGATAAAGATGCCGGTGCCGCCTTGCGCTCCTGCGACCAACTGGCCTGCGGAGGCGAAGCCGACCTTGCCGTCCTTGCTCGACAGGTAGACCGGATAGGCGTCCTTGCCCTGCGTCTCGATCCGTGCGCCTGCGGCCACGTTCCAGGCGTTCAAGTCGCCCGTGGGCGCCTGCAACTCGAGGCCGTGGGCGCTCTCACCATGGGTCAGGATGCTGCTGCCCACGGCCACAGTGACGGCATTGGCCGTGTTGTAGACCGAGTGGATGCCGCTGCTGCCAGCGCCCTGGGTCTCGATCGTGACTGGTCCGTTGGGGTTCAGCGTGACGCCTTGCGCGGCGGTGTTGGCGAGGTTGATGCCGTAGGCGCCCACGCCCTGGGTGGTGATGCCGGTGACGAGGAGTGTGGCCGAAGATGTGCCGCTCAATTGCAGGCCATGGCTGGCGTCCCCCAGCGTCGAGACCGTCAACGGACCAGCGGCCTTGAAGGTCGAAGTCCCGGAGATGCTCGCACCCATGGCGTTGGCGCCGCTCGTGGCGATGGTGCTGCTGGTGCCAAGGTTCACTGTCGAGTTGCCGGTCGCCATGATGCCGTGCGCCGTCGCAGCCTTGGTGCTGATCTGCGTGGTGCCGTCGACGGCCAGGCTGCCCTGCGCCAGCCAAACACCCGCAGGCGGTCGCGCACCGACGGACGTGGCGCTCGAGGTGATGCTCAGGTTGCCGCCGACCTGGTAGCTGCTGTCGGTATCCGCGTACAGGACCGCGTCGTTGCCAGCGCTGTTGATGATCAGGTTGCCGCCGAAGACGTTCTTGGAGCCCGTCGGGCTCCCTGCGGCCAGGATCGTGATGGTCCCGCCCGTGAGCGTGACCTGCGTGTTGCCCATGAACGTATTGCTTCCTCCGATCAGGCGCAAGGCATTTCCACTGTCGGAACTGATCGTGGTGTTGCCCGTTACCAGCACCGAGGACTGATGGGGGCCGGGACCGGCTCCGCCCACGCCAGGCCAAGCTCCGAATTGCGCTGCGGCATTGAGGCCCGAGGCGCCAGTGCGGATGGCCGTGAGGTCGCCATTGATGGTGAGAGACGTGGTGTCCCAGATGCGTACGGCGTGATTGTTACCAGCACCGTTGAAGGTCGCGTTCACCGAGCCCACGGAGGTCGCGCTGGTGGAGCCGCTCAGGAGAATGCTGGCGTACGAGGTCCCTGTGATCTCGCACGCGACGCCCGAACCGTCGTTGATGAAGGCCGTGGCCGCACCCGCACATGGCGCGGCCATTGCTGGTGGCGAGATCAGAGCGAACCCCGCAGCAGCGATGAAGCCCGCCAGTGTGGTCGTTACGGGCTGCGCACGTCGTCCTCCGCCGCGTGCGAGCTCGTGAACAACAGTCCACCCTCCCAAGCACTCGCTCCATACGTGTCGATAGTTCCTGTTCATCTGAGAGCCTTTGGTTAACGAATGCAAACAATTACATTCGGATGAACAAAAAAACAAAAGGAACTATTTCATGAAACCGCTTTCAAGTTAACAGTCGTCAACAGATAGTGGTCTTGCCGGCTTTACCGCGCTATCGACGGACAGCATCTTGTGGCGTCCGTCGACGATCTTCGACATCTGCAATCGCATGGCGAGGCTGATGTCCTGTACTGGCTTGGTGAAAGCCTTGAGTCGCCGGCGGGGGCGACCATGTGGCGCGCGGTGCGGGGCCGACGAGCGGGACCACAGGTAGGTCGTGGCTTGGACCGAGGGGTCTATATCGCTCTCATCAGTGGCCGTCTATTCGTGTATTCAAACTTCGAAAGATATCGAGGACCGGCGCAGCCCGGTGGTGCCAACAGGCCCTGCTAGAGCCTATCGAACGGTTTCCGGTCCAGCAGGCAGTCGATGAACGCACCGAGGAGGGCAGGTCGATGCTGCCTGTTCGGATAGTAGAGGAACAGCCCCGGGCGCGAAATCGACCAGTCCGCGAGGACCTGGACGAGCCGTCCCTGCGCCAGAAGCTCGCCCACGCCATCGGACTCGAAGTGATAGGCGATGCCGAGCCCGTTCAGCGCGGCGGCAATGCCGATGTCGGCGTGATTGGTGACGACGGGGCCGTCGACCCCGACTTCGAGTCGTTGCCCTCGTTTCCTGAACTCCCAGCGATAGTGCCTGCCGTCCATCTGGAGCCGCCAGTTGATGCATGCGTGGTCATGCAGTTCGGCCGGTGACTTGGGCGTTCCTCGACGCGCGAGATAGTCGGGGGACGCCACGGCCACCATGTTCAGGTCCGGCGTGAGGCGCACGGCCACCATGTCCTTCTCGAGCCGGTTGCCCACGCGGATGCCCGCGTCGAAGCGGCCCACGACGATATCCGCCAGCGCATCGTCGACCACGATGTCGAGCACCACGTCGGGGTGCGCTCGATGGAAGCGTGAAAGGCGGGGCGCGATGATGGTTCTCGCCGCGATCCCCAGTGTGTTGATGCGCAGCGTGCCGCGCATCTGTCCTGTCGCGTCGCTGGCTTCGGCGACTGCAGCAGCCATTTCCCGAAACAGCGGAGCGATGCGCCTGTAGAGCAGCTCGCCGCTTGCCGACGGCGCGACGCTTCGGGTCGTGCGGTTCAGAAGGCGGGCGCCGATGCGGCCTTCGAGCTGACGGATGGTCTGGCTGAGGGCCGAAGGCGACAGGCCCAGATGCTCTGCGGCCCGCGCGAAGCTCTGGCGCTCGACGACGGCCACGAAGGCCTTCAACTCGGCAAAGTCGGAGCCGCGCATTATGTATTTGTTTCTACATAGATCATCCAGATTCTAGGGTATTCATTAAATTCACTCCGGCGCGCATCCTGAGGCCTTCAATGACCTCATGGAGCAGCAAAGTGAACCCCTTGACCCTTCCCGAGCCGATCGCCGCGTACCTTGCGGCGGAACACAACCCTGAAGCCTTGGCGCATCGCCTGTCCTGCCGCCTTCGCCTGGAGCGAGGCCTGATCGCATCGCTGGAGATCACGGCATGAGCTTCGACCTTCGCTTGAATGGCCTGCGGGCCGTGGTCACCGGCGGCACGCTGGGCCTGGGCGCTGCCGTCGTGAAAACCCTTGCGGAGGCCGGCGCCCGGGTGGCGACCTCCGCGCGCAGCGCGCCGGCGCAGCCGTTGGAGGGGGTCACTTACGTGGCGGCCGACCTGTCGACGGCGGAAGGCACGAGCCGCTTTGCGCAGGGCATCCTGCAGGAGTGGGGCGGCGCCGACATCCTGATCAACGTGCTCGGCGGCTCGAAGACGCCCGGCGGCGGCTTCGCTGCGATCAGCGATGAGCACTGGTTCGCGGAGTTGAACCTGAACCTGATGCCTGCCGTGCGCCTGGACCGCGCGCTGCTCCCAACCATGCTGGCGCAGGGCTCGGGCGTCATCATCCACGTGAGCTCCATCCAGCGCGTGCTGCCGCTGCCCGAGTCGACGACCGCCTACGCCGCGGCCAAGGGCGCCCTCACAACGTACAGCAAGTCGCTGGCAAGGGAGGTGACGCCCAAGGGCGTTCGCGTGCTGAGCGTGGCGCCCGGCTGGATCGAGACCGAGGCCTCCGTGGCGTTCGCGCAGCGGATGGCTGCGGAGGCCGGAACGGACTACGAGGGCGGCAAGAAGATCGTGATGGACTGGCTGGGAGGCATTCCGGTGGGCCGCCCCGCGCAACCCCAGGAAGTCGCCGACTTGATCGCCTTCCTGGCATCCCCGCGGTCCGCTTCGATAGCAGGGTCCGAATATCGGATCGACGGCGGCACTGTTCCCACGCTGTAGCCAACAGCCGCGACCGGATGAGCGGGGGCGGTCCTGGGGCTTGCCGCTCTCCGGTCGGGGCATCGGTGCTGCCTTCGCGGATGTTATTTAACATAACACACATTGTTTATCTAAAACGAGGCGAGCCGGCCCGCGAACCCACCCCTCGGCTGACGCTCCACGCAGGCGCTGTCCTGCCGGAGCGTTTTTTTGCTTCAATACGATGACATGAAGTCAGCCTCCAGACAGGAAGGACAGCGACATGGGTGAATCCCACGCGGCGCCACAGGCCGGCCATCTGCTGGATCCGACGGTCCCGATGACCGAGATCCTCGACGTGGTGGAACAGGCGGTGATCGTCAAGGACGAGGCGTCGCGCTTCGTGCATCTGAACCAGCGGGCCTGCGACCTGCTCGGCGTGACGCTCGCGCAGGCGCGCGGGCGGACCGACCACGACTTCCTGCCCAAGGCGGAGGCCGACCGGATCCGGGCCGTCGACCGCGAGATCCTGCGCACCGGCAAGGGCCGCAGCTTCGAGGAAGAGATCACGCTGGAGGACGGCTCGACGCGGACGCTGGTGACGCGCAAGCACCCGGTGGACCGCGTGGGGTCGGCGGGACGGCTGATCGTGGTGGTGATCCTCGACGTGACCGAACTGCGCACCACCGAGCGCACGCTGCGCGCGAGCGAGGCGCACTACCGCTCGTTCGTCGAGCTGCATCCGCAGATCACCTGGACCGCCGACGCCACGGGCGCGATCACCGAGGCCGGGCCGGGCTGGCCGCTGCTCACGGGCAACTCGGTCGAGAAGACGCTGGGCTCGGGCTGGGAGTGCGCGCTGCATCCCGACGACCTCGGGCGCATCCGCACGCAGTGGATGGCCTCGGTGACGAGCGGCGCCCCCTTCGACGCCGAGTACCGCGTGCGCAGCGCCGGCGACGGCCGCTACAAGTGGTTCCGCGCCCGCGCGGCGCCGCGGCGCGACGAACAGGGCCGCATCGTGCGTTGGTACGGTCTGCTCGAGGACGTGCACCAGCAGCGCCTCGCGATCGAGGCGCTGCGCGAGAGCGAGGCGCTGTTCCGCCTGATCGCCGACAGCGTGCCGGTGATGATGTGGCTGTCCGACCAGGACGGCAACGCGACCTACCACAGCCGTCTCTGGCTCGAGACCACGGGCCAGGACGCGGCCGATGCGATGGGAGCCGGCTGGAGCCGTGCGATCCACCCCGACGACCGCGCGTCGGTGTTCGATCGCTTCATGGCCGCCAGCGCCCAGCGGCGGCCGGTGCAGTTCGAGTACCGGCTGCGCCGCGCCGACGGCAGCTGGGCCTGGGTCATCGACACGGGCACGCCGCGCTTCTCGCCCGAGGGCGAGTTCCTCGGCTACGCGGGCTCGATCCTCGACATCACCGAGCGGCGCGCGGCCGAATCGGCGCTGCGCGAGAGCGAGGCCACGATCCGCGGCATCTTCGACAGCAGCCCCGACTGCATCACCATGCTCGACCTGGCGGGCCGGACGCTGCTGATGAACAGGGCGGCGCGCCGCATGATCGGCCACGACGTCGCCGAGCTCGCGAGCCGCGAGGCGCTCGAGCGGATCTTTCCCGACGGCCGGCTGCAGCGGCTGCGCGCCATGTTCGACGTGGTGCGCGCGGGCGGCACCTCGCGGCTGGAGGTCGACGCGGTCGACGCGCACGGCGTGCACCGCTGGCTCGACGTGATCGGCGCGCCCGTGCTCGACGTGGAAGGCCAGCCGATCCGCATGGTCAGCATCTGGCGCGACATCTCCGAGGCCAAGGCGGCGCGCAACGACGCGGTGGTGGCGCAGCGCCAGGCCGAGGACGCGGCGGCGCGGCTGTCGGCGGTGCTCGAGAACACGATGGACTGCGTGCTGGTGGTCGACCCTGCCTGGCGCATCACCTACATGAACGCGAACGCGCGCCGCTTCCTGCGGCTCGGCGAGGAGGCCGTCAACGCGAGGCTCTGGGACCTCTACCCGGCCGATGTCGAGAGCCTGTTCGGCGACTACTTCCGGCAGGCCATGGCGGGCAACAAGGCGGTGTCGTTCGAGGAGTTCGTGCCCGCGACGCAGGTCTGGCTCGAGGTCCATGCCTCGCCCACCGCGGAGGGGCTGTCGATCTTCTTCCGCGACACCACCGCGCGCCGCCGCGCCGAGCAGGAGCGCTTCCAGGCGCAGAGCCAGGTCTCGCACATGGCGCGCCACGACGTGCTCACCGGCCTGCCCAACCGCCTGGCCTTCCGCGAAACGCTGGCGCAGCAGCTCGACGTGGCAAGCGCGCGCGGGGCCGCGCTGGCCGTGCTGACGCTGGACCTCGACGGCTTCAAGGCCGTCAACGACGCCTACGGCCATCCCGTGGGCGACATCCTGCTGCGCGAGGTCGCGCAGCGGCTGCGGCTGTGCCTCGCGGGCGACGAGCACGCGCTCGCGCGGCTCGGCGCCGACGAGTTCGGCATCGGCTGCTTCGGCCTGCCGCATCCGGATGCCGCGACCGAGGTCGCGCGCCGCCTGATGGCGATCCTGATCGCGCCCTTCGACCTCGAGGGCCGCAAGGTGAGCATCGGCGCGAGCATCGGCGTGGCGGTGGCGCCCGTCGACGGCACGAGCGTCGACGAGATCAAGCGCGCGTCGGCGGTGGCGCTGCATCGCGCCAAGGCCACGGGCGGCGGCAGCTTCCACCGCTACGCCAAGAGCATGGACGCCCATCTGCAGACGCACCAGGCGCTCAAGTTCTCGCTGCGCGACGCGCTCGGCCGCGGCGAGTTCGAGGTCCACTACCAGGGGCTCGTGGACCTCGCCTCGAACCGCTTCACCACCTTCGAGGCGCTGCTGCGCTGGCGCCATCCCGAGCGCGGCATGGTCTCGCCAGCCGACTTCATCCCGATCGCCGAGCAGACGGGCCTCATCGTGGAGCTCGGCGAATGGGTGCTGCGCGAGGCCTGCCGGCAGGCCGCCGCCTGGCCCGACGGCATCGGCGTGGCGGTGAACCTCTCGCCGGTGCAGTTTCGCGCCGACAACCTCGTCGAGGTGGTGCGCAACGCACTCGACGCCTCGGCCCTCTGCCCTTCCCGGCTGCAGCTCGAGATCACCGAGTCGGTGCTGCTCGGGCAGGACGACACGAACCTGCGCACGCTGCAGCAGATCCGCCAGCTCGGCGTGAAGATCGCGATGGACGACTTCGGCACCGGCTACTCCTCGCTCGGCTACCTGCGCAGCTTCCCGTTCGACAAGATCAAGGTGGACCGCAGCTTCATCGCCGACCTGCCCGACGGCAAGTCGCTCGCGATCATCCGCGCCGTGGCCGGCATCGGCCGCAGCCTCGGCATCGCCACCACGGTCGAAGGGGTCGAGACCGAGGCGCAGCTCGAGGTGATCCGCCGGGAGGGCTTCGACGAGGCGCAGGGCTACCTGTTCGCGCGGCCGCAGCCCGCGTCGCAGGTGGAGGCGCTCATCGCGGCGCGCCAGGGCTGAGGCAGGAAAAAAGGTCGCGCCCTCCCCTCCTCTTCCGCTTCCCCGGCACCTGCGCTGCCGCGTGCGGCGTTTGCGTTGGCGCAAGCCCTCGCGCGATCGAGGCGCGAAGAATCGATCCGGTTCATCGCCATCGCCAAGGAGAAGCCATGACTTCGATCCGACCCGGAACATGGGTGCTTTCATTCGCGCTCGGTATCAGCCTTTCGGCCTTCGGGGCCGACGTGGTGCCGCCCGGCCAGTTGAGCCCGCCCGCGCGCGAAGCGCGCCGCCCGCCCGGCGAGGCCGCGATGCGCGCCGCGCGCGAGGCCGAGAGATCGGCCCAGGCGGCGGCCGCCGCCGCGCAGGAGGCGGCCGAGAAAGCCCGCGCGTCGACGGGCAAGGTGTCGAGGGCGCTGGCCGAAGCCGTGCGCCGCGCCGCGCGCAAGGCCGCCGACGCGGCGCGGCGCGTCGAGGAGAAGGCCGGCGCCTCGGCCGCCAGGGCGCTCGACGAGAGCCGGGAGGCCGCGCGAGCGCTCGAGGAACAGAGCCGCAAGGCCTCGGCCGCGAGCCGCGAGGCGCTGGCCCGCGCCGAAGAGGCGCTGCGGCGCTCGGCCGAGGCCGGCAGCGAGGAAGCGCGGGCCGCGGCACAGGCCGCGCGCGAAGCCCTCGAGCGCGCCGAGGAAGCCGCCCGGCAGGCCGCCGCAGCCGCCCGGGAGGCGTCCGAGCGGACCGCCGAAGCGGTGAAGCGCGCCGCGCCACCGGCCAAGGGGCCGTGATGTTGCCGCGGTGCTGGTGCCCTGGCCGCAGCGCTGCGCGCGGGCTTGCGCTACATCAAGCCGCCCTGCCCGGCCCCACCGTACATTGAACCGTCGCTGCAGACGAGGCTCCGGCCGAGTCCGCGGCGGCGCGGCGAAGACGGCCTGCGGGGCCGCTTCGCTTTCATCGTGGGGTGAAGGCACTCGTCGCCAGGTGCTTTCATTGGGCCCGCCTTCGCAAGGAGGCGGGTTTTTTTTGGGGCGCGGCGCTCAGGCCGCGCGCCCGTCGTACTGCGTGACCGGCACGGCCTGCAGGTCGATGCCCTCGATGCAGCGGATGTTGATGGCCGCCATCTCCATGCCTTGCGGCGTCGTGCCCAGGGCATAGGGATGGATGCCGCAGGTCAGGCAGAAGCGATGCTGGATCGCATGCTTGTTGAACAGGTAGGTGCCGGCGTTCTCATCGGGCGTGAGCAGCCGGAAGGCACTGCGCGGCACGAACCACAGCAGCGAGCCCTTGCGCTGGCAGATCGAGCAGTTGCATGACAGCGCCGAATCGATCGTGCCCTCGACCTCGTACCTGACCTTGCCGCAGTGGCAGCTTCCGACGTGCCGGGTGGCGGTGCCTGCTTGTTCCATCGCTTCGCTCCTCGATTGTGAACCAAAAAGTTGAGTGTCATCCGGCGCCGGAGCCCTGTCAACCCGGCCGAAGCGCGAAATCTAGCCCTCGCCTGCACATTCAGGCGAATTCGGCCGCTTGCGCTTTTGCATTTTTGCTGATCTATTGAATTTTCAGAAAAACGCCCTCGATTATTTATTTGAAAGTATTACAACGAGAAAAAAATGTACTGAAAACAAGACATTCAAGAATTGGTATCGGTTCCCCCGAAAAAAGCATGGCAGACGCAAAAAAACGCCGGAATTTTCCAGAAATGCATGCTGCCACGGCACGCTTTGAATACGAAAGAAGTCGATTGGTGAAAGCAGTCCGCACGATGACGTCATTTTCGCGCGTCACCGGGCGCAGACGGTGAAAAGCGGGCGCCAATCCATTCGCGTGCGAATTATCAGGAAATTGGAATTGTGCTAGGAATGGCCGAATTTTATATTTTAGTTCTACTATCAATTTGATAGCGCAGATTTAATTTTAGAAATTGACTCGCCGCGGCGACGCCAATACGCGACAAGTGCAGTTGCGGTCCCTCTTCAAAACCATAAGATTTATTTGCAACGGTTAATAAAGGTTGCATACAAAAGAATGGCTGACGAGCCATCGCCATAAATCTTTCAACGTGGATGAGGGCCATGAACAAGACATATCGCTCGCTGTGGAACGAATCGCTCGGCGCCTGGGTCGCCGCGTCCGAAATCACCCGCGCCTGCGGCCGCCGCAGCGGCAGCCTGGCGCCGCCCGGCGCCCGCGCCAGCCGCCCGCTCTGGCGTCTGCGCACCGGCCTGGCCTCCGCGCTGATGGCGGCGGGGCTCGGCGGCGCCTCCCTCGCGCAGGCGCAGGCGGTGGACTGCAATCCCGCGCCGTACAACGCCTACAACAGCACGGCGTCCTGCATGGGCTTCGGCGCCACGGCCTCGGGCATCGGCGCGACCGCGCTGGGTTCCCTCGCGCGCGCCGACCTGCTCGGCGGGCTCGCGGTGGGCTACAACGCCTACAGCGCCGGGCAGAACACGATCTCGCTCGGTTTTCAGGCCTACAGCGCGGGCATCAACTCGATCTACCTGGGCGCGCGCACGGCCGCCGGCACGGGTGCGTTGAGCGGTGGCGCGATCGGCATCGGCACCGACGTCACGGCCAGCAGCGGCAATTCGATCGCCATCGGCTCCTTCGCCGCCGCCACCAACACCCATGCGGTCTCGATCGGCGCCGGCGCGCAGGCGAGCGGCCGGCGCGCCGCGGCCATCGGCTACCAGGCCAATGCCAGCGGGCTCGACGGCGTCGCCCAGGGCAACACGGCCGAGGCCTCGGCCCAGAACGCGGTCGCCGTGGGCTTCCAGACGATCGCGAGCAAGCTCAACTCGGTCTACATCGGCTCGCGCACCGCCGCCGGAACGGGCGCCACGGGCGTGAGCGCGGTGGCCCTGGGCACCGACGTGACCGCCTCCGACGAATACGCGATCGCGATCGGCCGCCTGAGCCAGGCGACGGCCTCCGACACGGTGGCGCTGGGCCAGACCGCCGTCGCGACGAACCAGAGCGCGATCGCGATCGGCCGCAACAGCACCTCGGGCGCGGTCAACGCGATCACGCTCGGCGTCGATACCGACGCGACCGCCACCAACGCGGTGGCGATCGCAGCCCAGGCGCAGGCCCTGGGCGTGAACGCGATCGCGATGGGCACGAGCGCCGAGGCGACCGCCGACCACGCCACCGCGCTGGGCCGCGGCACCAAGGCGCTCGGTCTCGCATCGGCCGCGCTCGGCAACCTGGCGCAGGCGCAGGGCGACTACACGGTCGCGGCGGGCTCGGGGGCCACGGCCGTCGGCCAGTCGGCGGTGGCGATCGGACAGGGCGCGGGCGCCGGCTCGACCGCGGGCAACACCTTTGCCGTCGCGGTGGGCGTCGCCGCGGGCGGCGCGGTGACCGGCACGCAGAACACCGCCGTCGGCGGAGGCATCGTGGACGTGATGCGCGGCGCCGGCTCGGGCACCAGCGGCGCGCGCAACGTCGCGCTGGGCACCGGCGACGGCACCCTCGACTTCGACGGCGCGAGCAAGGCCTCGGTCGGCAACCTGGTCACGGGCAACGACAACGTCGCGATCGGCACCAACGCCGGCATCGGCATCGCCGCGAACGCGACGACCTCGATCGGCTTCAACGCCAAGGCCAGCGCGGCCAACGCGGTGGCGATGGGCACTTCGGCGATCGCCGATTCGGCCGACGCGGTGGCGATCGGCACCGCCGCGACCGCCACCGGCGGCCGCGCCGTGTCGATCGGTGCCGGCAACCTCGCGAGCGGCAACGGCGCGGTGGCGATCGGCGATCCGAACACCGCGACCGGCAACGGCGCGATCGCCAGCGGCCTGGACAACACGGCCACGGGCAACGGCTCGGTGGCGATGGGCAACACCAACATGGTCGGCGGCGGCGGCCAGGCGGTCGGCACCGCGGGCACGCCGGCGCAGGGCGCGGTCGGCATCGGCTACCAGAACACCGTGGTGGGCCAGGGCAGCGTGGCGATCGGCAGCACGAGCAAGGCGCTGGCCGCGGGCGCGGTCGCGTTCGGCGACACCGCGGTGGCGAACAATGCCGACGACGTCGCGCTCGGCTCGGGCTCGACCACGGCGGCCGCGGTGGGCACGCCGAGCACGACGATCAACGGCACGACCTACAACTTCGCCGGCATCACGCCCGCGAGCACCGTGAGCGTGGGCGCCGCGGGCGCCGAGCGCACCATCACGAACGTGGCCGCGGGCCGCATCTCGGGCACCTCGACCGATGCGATCAACGGCTCGCAGCTGTTCGCCACCAACCAGTCGATCGAGGACCTCAGCACCGTGGTCGATGCGAGCAAGGCCCGGTACTACAGCGTGAACTCCACCGGTGGCGGCAACGAGGACAACCTCGGCGCCACGGGCGCCGACGCGATCGCCTCGGGCAAGAACGCGGCGGCGAGCGGCACCTCGGCCGTGGCCATCGGCCTCGGCGCCACCGCGGGCAACGCCAACAGCGTGGCGCTCGGCGCGGGCTCGGCCACGGCGGCGGCGGTGGCAACGCCCGGCACGACGATCGACGGCACGACCTACAACTTCGCGGGCATCGCGCCCGTGGGCACCGTGAGCATCGGCGCGGCCGGCGCCGAGCGCACCCTCACCAACGTGGCGGCGGGCCGCATCTCGGGCACCTCGACCGATGCGATCAACGGCTCGCAGCTGTTCGCGACCAACAGCGCGATCGAGAACCTCACCACGGTGGTCGACGCCAACAAGATCAGCTACTACAGCGTCAACTCGGCCGGCGGCACCAATGCGGACAACCTCGGCGCCAGCGGCGCCGACGCGATCGCCTCGGGCAAGAACGCGGCGGCGGGCGGCACCTCGGCCGTGGCCATCGGCCTCGGCGCCACGGCCGCCGACGCCAACAGCGTGGCGCTCGGCGCGGGCGCGGTGACGGCCGCGGCCGTGGGCACCGCCAGCACGACGATCGCGGGCACGGTCTACAACTTCGCCGGCGCGTCGCCCGCGGGCACGGTCAGCGTGGGCGCGGCGGGCGCCGAGCGCACGGTCACGAACGTGGCGGCCGGCCGCATCTCGGGCACCTCGACCGACGCGATCAACGGCTCGCAGCTGTTCGCCACCAACCAGTCGATCGAAGACCTCAGCACCACCGTCAACGCCAACCGGATCAACTACTACAGCGTCAACTCCACGGGCGGCACGAACGAGGACAACAAGGGCGCGACCGGCCTCGACGCGATCGCCTCGGGCAAGAACGCCAGCGCGACCGTCGACGGCGCGGTGGCCATCGGCGCGGGCGCCGTCGCCGACCGCGCGATCGCGCCGGCCACCGGCAGCATCCCCGCTGGCAGCGCGCTGATCAGCTACAACACGGCCGACCGCACGCTGCTCGGCGCGCTCTCGGTCGGCAGCGCGACCACCTACCGCCAGATCACCAACGTGGCCGACGGCACGCAGGCGCAGGACGCGGTCACGGTGCGGCAGCTCGCGGGCGCGCTGACCTCGTTCGCGGTCACGCCCACGCTGTACTTCCACGCCAACTCGGCCGCGGCCGACTCGCTCGCGATCGGCGCGGAGTCGGTGGCGGTGGGTCCGCAGACGGTGGTCAACGGCAACAACGGCGTGGGCATCGGCAACGGCGCGATCGTGCAGCAGAGCGCGCCCGGCGGCGTGGCGATCGGTCAGGGCGCGACCTCGCACCTGGCCGACGCGATCGCGCTCGGCACGCAGTCCTCGGCCGCGGCGGTGCAGGGCGTGGCGCTCGGCGCCGGCACCAGCGTGACGCAGGCCGGCGGCGTGGCGCTCGGCGCGGGCGCGGTGGCGTCCACCGCGGCGGGCGTGGCCGGCTACGTGCCGCCCACCGCGACCGAGGCGCAGCGCGTCGCGATCGGCGCGACCACGAGCACGCTCGCGGCCGTGTCGGTGGGCGATGCGGCCAGCGGCCGGTTCCGGCAGATCACGGGCGTGGCCGCGGGCACGGCCGACAGCGACGCGGTCAACGTCGCCCAGCTGCGCGGCGTGCAGGGCACGGTGGCGGTGATCGACCAGTCGACGGTGAAGTACGACACCAACGTGGACGGCTCGGTCAACTACAACAGCGTGACCATGGGCGGCAGCCAGGCCACCGGCCCGGTGACGGTGCACAACGTGGCGCCGGGCGTGGCGGGCACCGACGCGGTCAACGTGAACCAGCTCAATGCCGTGGGCAGCAGCCTCAACAACCGCATCGAGGCCGTCAACAACCGCCTCGACGGCGTCGAGAAGAACGCCTATGCGGGCGTGGCCGCGGCGATGGCGCTGCAGATGCCGGCCACCTACGTGCCGGGCAAGACGGTGATGCGCATCGGCGTGGGCAGCTTCAAGGGCCAGAGCGCGGTGGGCATCAGCTTCCGCCGCACCTCCGAGAACAACGGCTGGAGCATCACCGGCGGCGTGGCCACCAGCCGCGCGGGCGTGGGCGCGACGGTGGGTGCGGAATGGGTCTTCAACTGATCGCGAACGGACGGACGAACTCCATCATGACGAACAAGCAGCATCAAATCGCCAGGGCTCCCCTCGCCGCGCTGTGCCTCGCGGCGCTGCTCGCGGCCTGCGCCGGCCCGAGCCACACGATCACGCCCGAGATGCAGGCCCGCGCCGCGGCCGAGAACCCGGCGCCGCCGAAGGACGCGGACTTCCCCGCGCCGGAGTCCGCCAAGTGGCGCCAGGGCACCTTCCCGAGCCTCGAGGCGCTGCGCAGCATGCGCACCGGCATGGGCAAGGACCAGGTGCGCGAACTGATCGGGCATCCCCATTTCAGCGAAGGACTCGGCGGGGTGCGCGAGTGGAACTACCTCTTCCACTTCCGCACCGGCGCGGGCCCCGAATACGTCACCTGCCAGTACATGGTGCGCTTCAATGCCGACGTGCTGACCAACGGCATGTACTGGAAGGGACCGGGCTGCGCGGAGCTGCTGCGGCCCGCGGCCGTCGCGGCACGGCCGGCGCCGGCCGCGGCGCCTGCCGTCGTGCCCGAGCGCACCACGCTCGGCGCCGACGGCCTGTTCCGCTTCGACGGCCGCACGCTCGCCGACCTGCTGCCCGAGGGCCGGCGCCGCCTCGATGCGCTCGCCGACCAGATCCGCCGCAGCGCGCGGCCGGTGGACGCGGTCCGGATCACCGGCCACACCGACCGGCTCGGCAGCGCGGACTACAACCGCGCGCTGTCGTTCGCGCGCGCCGAGACCGTGCGCGAGCACCTGGTGCGCAACGGCGTGCCGGCGCAGAAGCTGCAGGTCGAGGGCAAGGGCGAGACCGAACCCAAGGTGCAGTGCAACCAGACGCGGCGCGCCGAGCTGATCGAGTGCCTGGCGCCGAACCGGCGCGTCGAGATCGAGGTCTTCGCGGGGTCCTGAGCGCGGTCAGAACTTGCCGAGCACGTTGAGGAACCAGCCCTTGCTGCGGTAGCTCATGTCGGTGAGGTTGTCCGAGTAGTCGGTGAAGTTGTAGCCGACGCCGACCTTGAGGTTCTCGTTGACGTGGTAGTAGGCCGCGGTCACGAAGCCGCTCTTGCGGTCCTTGAGCTCCTTGGCGCGCAGGGTGCGCCATTCGACCATCCAGTCCCAGTTGCGCACCAGCTTCCAGTCGACGCGCAGCACCGCGAGCTCGGCCGAGCTCTTGAACCACGGCGCCGAGCTGTCGCGGCTCGGCCGCAGCTCGCCGCGGCGCCAGGCGTACTTGCCGCCGATGGTCCAGCGCTCGTTGAGGTCATAGGTGGCGTCGATCGCGAACACGTGGCTGCGCTGCTGGTAGTCGATGCCGGTGGTCGAGACGGTGCCGAGGCCCGAGTCGAGGCTGCCCGCCGACACCACCTGCCCCGGCGACGAGAGGTCGTAGAGGTAGGTGTACTTGAACAGCAGGTTGAGCCGGTCGTCGAGCGCAGGGCGCAGCGCGTAGCCGAGCATCGCCTCGGTGTACTTGGCCGCGGCGAGCGCGCCGCTGGTGCTGTCGCTGTCGGCCCAGTTGAACTTGCCGATCCAGCGCGCGTCGTCGTTCACCTTCCAGCTGAAGGAGTTCTTCACGAGCCAGCTGGTGCGCGCCTCGGCCGCGGTGCGGTCGCGCCGGTACTCGAGCCCGCCGCTGTACTTGAGGCGTTCGCTCGAGTAGCCGGCGCTCAGCGCCACCGCCTCGCGGCGCGTGGCGCCGAGCGTCTCGGCGCCGACCCAGCCGTTCTCGAAGTTGACGCCGAAGGTCCAGTGCGTGTCGGGCGCGTACTGCACGCCGTAGGCATGGGTCAGGCCCGGCTGCGTGCCGGTGGCGTGGCGGTGCTCGGTGAACAGCGTGAGGCCGTCGCCCACGCGCGAGCGCACGCCGGTCACGAGGCTGCCGCCGCGGCCGATCAGGTTCTCGTCGGTGCGGCCGGTGTCGGCCACGTAGGTCATGTACAGGCTCGAGCGGTCGTCGTACTGGTAGTCGACGCCGGCCTTGCCCGCGAGCCCGCCGTCGCCGGTCGAGAGCTCGCCGCGCAGCGCGAGCTTGTCGTTCACGCGGTACTTGCCGCCGAAGCCGATGCGGTCGTTGTCGAGCCGCGTGCCGGTGCGCCGCAGCGTCTTCTGCGCGAAGCCGTAGAGGCTCCAGCGGTCGCTGCCGGTGTACTCGAGCTGCACGGCGGCGTCGGCGCGCTCGCCGGTGACGGCCTGCGTGGTCGGCAGCGACGGGCTGGTGATGAGCGCGTCGCCGGTCTTGTCGTCGTAGCGCAGGCCGAGGCCGAGCTTCCACTCGGGCGAGAGCGCGAGGCTGTACTGCGCGTCGAGCACGCTGCTGTTGTAGCCGTCCTGCTCGTCGCGGCGGTCGGCCTTCAGGCGCAGCTCGCCGAGCTCGCCCTTCTCGCCGAAGGGCACGGCCGCGGACACGCCGGCCTGGCGCGTGGCGTTGCTCGCGTACTGGCCCGGCGCCGAGAAGCCCGCATCGCGCGACTGCGCATAGGCGCTGATGCGCCCGCCGCCGCGGATCTCGTAGTCGGCGAGGTCGACCTGGCCTTCGAGCCGCCAGGCGTTGGCATTGCCGGTGGGACCGTTGCCGAGCAGCCCGCCGCCGAGGCCGCTGCTGCGCCCGGTGAAGCTGAAGCCGCCGTCGAGCGAGTCGTACTGGCCGGTGCCCGGGCCCTTGCTGCGCGCGAACTCGCCCTTGAGGTAGGTGGTCTCGGTCTTGCGCAGCGTGAGGTCCACGCCCGCGAGCCGCTGGTCGCCGCCGATCTGGTCCTGCCGCGAGGCGGTCACGCCCACGCCGACGTGGTCGTTGGCCCACCAGGACACGCGGCCGCCGACGGCGAGCGTGTCGAGCGAGCTCGCGATCGGCGTGTACTCGTAGTCGACCACGAGGTAGGTCGGCATGCCGGTGAAGCCGCCCGCGCGCACCAGCGAGCCGTCGTCCGACAGGCTCGGCAGCGGTGCCGACAGCAGCACGCGGCCCTGCAGGTAGTCGATCTCGTAGTCCGAGCTCGGCACGAGTTGCGTGCGCTTGAGCACGAAGCCCGAATCGCGGTCGCGGATCTCGACCGAGACGCGCTCGGCGCCGCGCGTGATGTCCTGGTTGCGCAGGTAGTAGAGCGAGCCGCCGGTGCCGCGGAACTCCTCGCGCGCGGCCAGCGTGCCGGGTTCGGCCGCGAAGGCGTCGATCTTCAGGCGCGCCTCGCCGAACGAGGTCGACTCGTCGCCGAGGTAGCGGCCGTGGAAGCCGTAGAGCCCGCGGCTCACGCGCGTGAGCTCGGTGTCGCCGAAGTTGAGCTTGAAGTTGCCCCACATCGCATGCGAGCGGCCGTCGTCCACGCGCAGGTAGAAGCGGCCCTGCGTGGGCGCGTCCTCGATGGTGGTCGAGTCGTCGCCGAAGGTGCTCCACGAGTCCTCGGGATCGAAGCGGCGGAACAGCGAGGTCGGGTCCTTGCGGTCGAGGTTGCGGAACAGGTCCTTGAGCGGACGCTCCTCCGTGTCGACGCTCGCGGTCAGCGTCCAGCGGTCGTCGAGCTGGCCCTTGGCATAGCCCGCGATGCGGCCTTCGCTCCAGCCGCCGCCGCCGTAGCGGTTCTTGTCGTTGGTCATGATCGCGGCCGGGCCGCTCACGCTGTTGCTGCCCACCGTGAGGTCGGCCTGGCCGACGAAGAACCAGTCGCTCGCCGGCAGGTCGAAGTCGCGCCGGTAGGCGCGCGTGGCGCCCTGCGCGTCGGTGACCGCGATCTCGCCGGTCTGCACGCGCCGCGGCACGAGCTGCTGGAACACGAAGCGGCCGCTGTCGTCCACCGGCACCGCGAAGCCGAGCGCACGCACCTTCTCGCCGGGCCGGATGGCCGCGCCGCTCGCGGTGACGGTGCCGGCCGCGAGCGGGATGTTCGCGATCGCGACGTTGTTCTGGCCGTAGCCGCGCAGCAGTTCGCGCGCCGGGTCGGGCGGCGTGCCCTTCTCGGGCGCATGGCGCTCGGCGAGGCTCAGCGAGAAGTCGTCGGTCTCGTCGAAGCGGCCCTGGCGGTCGTAGACGCGCAGGCGCCAATAGAGCTTGCCGCCGGCGCCGTCGCCCAGGCGCTCGAGCAGGCCCGCGGGCACCTGCCATTCGCCGCGCAGCTCCGTGTCGAGCGGCAGCGTGGCGAGCAGGCGTCGCTGCATCACGTCGTTGGCGGTGTAGATGCGCAGCTCGGCCTTGGCCGTGAACAGCAGGTAGTTGCTGTAGCCCGCGAAGCGCACCGTGTCGCCGGGCACCACGGTGGTGGGCCAGGCCGAGGCGGACAGGCGCCGCGGCGCCGAGAGGTTGTCGTACTGCAGCCGCAGCTGGTTGCGCTCGAGCTGCACGTCGACGCAGCGCTGGCGGTCGGCGCTGGTCGCGCCCTCGCCGCCCGCGGCCGCGGCGCCCTGCGCGTCGAGCAATCGGCCGTCCACGCTCAGGCGCAGCGGCGCCTCGTCGGTGCCGAACGCGGTGAAGCTGCGGCAGAGGCCGGGATCGGCCGGCGCCGGTGCGGCGGCGGCCACCGCGGGCGCCGCGTCGGTCCAGAACACGCGCACTTCGACGCGGCGGTTCGCGGGCCAGTTGAGCGGGTCGTCCGCGGGCGTCGCGACCGGCGCGTCCGGTCCGCGCGAGCTCGCCGCCGCGGCCGAGGCGGGCAGGCCCAGGCGCTGCGTCAGGTAGCGCGCCACCTGCTGTGCGCGCGCGAGGCCGAGCGCATGGTTGTCGGCGAAGCGCTCGCGCGCCTTCGCGCCGAGCGGCTGGGTGTCGGTGTGGCCGACGATCTCGAAGCGCAGCTGGCCGCGGCCCCTGACCTGCTCCGCGATGCGGTCGAGCTGCGCGCGGTCGGTCGCGCCGAGCAGGTCGGAGCCCGAGGCGAACTGCGGCGTCTCGCTGGCGCTGCGCTGCACGGGCGCGGCGGCCGGTGCGGCGGCCAGCGGCGCGGCGGCCGGGTTCTCGCGCGCCTCGCCGAGCACGAAGGTGGCCTTGGGCAGCTCGCGCTCGCCGCTGCGCGGCAACTGCTGCAGCACGCCGCCGCCCGGCTCCAGCGCGCGCGGGTCGGCCGCCGCGCGGTCGAGCATGCGGCCGCGCACGGCGCTCTCCTCTGCCGCGGCGAGGCCCATGGTCATGCAGGCGGCGGTGACCGCGCCCGCGATCGCGATGCGCTTCGGTAGCTTTCTCATGTCGGCTCGCAGGAACGGTGTCGTCTTCGTTGTCTGGGGATGGGGCATGGCGTTCACTCGTGCGCGCGTCATGGCTTCGCCTCCGCGTGGGCGGGCACCAGCTCGACCTCGACGTCGAGGTTGAAGAGCGGCGGCTCCTTGCGCTGCTCGCGCTGCTGGCCGAGCTGCTTCCAGCGCGCCAGCACCGCCTGCTTCACCGCGTCGGTGCGCTGGCCCGCGAGCGCCTCGGCTTCGCCGGGCGCGGCGCGGTAGGCCAGGCGCAGCACCGAGGTCTTCTCGGCCAGCACGGCCACCGTGCGGTCGAGCTCGGACACGAAGCCGGCGCGCAGCTCGGCGCGGCCGTCCTCGAAGGCGGCGCCCTGCAGCGCGAGCCGCACGACGCGGTGCACCGTGGCGCCGAAGTTCACCTTCAGCACCTTGCCGCGCGTGGCGCGCTCGGCCGCCGGGTTCTCGCTGGTGGTGCGGTAGCCCGAGGGCAGCGTGCGCTCGTCGAGCTTGAGCACCAGGTTGCTGCCCGTGCCCTCCTTCGGGATCGCGGCGCAGGCGATGTGGTAGCGGCCTTCGGCATCGGTCGTGACCAGCACGCCGTTGACGGTGGCGATGCGCACGTTCGCGAGGCCGGGCTCGCCCTCGTCCTGGTAGCCGTTGGCGTTCTTGTCGTCGTAGACCTTGCCGATCACGTCGGTGCAGTCGAACAGCGCATCGGGCACCACGCGCACCGTGGCGGTGGCGAGGTTCGAGAGCACGCGGCCGCCCACGCCCTGCGTGGCGACGACCTGGTTGACGAACTCGCCCTCGCCCACGCCGACGCCCACGCCCGCGACCATCAGGTATTCCTTGGTCTCGTTGGGCGCGAAGTTCTGGCCCGGCACCACGAGCTGGCGGCCGTTGACCTGCGGCACCACCGGCAGCGCGACGCCGCCGGGCAGCGTGCGCACGCTGAGCGAGCCCTGCACGTAGCGGAAGCCCGGCGGCAGGGTGTCGACCACGGCCACGCCCGGCACCGTGTTGCCGCGCGTGTTGCGCGCCGTGATGCGGTACGGCAGCAGCTCGCCCTTCTTGACGGTGAGCTTCGAGGTGGTCTTGCGCAGCTCGATGAGCGTGGCGTCGGCCGGATCGAGCGGGATGTTGTTGGCCACCACGTGCTGGCCGCCGCCGCCCGGCATCTGGAACGCCAGGTAGTAGCCGGCGCCGGGCACCAGGCCCGCACCGGGGCTCACCACGCAGGGGTTGGTCTGCGCGGGCGCCGGGCCGTTCGGCGGCGCCGAGCAGGCCTGCGTGCCGAGCGCGCCGGCCGCGGCCGGGAACATCGACGACGGCAGGTAGCTGCCCGGCGGTGTCACGACGATGCGGTACTCGCCCGCGGGCGCGCCCGGCAGCACGAAGAAGTCGTAGGCGCCGCTGGGGCCGGTGGTGTAGCTGTCGCGCTTGTCGAGCAGGTGCTCGGCCGGATCGAAGCCGGGCGGGCCCACGAGGCGCACCACGGCGCCGGGCACGGGCGTGCCGCTCACGCTGTCGTAGACCACGCCGCCCGGGTCGTAGGGCAGGTCCTGCCGCTGCACGTTGGCGCCCGCGGTCACGCGCACCTTGATCGAGAAGCGCGGATCGCTCGCGGCCGGCGTCGGGTACGGGCCGCCGCTGCCGTTCTGCGCCGGATCGGTGGGCCACACGCCGCCGACGGTGCGGCCGTCGGGCGAGCGGAAGCGCACGCGGTACTCGCCCGGCGTGAGGTCGCCGAAGCGGTAGCTGCCGTCGGCGTTGGTCGTCACCGTGTAGAGCACGGTTGCCGCGTTCTCGGTGCAGGCGTTGCCGCCGTCGGCGCAGCGCAGCAGCTCGACCGTCCAGCCCTCGCCCTGGCCTTCGCCCGGCTCGCGGCTGCGGTTGTGGTTCTGGTCGAACCACACCGTGCCCGTGAGCGAGGCCGGCATGTTGTTGTGCTCGTTGAAGTCGTAGCCGGTGCCGCTGGTGTTCAGCGACGAGAAATTGACGCGGATCTGGTTCGTGCCCTGCGCCGTGCCGCCGAGCGAGCCGGGGATCGCGATGCCCTCGTCGTAGCCGCCCGGCTGGGTCTCGGTGAGGGTGTAGCCGTTGCCGTCGGGCAGCGGCAGGCCGGGCAGTTCGTAGCGGCCGTCGGGGCCGGTCACGGCGGTGCGCGTGACCGGGTTGCCCGCGGCATCGGTGCCGGTCAGCGTGATGGTCACGCCCGCGATCGGCAGGTCCTGCGGCTCGCGCGTGCCGTTGCGGTTGGCGTCGTTGTAGACGGTGCCCGCGAGCGAGGCGCCGCGTTCGCCGAAGTTGTAGTCGTCGCCGTTGCCGCCGCGGTAGGCGATGGCCGAGAGCACGTCGTTGCCGAGCGTGCCGCTGCGCGCGCCGTCGAGCGTGCCGACCGCGTCGAGGCCGTCGGCGTAGGTGACGGGCTGCGTCTCGCGCACCGTGTAGCCGCTCGCGTCGGCGGGCAGCAGGCCGGTGAAGACGTAGCGGCCGTTGGCGTCGGTGGTCGCGGTGGCGTTCACCACGAGGCCGCTGGCGGAGCGGCCGGTGAGCGTGAGCGTCACGCCCGGGATGCCGGGCTCGCCGGGCTGGCGGATGCCGTCGTTGTTGCTGTCGACGTAGACCCAGCCCGCGAGCTGGCCGCCGCGTTCGCCGAAGTTGTAGTCGACGCCCGCCTCTTCCGAGGCCAGCACCAGGCCGCCGAAGCGGTCGTTCACGCTGCCCGGGTTGGCGCTGCCGCGCGGCGCGCCGCCCACGGTGCCGAGCGACTCGGTGCCGTCGGCCACGCCGTCGGGCTGCGTCTCGTCGATCTGGTAGCTGCCGGGCAGCAGCTTGTCGACCAGGTAGCGGCCGTCGGCGCCGGCTTGCACGGTCTGCGTCACCGCATTGCCGAGGAAGTCGGTGCCGGTCACGCGCACCGTGGTGCCCGCGATGCCGGGCTCGGCGCTGTCGCGCGTGCCGTTCGAGGGTGCGACGTCGGCGTACACGTAGCCCGACACGCTCGCCGGCCGCACGGCCGAGAAGTTGTTGTTGGCCGAGCCCGCGCCGGCCGCGCCGAGCACGATGTTCTGGATCATGTTGGCGGTCGAGCCGTTCGGGCCGTTGCTCACGCCGCTGCCGCTCGTGGGCACGCTGCCCGCCGTGCTGCCGGCGCCGCTCACGGTGCCGGCGCGCGTGATGCCGGGCTCGTAGCCCGCGGGGCGCGTCTCGGTCACGGTGTAGCTGCCGGGCGCGAGGTTGGCGAAGTTGTAGTCGCCGCTCGCGTCGGTGGTGGTGGTGCGCGACACCGGGTTGCCGTTGACGTCGGTGCCGGTCAGCGTGATGGTCACGCCCGCGATGCCGGGTTCGGTGGCCGGCGCGCCCTGCGCGCCGCTGCCGTCGCGGTCGTAGTACACGCGGCCCGAGATGCCCGCGGGCAGCAGTTCGCCGAACAGGTACGGGCCCTGCGTGGTCGGCGGGTTGGTGCCGGCCACGGTCACGCCGCTGATCACGTTGCCGCCGGGCTGCGCCGTGCCCGGATGGCCGTCGGCATTGGCCTTGCCGGGTGCGTAGTTGGTCGGCTGGGTCTCGGTGATCGTGTAGCCGCCCGCGCCCGAAGGCGGCACGTTGCGGAACTCGTAGTTGCCGTCCGCGCCGGTCGGCGTGGCGACGATGTTCACCGGGTTGCCGGCGGCATCGGTGCCCGTGAGGCGCAGCTCCACGTTCGGGATGCCGGTGTCGCCGGTCGCCTGCCCGTCGTTGTTGGCGTCCACGAACACGCGCACGGGAATGCGCGTGAGCAGCTCGCCGAAGTCGTAGCCGGTGGCGTTGACGTTCGAGCGCAGCGCGATCGCGCTCACCACGTCGTTGCCCGCGGTGCCGCCGGCCGTGCCGGCCGCGTCGCTGCCGTCCGCGAAGGCGGCGGGCTGCGTCTCGGTCACGGTGTAGCTGCCGGGCGTGAGATTGTTGAAGGCGTAGTTGCCGCTGCCCGCGGCCGTGGTCGCGGTGGTCGAGACCGGGTTGCCGAACATGTCGGTGCCGCTGAGCGTGACGGTGACGCCCGCGATGCCGGGGTCGCCCGCGCCCGCGGCGTCGTTGTAGTCGGCGTCGCGGTAGACGCGGCCGGCGATGCTCGCGGCGCGGTATTCGCCGAAGTTGTTGTTGGTCGAGCTGCCGCCCGCGCCGAGCACGATGGTGTCGATGCGGTTGGCGTTCGAGCCGTTGGGGCCGTTCACGGTGCCCGTGGGCACGATGCCGGCGGTGCTGCCCGCGCCCGTCACGCTGCCGGCGCGCGTGATGCCCGGCTGATAGGCCGCGGGCTGGTCCTCGGCCACGTTGTAGCTGCCCGCGGGCACGGTGAAGGCCCAGTTGCCGCTCGCGTCGGTGGTCGTGGTCAGCGTGACGGCATTGCCCAGGCTGTCGGTGCCGGTCAGGCGCATCGTCACGCCCGCGATGCCGGGCTCGCCCGCATCGATCAGGCCGTTGCCGTTGAGGTCTTCATAGACCCGGCCGCTGACGGCGCTGCTCTGCACCGTGATGCTGCCCTGGTTGAAGTTGTTGCCGGCGTCCGGATCGGCGCCGCCGTTGGTGTCGCCCGAACCCGTGGTGACCAGGTGCGCGCGGTTGGTGAACTGCGTGCCGTTGGCGGGCGTGGTGCCGGTGGTGGTGCGCACCGGGATGCGCACCGTGGCCGTGCCGTTGGCCGGCATCGAGGTGATGGCGCAGCTCACGTTCTGGCCGCTGACCGAGCAGCTCGGCGCGGCGGGCGTGAAGCTGCCGCCGGTCACGGTGAAGACCGGCGCGCCGGCCGAGGCGAGCCCGGTGGGCAGCGTGTCGGTGAAGCTCGTGGTCTCGGCGCTGTCGGGGCCGTTGTTGCGCAGCTGCACCAGCCAGTCGAAGACCTGGCCGATGGCCACGGTCGCGAGCGGCGTGGTGGTGCCCGCGGAGACGGCGGTCTTGGAGACCACCTGCACGTCGGCCTTGAAGCGGTAGGTGGTGTTCTCGCCCACTTCGTTGTTGGCCGGGTTGGTGTCGAAGGCGTTGCGCGCGGCGTCGTAGAAGTCCACCCTGGCGCGGTTCTGGAAGGTGCCTTTCGAGGCGCCGCGCAGCACGACCTGGAACTGCAACGTGCTCGGCTCGCCGGTCGAGCCGGCGCCGGTGCCGCCGAGCGCGGGGATCGAGAACTCGATCTGTCCGCTCGCGGAGCCCACGGCCGGCGTGGTGATGGTGACGCCGCTGCCCGTCGGGGCGCTTGCCGAGACGAAGGTCGGCGCGGCCTCACCGCCCGGTCCCGCCGGGGGCAGCGTGTCGATCAGACGCACGTTCTCGGCGGTCGAAGCGCTGTTGTTCGAGACGGTGATCGTGTAGGTCACGTTGTCGCCCACGTTGACCGGGTCGACGTTGTCGTTCTTGGTCACGACCAGGTCGTAGCTCGGCGCGCTCACGGTTGCGATGGCGGCGGCCTGGTTGTTGCTGGTGACGGGTTCCGGCGTGGCCGTCGTGACGGCAACGTTGTTGGTGATGCTCTTGTCGGCGCTCGCGAAGATGGCAAAGAGCGGGCGCACGCGCACGGTCACGGTCTGCTGCTGGTTGCGCGTGAGCGAACCCCAGGAGCACACCAGAGTGTTGTTGCTCGCCGCCGCCGTGGGCGTCGTCTTGGACGGGGTGGTGGGGCAGGTGCCGCCAGCCGAAGGCACGGCGTCGAGGAACATCAGGTTGGCCGGCAGCGTGTCGGTCACCCGGACGTCGTAGGCCCGGCTGTAGCTGCCGTCCTGCAAGGTCCGGTTGAGCGCCGTGAGGGTGTAGGTGAGCACCTGTCCGGCCGCCACCGCGCCCGGGCTTGCGGTCTTCGTCACCGTGACGTCGGTCACGGCATTGAAGTGCGCGTTGGCGGTGGCGCTGTTGGTCACGCCGTTGTCGTCGAGAACCGGGTCGGCCGGGGTGGCCGCGATGGCGCTGGCCTTGTTGGCGATCTGGAAGGTGTGGTCGGACGCCGAAGCGCCGTCGCCGTAGTGCCGGGCAGTGACGGTGATCACCGGGCACAACGGTTCCGCCGTCACCGGTGCCGTGCTTGCGCGGCACTTGGGCAACTGGGTGATGTTGCAGTTGGCCAGCGAGGTGCTGCCCGCGCCGCCCGAGGGAGCGGGCAGCGAGCAGGTCGGAAAGGTGGCCCCGTTGGGCGCCAGCGAAACCGAGGGCGTTCCAGAAGCTTGAAGAACCTGCAGGAAGGTGTCGGTGACCGCGACGTTCTGCGCGACCGAGGGACCGTCATTGACGACCTCGATCTCCCAGGTCACGGCCTGCCCCGCGGTCTGGCGGTTCGCTTCGCTGCTGCCGATGCCCACCACGCGCTTGAGCACGCGCACGTTGGCGTAGTTGGCGCTGTCGTCCACGCCCGTGCCCAGGCTCACGCAGTCGTTGCCGGTGTTGGCGTCGGGGTCGGCGCCCGAGGTCGGCGCGGCCGCGGGCAGCGCCACGTTCACGCACATGCTGTTGACGATCTGGCCGCCGCCCGAGGGCAGCGACGGGATCGTGACGTTGACGATGATGTAGCCGGCGTTGCGCGCGCTGCTGCCGCTGGAGGTGTCGACGCCGATGTCGCTCGCGAGCGTGCGGGTGCAGTTGACCGTCGCGGGGCCGTCGACCGGCGTCGCCACCGGCGAGCCGCCCTTGGTGACCGTGCAGGTGTAGCCGTCGCGCTGCGTGACGCTGT
The DNA here is from genome assembly GCA_966095775.1 of uncultured Variovorax sp. Classification (GTDB taxonomy): domain Bacteria; phylum Pseudomonadota; class Gammaproteobacteria; order Burkholderiales; family Burkholderiaceae_C; genus Variovorax. The sequence continues at coordinate 16,783 of CBHTTS010000003.1, read as the reverse complement.
TGATGTGCACGCCCGCCGGCAGGTCGTCGACCAGGTTGATCGTGCTGCCCGCGAGCAGCCGCGTGCCGCCGAGGTTGGTGGCGCCGACCTGGTAGTCGAAGGCCTGGCCCACCGGCACGTTGTTCTGCGGCCAGCCGCGGCGCTTGTCGGCGCGGAAGTCGGTGGCCGAGACCGCCACGTCGGCCGGCGCGCTGCCCGTGGCCGAGGTCGCGACCGGGCCGGTGGCGCTCACCGTGGCCTCGTTGACCACGCCGGTGCCGGCGCTCATCGCGATCACCGGGACGACGATGTCGCCGAGCGCCTGGTTGGCGCCGCCCGCGCCGCCGATGTTGCTGCGCGTGCAGCTCACAGTCTGGCCGCTGGTGCTGCAGTTCCAGCCCGCGGCCGCGCTGACCGCGCCGTTGATCTGGAAGTTGGCCGGCAGCGTGTCGGTCAGCGTCACGCCCGTGGGCGCGCTGCCGCTGAAGCGCGGCTGCAGCGTGAAGTTGAAGCGCTGGCCCACGAGCAGCTGGCCGCCGTCGTGGGTCTTGGTCATCGCGAGCACCGTGCCCGCGGTGACCGTGGTGTTGGCGGTCGCGCTGTTGTTCTCGGGCACGCCGTCGCCGATCGCGCCGGCCGCGGCGATCGCGGGCTGGTGCGTGATGGTCGAGCCCGCGGCCGCGGTGACCACGCCGTTGACCGTGATCGTGCGCGTGCCGTTGATCCCGAGCGAGGCCACGTTGCAGGTCAGCGTGCCGCCGGCAATCGAGCAGCCCGCGGGCAGGCCGCTGGCCGACACCGAGAGGCCGGTCGGGATGTTGTAGGTCAGCGTCGAGCCGGTGCTGGCGTCGGGGCCGTTGTTGGTCAGGGTGAAGGTGATCGGCACCGTCGCGCCGCTCGAGGCGCTCGCGGGCGCGGCGATCGCCACGCCCACGTCCGCGCCCTGGTTCACCGTGATGGTCTTGGTCTCGCTCGGCGCGCTGCCCTCGGGCGTGGCGGTGACGCTCAGCGTCCCCTGCGACACGGTGCGCAGCCGCAGCTCGAAGGCGCGGGTCTGGTTGGCCGCGAGCGTGATGCCCGAGCAGGTGACGGTGCCGGGGCCGGCCGATCCCACCGGGACGGTCGAGCTGCAGCTGCCCACCGGCAAGGGGCCCGTGCCCATGTAGATGCTGTTGGCCGGGACGCTGTAGGTGAACGAGGTGCCCGGCGCGCCGATCGGCATGCTGTCCGACTCGGCGATGGTGACGGTGCTCGTGACCGTGCCGCCCGCCGGCAGGATGTCCGGCACGTGGACCAGGCTCGAGACCTGCGGCACCGCCTGCGCCGCCGTCGCGAGTAGCAGACTGCCAAGGAGCGCGGACATCCGCGCGGCGTGCCGGCGCAGCCTGCGCGCGGCGTGGTCGAAGAAGTCGCGTGGCGCAGGCGCGCCCGACAAGCTCAATGGGGTGCTGAACATCCCGTCCCTCGTGTTGGCTCTGATGGCCCGGGTGCCCTGCGGTCGAGAAAGCGCCGCCGGATGCGGCGCAGGGGTGCCCCGGGAAAGGGCGCGATTCTTCGGGGGGGTGGCCGAGGGGCCTTTTGCCGTTCAGTACAAAATGTTTGAAAAGGAAGACATTTGTTTACGATTGAAACGAAACGTGAATTCCTTCACATACATTTCCGCACGGAGCGCCCTACGCTCCGCACCCATGTCCTACTGGTCCACCGCGGCGCCGCGACGTGCGCACATCCTCCTGATCGACGACAACGTCGACGAGCTGCAGCTCCTGATCGCCGCGCTCCGTGGCGAGGAGCACCGCATCAGCCTGGCCTTCGACGCCCTGCAGGGCTATCGGCGGGCGACGGCGCTGCGGCCGGACCTGATCCTGCTCGACGTGCGCCTGGGCGGCACCGACGGTTTCGCCGCCTGCCGGCTGCTCAAGGCCGACCCGGCGACGGCGCACATCCCCGTGATCTTCCTGACCGCCTCGAACTCGGTGGAGGAGCGGCTCACGGGGCTGCGCGAAGGCGCGGTCGACTACATCCTCAAGCCCTACGAGCCGGCCGAGGTGCTGGCGCGGGTGACCGTGCACCTGGTACTCGCGGGCAGCAGGGGCGTGGCCCCGCGCGGCCCCGCGGCGGGCCGCGACGATGACCGCGAGGCCAGTCCCGAGCGCGCGATCCTGCGCGCGGCCGAACGCCTGGTGCGCTCGGACTTCGCGAAGGTGCCCGCGCTGCCCGAGCTCGCCGCGCGCGTGGGTACGCACGAGAAGCGGCTGACCCGGATCTTCCGTGAACAGATGGGCTGCACGGTGTTCGAGTTCGTGCGCGAGGCACGGCTGGTCGAGGGCCGCCGGCTGCTGGCCGAATCCGCGCTCAGCGTGGAGGAGGTGGCGCTCGCGGTGGGCTTCTCGAGCCAGGCGAACTTCTCGACCGCGTTCCGCGAGCGCTTCGGCAGCACGCCGACGGGCTTCCGCCAGGCGAACGCCGGCAGGGCCCCGGCCGCGCCCGCGGCGATCTCCGAGGCCTGAGGGCCCGATCGTGACCCTGCTGCCGCGCGGCCTGGCCGCCCTGCTGCTGTGCGCGGCGTGCGGGTTCGCGGCGGGGCCGGCACGGGCCTCGCACGATGCGGACCCGCGCCCGCAGCCGGCGGCCGAGGTGCTGGCGGTCGGCGAGGCGGTGGCGCTGCCGATGCCGCTCGGCGACCGGGTCGAGGTGTTCGAGGACGAGAGCGCCCGGCGCAGCCCCGAATCGGTCGCCCGGCTCGGCCGCGACGTGCCCGGCGGCTTCGTGTCGGGATCGCGGGTGATCCTGCGGCGCGGCTTCTCCGACTCGGCGTTCTGGCTGCGGCTCACGCTGTTCAACGACGGCGACACCCTGCGCCGGCTGCGCCTGGTGCTCGACACCACCTGGCTGCAGTACGTCGATTTCCACGTCCAGCGCAGCGGCGCGGGAGCGGTGCCCGCGGGGCCCTGGACGCAGGAGTTCGCGGGCGTCTCGCGGCCGCCGCCCGCGGGCCGCGCGATCGACCGCGTGCCCACGCTCACGCTCGACCTGCAGCCGGGCGAGCGCGCGCGCGTGCTGGTGCGCGTGCACAGCCGCAGCAGCGTGCGGCTCGCACCCGTGCTGCACAGCGAGGACTCCTGGCGCGCCAGCGAGAGCACGCACGCGCTGCTCGACGGCCTGCTGATCGGCGGGCTGCTCGTGCTCGCGGCCTATTCCTTCGCCGTCTGGGCCACCGTGCGCAGCGGCGCGCTCGCGGTGCAGGGCCTGGGCTTCGTGCTGGTGGCGCTCTATGAGGCGAGCTACCGCGGCTATGCGCGGGTCTGGTTCTGGTCCGACAGTCCCGAGTGGAGCTACCGCGCCGCGGGCGTGATCGCCGGCTGCTGCGTGCTGAACCTGGTGCTGTACCTGCACGCGCTCTCGCGCGGCGGACCCGTGCGGCCGCCGGGCCTGCGCATCCTGATCGCGCTCACCGGCGTGCAGGCGGTGGTGGTCGCCGGCACGCTGGTCGGCCCCTATGCGCGCTTCGCGCAGGCCGGCACCTACAGCGCGCTGGCGCTGGTGGTGGCGCTCACGGCCAGCAGCTTCTACTACATGCGCCGCGCCGGCCCGGGCGGGCGGCTCGCCTACCCGGTGATGGTGATCGTCTCGCTCGGCGTGTGTCTGCGGCTCACCGAGCTGTCGGTGCCGGGGCGTATCGCGCCGGGGCTCGACGCCTATGTGCTGGGCTTTCCGGGCCTGCTCGCGGGCCTGGTGGCGCTCGCGGCCTGGACCCACCACCTCTCGCGCCAGCGCCACGACGCCCAGCGCAAGCTGGTGCAATGGCAGGCGCAGCAGCAGCAGCGGCTGCAGGACGAAGTGGCGCGCAAGACGCGCGCGCTCAATGCGGCGCTCGAACAGGCCGAGCACCGCGCGCGCGAGCAGAACCGGCTCATGGCCTACATCAGCCACGACCTGCGCGCGCCGCTCGCCACCATCATGGGCCATGCGCGCCTGCTGCGCGCCGAGCTCGGCACGGCGCCGGCGCAGCTGCAGGCCATCGAGCGCAGCGCCAACTACCAGCTCGCGCTGGTCGACGACCTGCTCGAATATGCCAAGGGCGAACTGCTGCCGCTCGCGCTCGATGCGAAGCCGGTCCGGCTGCCGGCGCTGATCGAGGACATCGCGCAGTACGCCGCCACGCTCGCGCAGCGGCAGAACAACCGCTTCCTGCTCGAGGTGCGCGGCACGCTGCCGCCGGTCGTGCGCCTGGACAGCAAGCGCTTCCAGCAGCTGCTGCTGAACCTGCTGTCGAACGCGGCCAAGTTCACGCGCGACGGCCAGATGGGCCTGCGGGTCGATGCCCGGCCCGAGGGCAGCCGCTGGCAGCTGAGCCTCGAAGTCTGGGACAGCGGCATCGGCATCGACGCCAAGGATCAGAAGCGCGTGTTCCGCGCCTTCGCGCAGGCCGATCCGGCCTCGGCCGGCGTGGGGCTCGGGCTCGCGATCGCGCGGCGCATCGTCGAGCGCATGGGCGGCGAACTGGCGCTCGACAGCCGGCGCCACCTCGGCACCCGGCTGCGCTTCTCGGTCGTGGTGGAGGCCGCGCGCGAAGAGGAGGCGCCGCCCCTCGCGCAGCCGCCTGCGGCGCCGCCGCCCTCTCCCCCGCCCGCGCCTGCCGCCGCGCCGCGGTGGGGCGGCCCGCGCGCCGCACCCGCGATCGCGCCGCTGCCCGCGGCCATGCGCGAGGAGCTCGAGGCGCTCGCGCGCGACGGGCGCTGGTCCGACCTGCACGAATGGGCCGACCGGCTCGCCGCCGATGCGCGCCATGCCGCGCTCGTGAAGGCCGTGCGGCAGGCGCTCGAGAACCTCGACTTCGACCACATCAGCCATCTCGCGCGCGTGACACCGAGCGAGTGACTGGCGCGCCGGCCGCGCGCGTGCCATAAAGCCGGTCATGACCGCACCCGCCCGCCGCCGCCGCCGCGCCGCGATGACCGTGGCCGCGCTCGCCGCCATCGCGGCGCTGGCCGGCGCGGTCTACGAGCGCATCGGCCGGCATCGCGCCGCGCGCGACTTCCCGCCGCCGGGCAAGATGGTCGACGTGGGCGGACGGCGCATCCAGATCGACTGCCGCGGCAGCGGCTCGCCCACGGTGGTGTTCGAGGCCGGCCTCAGCGTCGACGGCGCCCTGAGCTGGTCCGCGGTGCAGCCGCGGATCGCCGACCGCACGCGCACCTGCAGCTACAGCCGCGCCGGATGGATGTGGAGCGACCCGCCCGAGCGGGCGCCGAGCGCACGCCAGGTCGCGCGCGACCTGCACGCCGCGCTCGCCGCGGCCGGCGAGAAAGGCCCCTTCGTGCTCGTCGGCCAGTCGCTCGGCGCGCTCTACAGCGTCGGCTTCACGCGCGACTTCGGCGCCGAGGTCGCGGGCCTGGTGCTCGTCGATCCGTCGCACCCCGAGCAGGTCGAGCGCGTCGCGGGCTACATGACCGAAACCCGCTCGCTGCGCGCCCGCATCGCCGTCGCGCTCGCATGGACCGGCCTGCTGCGCGCCGCCGCCCCGCTGCTCGTGCCGCAGGCGCCGAACCAGAGCGCGCACGAGCTCCAGGCGGTGCGCGCTTATGCGCCCGGGTCGCTGCGCACCCAGCTCGTCGAAGGCGACGCGACCGACGCCGTGCTCGCCGAAGCCAAGGCCTTCCCCACGCTCGGCGACCGCCCCCTGGTCGTGCTGACCGCGATGGCGCCCTACTCCGCCGCCGAACTCCGCGGCATGCAGATCACGCCCGCGCAGGGCCTCGAGGTGCAGCAGCTCTGGAAGCGCATGCACGAGGAGATCGCGGCCTGGTCCTCGCGCAGCCGGCATGTGCTGCTGCCGAAGGCGGGGCACGACATCCAGCGCCACGATCCGGAGGTGGTGGTGGAGGCGGTGATGTGGGTCGTGGCAGCGGTTCGGAGGGACGCGGGCCGTGATCCAATCGGCGCACCGGAACGGTGAGGATCGGCAGCGCGTTCGCGCAGGGGAGGCCCGTCGACCGTTCTCTCTTCGATCGAACAACACACGAATGCAAGCTACCCAGCACGTCACCGTCCTCAAGCGCACCGGTATCGCCCTCATCACCATCGGAGTACTGGACCTCTGCGCCTTGGCGTACGCGATCGCCAATGACACCCCGTATTCGTCGAGTGTCAGCGTCCTTGCCGTCATTGCGGGCATCTTTCTCGTCCGCGGCAGTCTGCAGGCCGCCGCTGTCGTCCGATGGGTGGCGCTCCTGCTGGCCGCCGCGCTCGTGTCGCTCGTGGTGTTCCTGCCTGCGGTCAAGCCGCTTGGCCTGTGGATGGCTGAGATGAGACAAGGCCTTGGCACCGCGATGGTCGAGGTCGCACTGGGCTTGATCATCACGGCCGTTCTGATCTGGGTGGCAAGAGAACTCGGGTCACGTCCGGTGCTCGAGGCGCGTGCCGCCGCCGGGCGGGGACATCGAAGTGCACGCGTTCCTGTCGCCATTGGCATCGCGTTGGCAGTGGCGTTGACCATCATTGGCCTGGCGGTTCAGCGCAGCGGCACGGCGACCCGGGCCATCGAGGTCGCCAAGGCTGCCAGCGGGCCCGGCTATCGCTATCACGTCCGCTCGCTCAACTATCGCGCCGGCCCGCAAGGCAAGCGCGTGTCCGGCGTCGTCACTGCCTGGAACGAGCGAGAGATCAAGCACATTCCTTTTCAGTGGGAGGACTGACGCGCCCGCGCGCGCAGACCCGTTACCGCCATTCCACCTTCAGCCTGCCGACCGACATGCGCAACCTCCTCTACTACGCACTGATGCTCCTGCTGGGATACGCTTGGTACCGCTTTGGCCAGAACCGCCTGCGCAAGGGCCGCCGCCACGAGAACGGGGAGTTCACGCAGGGGCTGATGGGCCCGGTGGGCATGCTGGTGGCGGTCACGGTCAGCGGCTACCTGGGTTTCGCGATGCTGCGCGCGCTGTTTCGCGGCGAGGTGCCATGCGTCGGCAAGGGCTGCGCGGGGCAGGTCTACACGCTGGCGGAGAGCGCAGGGCCGTACTGGGCCAACCTGTTCTTCCTTGCGTGGTGCGTGCTGGCGCTCGGCTATGCCATCTACGTGACCCTCAGGATCTGGTTGCGGGACTGAGCGCCGTGGACAGCGACGACCACGCGATCGCATGCCAGGCCCTGCTCGTGGTCGACGTGCAGCGCGGCTTCGTCGACGGTCCCGGCGCCGTGCCCGGGCACGCCGCGCTGCTGGCCGCGATCGGCACCCTGCTGGCGCGGGCGAGAGCCGCCGATGCACCGGTGATCTTCCTGCAGAACGACGGTCCGGCCGGCGCCATCGACGAAGCCGGGACCGCCGGTTGGGCGCTCTACTTCGCGCCGCGGGATGGCGAGCACGTGGTGCGCAAATGCGAGGACGACGGCTTCGCCGGCACCCGCCTCGACACCTTGCTCGAGGCGAACGGCGTCTGCAACGTCGCCATCTGCGGCGTGCTGTCCGAGATGTGCGTCGCCGCGACCGCGCGCGCCGCCGAATGGTCGCTGGGCGACGAGATCCACATCGTTTCTTCGGCCGCGGACGTGGTGTTCACAGGCCGCCGTCCGCGTCATCCCGGCGGGCGCGGCCCCTGTGCCCCGCCCGCCCCGAACCCCGCGAGCGCCGCATAGCCGCGTACCACGCGCTCGCGCTCCTCGTACGAGGCCACCTGGTCGATGTCGTCGAAGCTCGAAGCCCTCTGGCGCGCGCGCCTCGACGAGGTCGATCACGCCTTCCGGCCGGGCCACCAGTCGCAGTTCAGCCCGCTGCTGCAGGCGCAGCTCAAGGCCGACAGCCCGTTCGCCGAACTGGTCGGATGGATCCAGGCCAACCTCGGCGCGCCGCTCGAGGTGCCGGCGCTGGCCGCGCGCGCGGGGCTGTCGGAGCGCGGCTTCCACCGCAAGTTCGCGGCCGCCACGGGCGAGACGCCGGCGCGCTTCGTCGAGGCCGCGCGGCTCGCGGCCGCGTTCGAGCAGCGCTTCGGCATCTCGCCGCGGCTCTACCGCGAGATGCACGGCGGCTTCTGAACCGCCCTGCCCGGCTCAGCCCGGGATCTCGGGCTCGACCAGCTGCGCCAGCGCGACGAGCGATTCCTGCCAGCCCAGGTAGCACATCTCGGCCGGGATCACGTCGGGAATGCCCTCCTGCACCACCGACATCTCGGTGCCGCAGGACACGGCGGTCAGCGTCACGGTGGTCTTCATCGTGCCCGGCAGGTTCGGGTCGTCGAAGCTGGCGTCGTAGACGATGCGCTGGCCCGGCACCAGCTCGTGGTACCTGCCGCCGAAGCTGTGGGTCTGGCCGTTGCCGAAGTTGGTGAACGACATGCGCCAGCTGCCGCCGACCACAGCCTCCATCGCGTGGACCTTGCCGACGAAGCCGAACGGCGGCAGCCAGCGCTCGAAGGCGCCGGGCTCGACGAAGGCGCGGTAGAGGCGCTGCGGCGGGGTGCGGAGCACGCGGTGCAGACGGACGGTGTTGGTGGCCATGGTGTTTCTCCTGAAAAGATGCGGTGAACGAGGACGACCCTCACTGACACGTCGCGCGAGCCTGCGCAGGATCGACAACCCGAAGATCAGCAGAAACCCTTGGTCTGCGCCGCAAGCAGCGCATTCAGCGCGGCACGGGCGCGACCTCGCCGTCGCGCGGGCGGCCCTTCACGGCCGTGGGCGCATGGCCGTAGGCGCGCGAAAAGGCGCGCGAGAAGGCCTCGGCGCTGCCGTAGCCGGTGCGCCGCGCGGCGCGCTTCACCGGCTCGCCGGCCAGCAGGTGCCGCCGCGCGAGCGCGAGCCGCCAGGCGCTGAGGTAGGCCATCGGCGTGGTGCCGACGACCGCGCGGAAGGTGGCCATGAAGCTGCTGCGCGACATCGCCGCGCGCTCGGCGAGTTCGTCGACGGTCCAGGCGCGCGCGGGCTCGTCGTGCATCGACACCACCGCGCGGTGCAGCGCGGGATGCGCGAGCGCGGCGAACAGGCCGGGCCGGCGCGTGCCGGCGTCGATCGCGCCGCGCAGCACCATCAGCACCACCACCTCGGCCAGGCGGTTCAGCGCCGCGCTGCGGCCGCAGCGGTTCTCGGCGGCCTCGGCGACGAAGGCGGCGGCCGTGGCCCGCAGCGAAGCCGCGCCCGCGAGCGGCACCGCCACTTCCTCGGGCATCGCGCTCATCAGCGGGTTGGCGTCGTTGTCGAAGTCCACCGCGGCCGCGACGCGCGCGTCGGGCGGCAGCGCGTCGAAGCCGCCGGGCCGGAAGAGCACGCGCGCCCCGGCGCCGCCGTCCGGGCCCGCGACCACCAGCGACGGCCGGCCCGGCTCGCCCGGCGCCAGCACCGCGACCTGGAGCTTGAAGACCTCGACGAAGGCCGCGAGCCGGTCCATCTTGGGCGGATTCGGATTCTGGATCATGAAAGGCGGATGTTCCATGACGCGAAGCATGCGATCTTTGGGCTTCGCTGGCAATCCCGCCGCGCCGACTTCCAAGGAACCTCCGATGCTGATCCCCCGCCAACAGGCCCCCGAACTCGCGGTCGAGACGCTCGACGCCGGCCGCTTCCGCCTCGCCGACGCGCAGCCCGAGCGCATGACGCTGGTGTGCTTCTACCGCGGGCTGCACTGCCCGATCTGCGCCACCTACCTGAAGGAGCTCGAGCGGCTCACGCCGGCCTTCGCCGAGCGCGGCGTGCGCACCATCGCCGTCAGTTCCGACACCGAGGAGCGCGCCCGCGCCATGGCCGAGAAGATCGGCGCCGCGCAGCTGCGCATCGGCTGGGGGCTCGCGCTCGACGTGGCGCGCCGCTGGGGCCTGTACGTCTCGGCCTCGCGCGGCAGGACCTCGATCGGCATCGAGGAGCCGGCGCTGTTCTCCGAGCCCGGCCTCTTCCTCGTGAAGCCCGACAACAGCATCTACTACCTGTCGGTGCAGTCGATGCCCTTCGTGCGGCCGCACTTCGCCGAGATGGTGCAGGCGCTGGACTTCGCCATCCAGCACGACTACCCGGCGCGCGGCGAACAGGTCGTGCCCGGCAGCGGACACTGACCCCGAAAAAGGGATGTGGCGCGCCTTTCACACCATGCGCTCGCCCAGGCGCCGAAGCGCGTTGGGTCTGTCTGCCGGTGTGTCGGGTCTCATGCGCATCGTGCTCGTTCGCTGAAACGGAAGTTGGAGCACCGCTCGGCATCCGCCCCGAGGAGCGGCCACATCGGAGTGCAGACTGCAACGTGCGCGCCGCGCATTGTGTCAGCGAGATGCCGAAGCGTTGTAGGAATCCGCGCAGCGGGGCAGTGGTCGGGCCTCAGGCCTCCAGCGCCTCCAGCGGCCCGAAGAACTCGTAGCGCAGCTGCTGCCGCGGCACGCCGAGCGCGAGGCCGTGCGCGTAGACGGCCTGCATGAACGGCTTCGGCCCGAGGAAGTAGAGGTCGACGTCGCGGTCCGCAGGCAGCGCCTCGGCGAGCAGCTCGCGCGTGACCAGGCCGGTGGCGTGCGGCCGGTCGGTCTCGCGCGGCGCATCGTAGACGTACAGCGGCTTCACGTTGCGGTGGCGCTCGGCGAGCGCATCGACGCGCGCGCGGAAGGCATGCGCGCCGCCGTGGCGCGCCGCATGGATGAAGTGCACCGGCCGGCCGGTGTGCGCCACCGACTCGAGCATGCTCATCGCGGGCGTGATGCCCACGCCACCCGTCACCAGCACGAGCGGCCGCTCGCCCTCGGCGGGCAGCAGCACGAAATCGCCGCACGGCGCCTGAACCTGCAGCAGCGTGCCCACCGCGGCCTTCTCGTGCAGCCAGTTCGACGCGCGGCCGCCTTCCTCCTTCTTCACGCTGATGCGGTAGAAGGGCTTGCCCGGCGCGTCCGACAGCGAGTAGTTGCGGCGCAGCGGCTCGCCGCCGATCTCGAGCACCAGCGTGAGGTACTGGCCGGGCGCGAACGCGAGCAGCGCGCCGCCGTCGGTGGGCTCGAGGTAGAACGAGGTGATGACCTCGCTCTCCTGCTCGCGCCGCGCGATGCGGAATTCCCGCGTGCCGCGCCAGCCGCCCGGCTGCGCCGCGTTCGTGCGATAGACCTCCTCCTCCGCACCGATCAGGAGCGCCGCGAGCGACTGGTAGGCCTCGCCCCAGGCGGCGACGATCTCGTCGGTCGCGGCATCGCCGAGCACGTCGCGGATCGCCACCAGCAGGCAGGCGCCGACGATCGGGTAGTGCGCGGGCTGCACGCCGAGCGCGGCATGCTTCTGGATGATGCGCGGCAGCGCGCCCGCGATCGCGTCGAGGCGGTCGATGTGCTGCGCATACGCCAGCACCGCGCCCGCCAGCGCGCGCGCCTGGCTGCCCTCGGCCTGGTGGGCCTCGTTGAAGAACGCCTTCACCTCGGGATGGCGCTCGAACATGAGCCGGTAGAAGTGGCGCGTGATCGCCTCGCCGTGCGCCTGCAGGGCGGGCACGGTGGCCTTGACGAGGGCGATGGTCTGCGGGTTCATGGAAGTCCTTTGGAGCTGTGATGGATGCCATGGCTTTCTCATGTTCCGTGCCAGCGCGACACGTGGCGCAAGTGCCTGCCACGGCTGGGGATTTTTGCTGCGTGGTCAAATTCGCAACACGAAGGATGTTGTACGAATGACCACCGACAGTGTCGAATCGACCACCGAGGCGCAGCGGTTCCGCGCCCTGCTCGCGGCCGCGCGCGGCCTGGTGCGCTGCGATGCCGCGGCGCTGCTGCGGCTCGAGGGCGAGGTGCTGCGGCCGCTCGCCGTCGACGGCCTGAGCGACGAGACGCTCGGGCGGCAGTTTCCCGTCGCCGCGCATCCGCGCTTCGCGCGCCTGCTCGAAAGCGCGCGCGGCCTGCGCTTCGCGCACGACTGCGGGCTGCCCGATCCCTACGACGGCCTCGTGGCCGGACAGCCCACCCTGCTGCCGGTGCACGACTGCATGGGCGCGCCGCTGCGGCTGCGCGGTGCGGTCTGGGGGCTGCTCACGCTCGATGCGCTCGACCCCGGCACCTTCGAGGCCGTGAGCCCGGCCCAGCTCGACGCGCTGATCGCGCTGGTCGAGACCGGTATCGAGGCCGCGCAGACCATCCAGGAAATGGCGGCGCGCGCCCAGCGCGAGCAGGCCGTGGCGCAGGCGCTGCGCTCGGGCCGCGGCGCGCCGCGCGAGCTGCTCGGCAACAGCCCCGCGATGAAGCAGCTCTGCGCCGAGATCGACACCGTCGCGGCCTCCGACCTCACGGTGCTGCTGCTCGGCGAGACCGGCGTCGGCAAGGACCTGGTCGCGCAGCGACTGCATGCGCGCTCGCGGCGCCGCGAGCAGCCGCTGGTGCAGGTCAACTGCGCCGCGCTGCCCGAGACGCTGGCCGACAGCGAGCTCTTCGGCCACAAGCGCGGCGCCTTCACCGGCGCAGTGCAGGACCGCACCGGCAAGTTCGAGCTCGCCGACGGTGGCACGCTGTTCCTCGACGAGGTCGGCGAACTGCCGCTCGGCGTGCAAGCCAAGCTGCTGCGCGTGCTGCAGAGCGGCGAGGTGCAGCGGCCCGGCAGCGACCGCATGCTCAAGGTCGAGGTGCGCGTGATCGCCGCGACCAACCGCGACCTGCCGGCCGCGATCGCGCAGGGGCGCTTCCGCGCCGACCTCTACCACCGGCTCTCGGTCTACCCGCTCGTGGTGCCGCCGCTGCGCGCGCGCGGGCGCGACGTGGTCGCGCTCGCCGGCGGCTTTCTGGAAGAGAACCAGCATCGCCTCGGCGCGCGCAACCTGCGGCTTTCCCCCGCGGCGAAGACCGCGCTGCTCGCGCACCGCTGGCCCGGCAACGTGCGCGAGCTCGAACACGTGATCAGCCGCGCCTCGCTGCGCGCCTTCACCGAGCAGCGCCGCGGCGCGCGCTGGACCGCGATCGAGCCGCACCACCTCGGGCTGGAGGCGTCGGCCGCCGCCGCGCCCGAGGTCCCGGCGATCTCCGAAGCGCCGGCCGCGGCCGTGCAGGCCGCCGCGGGCGCCGTCACGCTGCGCGACGCCACGGCCGCGTTCCAGCGCGCCTGGCTGGCCGAGGCGCTCGCGCGCCACCAGGGCCAGGTCGCGAAGGCCGCGCGCGAGGCCGGCATGGACCGCAGCAACTTCCATCGCACCTTGCGCAAGCTCGGTCTCGCGAAGCCTGGCGCGTCATAAGCCGCGCTTATGCAAAACGAACAGCCGCGCTGATTCCGAAGCCGCGCGGCCTTCACCATACTGCGGCCTCCATTCAAGGAGGCCCGCCCTGTCCGATCCCGACCGTCATCCGCCGCAGCCGTTTCCGATGCGCGAAGTGCGCGCGGTCGACAGCCATGCGCACGTGTTCCTCGGCAGCCTGGGCTTCACGCCACATGCGCGGCACACGCCCGACTACGACGCCACGCTCGACGACTACCTCGGCCTGCTCGATGCGCACGGGGTCTCGCATGCGGTGCTGGTGCAGCCGAGCTTCCTCGGCACCGACAACGGCTTCCTGTGCGACGCGCTGCGGGCCTGCCCCGCGCGGCTGCGCGGCGTGGCGGTGGTGGACCCCGGCACGCCGTTCGAGCCCTTGCGCGCGCTCGCCGATGCCGGCGTCTGCGGCCTGCGGCTGAACCTCGTGGGCCTGCCGCTGCCCGAGCTGTCGAGCGCCTCGTGGCAGGCCCTGTTCGCGCACGTCCGGCGGCTCGGCTGGCATGTGGAGCTGCACCGCGAATCGCGCGACCTGTCCGCCGTCGGCCAGGCGGTGCTCGATGCGGGCTGCCGCCTCGTCGTCGACCACTTCGGCCGCCCGCAAGGCGACACCGCGCACGACGCGGGCTTCGGCTGGCTGCTGCGCGCCGTGTCGCGAGGGCGCACCTGGGTCAAGCTCTCGGCCGCGTACCGCAACTGGCCCGATGCGCTCGGCGCCGAGGCCTGCGCGGCCGCGCGCGCGCTGCTCGCCGCGGGCGGCGCCGAACGGCTGCTCTGGGGCAGCGACTGGCCGCACACCCAGCACCGCGAACAGGCGCACTACACGCTCGCGCGCGCGGCGCTCGACGCATGGATTCCGGACGCCGAGACGCGGCGCCGCATCCTCGTCGACACGCCGGCCGCGCTCTTCGGTTTTTCTAAGGAGGCAATGACCACATGAATGCAACGATCCACCGGCGTGGAAGAACCATGGCGCGGCTGCGCGCCGCCTGCATCGGCGCCGCGCTGTGCCTCGCGGGCCTGGGCGCCGCGGCCCAGCCGGCCTGGCCCGCCAAGCCCGTGCGGATGGTCGTGACCTATCCGCCCGGCGGCACCGTCGACGCCGTCGCGCGCGTGATCGGGCCGCGGCTCTCCGCGCGCCTCGGCCAGCCCGTGGTGATCGACAACCGCGCGGGCGCGGGCGGCGCGATCGGCGGCGACCTGGTCGCGAAGAGCGCGGCCGACGGCTACACGGTCATGCTCGATGCCTCGAACCATTCGCAGAACCCTGCGCTGCGCAGCAAGATGCCCTTCGACACGCTGCGCGACCTCGCGCCGGTCTCGCTGCTGGTGCGCGTGCCCAACGTGCTGGTCGCGAACCCGGCCGCGCCGATTGCGAGCGTGAAGGACCTCGTCGCGCAAGCCAAGGCCAGGCCCGAGCAGATCAACTACGCCTCGTCCGGCAACGGCTCGGCGCAGCATCTCGCGGCCGAGCTCTTCAGCGCGATGGCGGGCGTGCGCATGACGCACGTGGCCTACAAGGGCGGCGGCCCCGCGCTCGCCGACGTGATGGCGGGCCAGGTGCCGGTGTTCTTCGCGAGCCTGGCCTCGAGCCTGCCGCACATCCAGGCCGGCAAGCTGCGCGCGCTCGCGGTGACCGGCAAGGCGCGCGCGCCGGTGCTGCCGCAGACGCCGACCATCGCCGAGTCCGGGCTCGCGGGCTACGAGGTCTACGAATGGAACGGCGTCTTCGTGCCCGCCGGAACGCCCGCGCCCGTGGTCGAGCGGCTCGCGCGCGAACTCGCCGCCGTGGTGCGCGAGCCCGAGGTGCGCGCGCGCCTCGAGGGCATGGGCGCCGAGGTGATCGGCTCCACGCCGGCCGAGCTCGAAAGCTTCCGCAAGGCCGAGATCGCGAAGTGGACGCAGGTCGCGAAGAGCAACAGGATCGAGCTCGACTGAGCCCAGGCTAGGCGTCGAGCATGCGCGCGAACGCGTCCGCGAAGGTGGGGCGCGACTTCGCGAGCCACATCGCCGAGAGCTCAAAGGGCGGCAGCCCGTCGCCGTCGCGCACCTCGGCATAGCGCACGCCCTCGTGGCGCAGCGCACGCACCGAGTCCGGCAGCAGCGACCAGCCCAGTCCCGCCGCCACGCACGAGAGCACGGTGAGCGTGCGGTTGGCGTCCTGCACCACGCGCACCTCGTGTCCCGCGGCGCGGAAGGCCGCGAGCATCTGCGTGCGCAGCGCCGACATCTGCTGGCTCGGGAACCACACCAGGCCGTGCGCCGCGATGTCCGCGAGGCCGACGCGGCCGTCGCTCGCGAGCGGCCACGCGGCGGGCACGGCCGCGAGCAGCTTCTCCTCGCCGAGCCGCCGCTCGTGCACGCGCGCCTTCACGGCCACGGGCGGATGCAGCAGCGCGACGTCGATGCGGCCGCCTTCGAGCGCCTCGACCTGCTCGGCGTTGCTCATCTCGCGCAGCGAGATGTCGAGCTGCGGATAGGTATCGCGCAGCCGCCGCAGCGCGCGCGGCAGCACCTCGTAGACCGCATGGGTGACGAAGCCGATCGTGAGCCGGCCGGCCCGGCCCGCGCCCATGGCGCGGATGCGCTCGGCCGCCGCGTCGGCATAGGCGAGGCTCGCGCGCACGTCGTCGAGCACCGCGAGCCCGGCCTCGGTGAGCGCGGCGCCGCGCCGCGTGCGCACGAACAACCGGGTGCCCATCTCCTGTTCGAGCCGGTTCAACGTCTGCGTGAGCGCGGGCTGCGCGAGGCCCAGGGCCTCGGCCGCGCGGGTCAGGCTGCCGGCCTCGGCGACGGCCAGGATACAACGCATCTGCCGGGTTTCCATGCGGCATTCTATGAACCGCGCATGACGCCGCGGCGGTGCGCAGCACATGGTCGACGGGCACAGCCGCCGCCGGTGCCATTACAGTCCGGGCTCGGCGCCGCGCGTCGCCGAGCTCCGGCACCGCGATCCCGCGATGCGATGCGATGCGCGGCCCTTCGAACGGAAGGCGCATGGACATCGAACACCCGACCAGGGGGCGGCCGGCATGGATTCGCTGATCGCCGCTTCCGCGCGCGCGCTGGCCGCGGGCGACGCGCTCGGCGCGCTCAAGCGCGTGGCGCTGCGCGACGACCCGCCGGCGCTCGCGCTGCGCGGCATCGCGATGGCGCAGCTCGGCGAGCTGTCGCGCGCGCGCGAGCTGCTGCGCCGCGCCGCGCGCGGCTTCGGTGCGCACGAGGAGCTCGCGCGTGCGCGCTGCGTGGTGGCCGAGGCCGAGGTGGCGCTCGCCACGCGCGACATCGGCGATTCGCCGCGCGCGCTCTCGCTCGCGGCGGCCACGCTGGAGGCGCACGGCGATGCGGCCAACGCGCTGCAGGCGCGGCTCATCGCGGCGCGCCGGCTGCTGCTGCTGGGCCGGCTGGCGCAGGCCGCCGAGGCGCTCGCGCGGCTCGACGCGGGCGGCCTCTCGCCCTCGCTCGCGGCGGTGGCGGCGCTGGCGCAGGCCGAGCTCGCGCTGCGCTCGCTGCGCGTGGCGGCGGCGCGTGCGGCGCTCGCGCGTGCGCAGGACGCGGCCCGCCTGTCGCGCGTGCCCGCGCTGCTCGCCGAGGTGGCCGAGGCGCAGGGCGCGCTCGAGCGTCCCGCCG
>CBHTTS010000002.1:0-56018 GCA_966095775.1 uncultured Variovorax sp. | reverse complement strand
GAGACCTCGGCGCGCTGCGCGGCCGCCGCGGGCCAGCTGCCGCCGACCGGCGCCTCCGCGCGCCAGGCCACGGGCTGGCCGGGCTGGCGGTCGGCCTCGGCCAGCGCGACCACGAGCGGCAGCGTCGTGGGGCTCGCGCTGCGCTGTTCGGCGAGCGGCACGCGCGCGGTCCAGACGCCGCCGGCTTCCCAGCGCTGGGTCCAGTCCTTGCCCGAGACGGCCGCGGTGTGGATCAGTTCGGGCGTCTCGGGGAAGAACTCGAGCGTCTTGCCCTGGGCCGCCGCGGGCAGGCCTTCGAGCCGCACCTGCAGCGCGTTGCCGCTGACCTCGACGCTGCCGGGCTTCGCGAGCGGCTGCGGCTCGGCGGCCCGGGCGGCATCGAAATCGGCCTTGTGCAGTGCGGTCGAGCCCGCGAGCGGCAGCGCGAGGCTGAATTCGCCTTCCTCGGGGATGCACTCCTTGCGGCAGACCAGCCAGCTGGCCTTGAGGCGCACGTCGAGCGCCGCCGGGCTGCTGCCGAGCGCCAGCGGCGGCTGGAAGGTGCTCGCCACCTCGAGCGGCACCGGCAGCAGCACGGTGCCTTCGTAGCCGTAGTTGGCGAGCGTGCCGATCGGGATCTTGCGCGGCACCGGCCAGGCGATCTCGCCGGCCGAGACGCCGGCCGGCAGGGTCCAGGCCAGTTCGGTGGGCAGGCCCGAGTCGCCCGCGTTCTTCCAGTAGGTGTGCCACTCGGGCTGGTGCATGATCCGGAGCCCGAGCCAGACCGGGGCGCCGGGCGCCACGCCGTCGGGCGCGTGCGCGACCAGTTCGGCGCGCACGTGCGGGGTCGTCACCACGGCCCCGGGTCTGGAGGCCAGTTGCGCCGCGGCCGGCATGCTGAGCGCGGCGGCTGCTATCAGAAGCGTAGCTGAGAGAAAACGGGAGAGATTCATGCCGATCGGTCGGAGCGGGCCTGCCGCGCGAAGTTCCGGGCCTGCCGCCTCAGGCGGCCCAGCCCAGCACCACGCGCCGGCTGTTCGCGCTCTTCTTCTCGATTTTCGTGACCACGACCGCGCCGATCTCCGCGGTGTTGGCCACGTGCGTGCCGCCGCAGGGCTGAAAGTCGATCTGCGCCGCGCCCTCGGCGCCGATGCGGATGGTGCGCACCGTGCCCGTGCCGCGCGGCGGCTGCACGCTCATGCTCTTGACGAGCGCGGGGTTGGCGTCGAGCTCCTCGTCCGTGATCGCGCCCACGGTCAGCGGATGGGCCGCCGCCACGAGCTGCGCAAGGCCGGCGGTCAGCGCCTCCTTGTCGAGCGGCTCGGTCATGTGGAAGTCGATGCGCGCGTACTCGGGCGTGATCGAGCAGCCGTTGACCGGCACCGGCACGAGGTGGCACAGCAGGTGGCTCGCAGTGTGGAAGCGCATCAGCCGGTGGCGGCGCGTCCAGTCGAGGCGCGCGCGCACGGCGTCGCCGGGCGCCAGCGCGGCCAGCAGGTCGTCCTGGCCGGGCGCGGGCACGTGGACGATCTCGCTCGTCGGCCGGCCCGCCTCGTCCTTGCCCTTGCGGGTGTCGGCGATCGCGAGTTCGCAGCCGTCGGCCAGCGCCAGCACGCCGGTGTCGCCGGCCTGTCCGCCGCCCAGCGGGTAGAACACGGTGCGGTCGAGCACGATGCCGCCATCGTCGATGCGCAGGATGCGGGCGTCGCAGTCGCGCAGGTAGGCGTCGGCGCGGAACAGGTCGTCGGTCATGCGGCCGATGGTAGCGGCGATGCGCGGATGGGGTGCGCCCACGCCAAAAAGCGCCCACGGCCGACAGTCCCGGCCGGTGCCGGCCGCATGATCCTGCGGATGCGGCCGTCCGGCCTTCCGCCCTGCGGGGCCGAAACCACCGAGGAAACGCGAATGAACTCAGCGAAGAAGCTCTCGATCCTCGCCGCAGTGCTGGCGCTCGCGGCCTGCGGCGAAACCGCCAAGCTGTCCCCCGATGCCACGGTCGGCCCGAAACCGCGCCTGGCCGAACCCAACAAGACGCTGATCCCCACGGTCAACGTGGCCGAGGCCGTGGGCTGGACCGACGCCGCCGCGCCCAGGGCGGCCACCGGGCTGCGCGTGGCCGCGTTCGCGCGCGGGCTCGAGCATCCGCGCTGGGTCTACACGCTGCCCAACGGCGACGTGCTGGTGGCCGAGAGCAACAAGCCGCCCAAGCCCGAGGGCGCCACCGACGGGGGCGGCGGCCTGATGGGCAAGGTCCGCGGCTGGGTGATGAAGAAGGTCATGGGCCGCGCGGGCGCCAACGTGCCGAGCCCGGACCGCATCACGCTGCTGCGCGATGCCGACGGCGACGGCGCGGCCGAGGTGAAGCAGGTGTTCCTCTCGAACCTGCGCTCGCCCTTCGGCATGGCGCTCGTGGGCAGCGAATTGTTCATCGCGAACGCCGACGCCCTCGTCAAGGTGCCGTACGCCGAAGGCCAGACCGCGGCCACCGCGGCGCCCACGGTGGTGACGCCGCTGCCCGCGGGCATCAACCACCACTGGACCAAGAACGTGATCGCCAACCCCGAGGGCACCAAGCTCTACGTGACGGTGGGCTCCAACAGCAACGTCGGCGAGAACGGCCTGGCGGCCGAGGAGGGCCGCGCCGCGATCTGGGAGGTGGACGCGAAGAGCGGCGAGAAGCGCCTCTTCGCCACCGGCCTGCGCAATCCCAACGGCCTGGCCTGGGAGCCTTCCACCAAGGCGCTCTGGACCGTGGTCAACGAGCGCGACGAGATCGGCAGCGACCTCGTGCCCGACTACCTGACCTCGGTCAGGGAGGGCGCCTTCTACGGCTGGCCCTGGAGCTACTTCGGCCCCCACGTCGATGCGCGCGTGCAGCCGCCGAACCCCGCGATGGTCGCCAAGGCCGTCGTGCCCGACTACGCGCTCGGCTCGCACGTCGCGCCGCTCGGGCTGGTGTTCTCGGACGCGCGCGGCATGCCGCCGCAGTTCGCGAGCGGGGTCTTCATCGGCGAGCACGGCTCGTGGAACCGCAAGCCCAAGTCGGGCTACAAGGTGGTGTTCGTGCCCTTCGCCGGCGGGCGGCCGAACGGGCCGCCGGTGGACGTGCTCACCGGCTTCCTGTCGGCCGACGAGACGGCCCTGGGCCGGCCGGTCGGCGTGGCGCTCGACAAGGGCGGCGCGCTGCTGGTGGCCGCCGACGTCGGCAACACGGTCTGGCGCGTGTCGCGCGCGCCCTGAGCGGCCGCGCTCAGGGCGCGCTGCGCCGCGCGGTCGACGCCCGCGCCACCAGCTGCGCGGCCGGGCCCTGCACCCGCGTCGGCGCCCCGGCGCCGCGCAGGTGCTCGAACAGCAGCGCGATCGCCTGCTGCGCGACCTCGTCGAGATGCATGTCGACCGCGGTCAGCGGCGGCGTGCTGGTGCGCGCGCGCAGCCCGTCGTAGCGCGTGGCGACCATCACGTCCTGCGGCACGCGTCGGCCGCTCTCGGCCAGCGCCGCGAGGGCGCCGGTCGCGAAGGCATCGACCGGCACGCAGAAGGCGTCGATGTCGGGATGCGCGGCCAGCAGCGCGCGCGTGGCGTCGCGCCCGCCCTGCTCGCCGCGCGCCTCGTCGACCGCGGCGAGCAGCACCGGCTGGCCCTGCGCAGCCGCGAAGGCTTCGTAGGCGGCGCGCGCCTCGGCGTAGGAGTTGCGCTGCGCCGCGCCGAGCACCATCGCGACCTTGCGCGCGCCCTGTTCGCGCAGGTGCGAGAGCAGGAGCCGCGCCGTCTCGCCCGAGCGGATGTCCACGTAGGGCGGCATCGCGGCCCCCTCGCCGGGCCGGCCGATCGCGACCACCGGCAGGCGGCGCCGCATCAGGTGCTCGAGGTGCGGATCGCCGGCCGAAGGCTCGATGATCAGCGCGCCGTCCACGTCGAGCAGTTCGAGCGGCAGCCGGCCGTTCTCCGGCGGCGGCGCGAGCACCAGCGCCAGGCCGCGGTCGAGCGCCGCGGCCGCGGCCACCGCCGCCACCTCCATCAGGAAGCCCAGCCGCGAGGGCCCGCCCGCCACCGCGAACGGCATCGAGGAGATCAGCGCGATCATGTGCGCCTCGCCCGTGCGCAGCCGCTGGGCGTTGCGGTTCGGCCGGTAGCCCAGCGCCGCCGCGGCGCGCTCGACCCGGGCGCGGGTCTCGGCGTCGACCTGGCCGCGCGCGTTCAGCGCATGCGACACCGTGGTCGGCGACACGCCCGCCTCGCGGGCCACGTCCTTGATGGTGACGCGCGGCGAACGATCCTCGGGGCTCATCCTGTTGACCTCCGGCAAAAGCAGTGATTGAATCGCCCAAATCGTTTTGGGTCTGACCCGGAATGTACTTCACCCGCTTCGGCGGATTTTTTCGACCTGCTGCCCAAATCGATTTGGGCGATGCACCCGAACCGAGGAACCGACCATGTCCCGTGTGTCCGACGACCGTCCCGCCGCCCCCGCCGTGCCCGGGGTGGACGCCGTGCTTCCCTTGTCGCAACTGCTGCTGTTCGGTCTGCAGCATGTGCTGGTGATGGCGGCGGTGCCGATCACCTCGGTGTTCCTGGTGGCCAAGGCGCTGGCGCTGCCGGCCGCGCTGACGGTGAACCTGATCAGCGCCACCTTCCTGCTGTGCGGCCTGGGCACGCTGCTGCAGTCCTTCGGGCCGTGGAAGTTCGGCGCCCGGCTGCCGTTCGTGATGGTGCCCGGCGGCGCGCCGATCGTGATGTTCGTCACCATCGCCCAGCAGCGCGACCTGCAGACCGCCTCGGGCGCGGTGATCCTGACGGCGCTGTTCTATTTCCTTGTGCTGCCGGTGTTCTCGCGCTGCCTGCGCTTCTTCCCGAAGATCGTGATCGGCACGCTGCTGCTGCTGGTGTCGGTCAACCTGGTCAAGGTCTACGGCGGGATCATCGCCGGCAAGGCCGGCACGCCGACCTTCGGCGATCCGGTCAACATCGGGCTCGCGCTCGCGACCATCGGCTTCACGGTGCTGTTCGCGCGGCTGCTCAAGGGCACGCTGGGCCAGCTCGCGGTGCTGCTGGGGCTGCTCGCGGGCACCGTGCTCGCGGCGCTGGCCGGGCTGATGGACTTCGGCGGCGTCGCGGCCGGCCCGCTGTGGAGCGCGCCCGCGCTGCTGCCCTTCGGCATGCCGCGCTTCGATCTGCTCGCGGCGGTGCCGCTGCTGGTGTTCAGCGTGATCTCGATGGTCGAGGCCACCGGCCAGACGGTGGCGGTGGCCGAGGCGGTCGAGCGCCGCATCGACCCGCGCGACGCGGTGCCGCGCACGGTGCGCGGCGACGCGCTGGTGTCGCTGGCCGGCGGCCTGCTCGGCACCTCGATGATCATCACGAGCGGCGAGAACATCGGCATCGTGCGCGCCACCAACGTGCGCTCGCGCTACGTGACCGCGGCGGCGGGCGTGATCCTGGTGCTGATCGCGCTGTCCGCGCCGCTCGGCCGGCTGGCCAGCGCGATTCCCGCGGCGGTCGTGGGCGGCACCGCGATGGTGGTGTTCGCGATCATCGGCACGATGGGCATCGACATGCTGCGCCGGACCGACCTGCACCAGCGCGGCAACATGTTCGTGCTCGCCGGCGCGCTCACCATGGGGCTGCTGCCGATCCTGGTGCCGGGCCTGTACGGGCGCTTTCCCGAGGCGCTGCAGCCGGTGCTCGGCAACGGGCTCGCGATGGGCTCGATCACGGCCGTGCTGCTGAACCTGCTGTTCAACCGCGGCGAAGTGCCGGCCGCCCCGGCCGCCCCCGCCGCCGCCGCTTCCGAGGGCGCGCCCATGACGCCCGCCTCCACCCGATGACCTCTTCCTCCGCGATGCCTTCTCTTCCGTCTTCGTCCCGTGCCGGCGCCGCCGGCGATCTCGACCCCGCGGCGCTCGCCGCCGGCGAACTGCTGCTCGCGCCCGAGCACCTGATGCTGCGCGACGGACCGGTCGCGGACCATGCGGTGCACGTCGAAGGCGGCGTGTTCCGCACCGTCGGGCCGCTCGCGCAACTGGCCGCGCGGCTGCCGCACCTGGCGCCGCTGCACCTGCCGGGCCGGGCGCTGATGCCCGGCATGGTCGATGCGCACCACCATCTGACGCAGTCCTTCGGCAAGTCGCTGGCCTACGGCGAGCCGTCGGAGATCTTCCGCCGCGTCTGGGTGCCGCTGGAGTCCAGCCTCGACGACGAGTTCGTCTACATGGCCGGCAAGCTGGCCGCGCTCGAATCGCTGCGCGGCGGCTTCACCACCGTCTGCGACGCGGGCACGCGCGCGCCCGGTGACGTGGGCGCGCTCGCCACCGCCACGCGCGAGGCCGGCCTGCGCTGCGTGCTGGGCCTGATCTGCAACGACGGCGGCAACCAGAGCGCGCCGGCCGAGCGCGCCGCGATCCGCGCACGCGCCGAGCGCTTCCTCGCGCAGTGGAAAGGCGATGCGCTGGTGCATCCCTCGCTCGCGATCTCGGTGCCCGAGGCGGCCTCCGACGAAATGCTCGCGGGCGTGTCGGCGCTGTGCGCCGAGGCCGGCGCGGTGTTCCAGACCCACGTCAACGAGCACCTGGCCTCGGTGGAGCGCTCGGTGGTCGCGCGCGGCCGGCGGCCGCTGGAACTGCTGGCGGACCTCGGCGCGCTCGGCCCGCAGGTGCTGATCGCGCACGGCACGCTGGTCACGCCCTCGGAGCTCATGCTGCTGCGCGACACCGGCACCGCGGTCGCCTACAACCCGGTCGCGAGCCAGTGGAAGGGCAACGCGGTCGCGCCGGCCAACCTGATGGCGGCGCTGGGCATCCGCTTCGGCCTCGGCACCGACGCCACGCGGGCCGACGGCTTCCGCCTGATGGACGCCGCGGAGGCCGCGCAGAAGCTGGCCTTCGGCCTCGCCACGGGCGACGCCTCGAGCGGCGGCGGCTGGACCTGGCTCGACCATGCCACCCACGAGGGCGCGCGCGCCGCGGGGCTGGGCGCGCTCACGGGCGAGATCGCCGAGGGGCGGGCGGCCGATTTCCTGCTCGTCGACGTCGACACGCCCGAGATGTGCACCACGGTCGACCTGACCTGGGACCTGGTGCGCCTGGGCAACCGCGACCAGATCGATGCGGTCTTCGTCGCCGGGCGGCTGCGGCTGTGGCGCGGCTGGCCGCTCGAGTGGGACGCGCGCGCGCTGCAGCGCGAGCTGGCGCGCGTCGCGCGGGCCGCGATCGCGCGCGCGCCGATCGTGCGGCTGCATCCGCCGGCCGCGCAGCACCGCCGCAACGGAGGCCGCGCGACGCCGCCGGCGGCCGCGCGGTGAGCGCGCTGCACTGGGCGCTGATGTCGGCCGCGGTGTTCGGCGCCGCCTTCGTGCAGGGCGCGACCGGCGTCGGCTTCGCGCTGATCGCCGCGCCGGTGATCGGCATCGTGCGGCCCGACCTGCTGCCGGTGTGCGTGCTGGTGCTGATGCTGCCGTTGAACGTCTACGTCGGCTGGCGCGAACGCGGCGCGATCGACCGCCGCGGCGCCGGCTGGATCACGGGCGGCCGGCTGCTGGGCACGGCGGGCGGCCTCTGGGTGCTCGTGGCGCTGAGCGCGGGCCAGCTCTCGCTGTTCGTCGGCGCGTCCACCGTGGCGGCGGCGCTGGTCACGCTCGCGATGCCGGCCTTCTCGCCGGGGCGCGGCGCCTTCGTGGCGGCGGGCCTGGTGACCGGCGTGACCGAGACCGCGACCGGCATCGGCGGGCCGCCGCTCGCGCTGGTCTACCAGCACCAGCGCGCGCCGGTGATGCGCTCGACGATCGCGCTGTGCTTCCTGGTCGGCGAGCTGGTGTCGCTCGCGGTGCTCGCGGCCACCGGCCGCATCGGCGCGGCGCAGCTCGAGGCCGCGGCCTGGCTGCTGCCCGCGCTGCTCGCCGGCGCGCTGCTCAGCCGCGCGGTGCACCGGCGCGTCGACGGCCGGCTGCTGCGCCTGTTCGTGCAGCTGTTCGCGATCGTCTCGGGCGCGGTGCTGCTGGCGCGTTCATTCTGAGGCGGCGCGCCAGGCCTCGCGGCCGATCGCATAGAGGCAGTGGCGCCGCAGCGCATGGCCTTCGGCGAGGAGCGGGTGGTCGAAACCGCGCGACGGGTCCTCGGCCATGCCGAGGCGCGCCATCACCGCGCGCGAGCGGGCGTTGGCGAGCGTGGTGAAGGCCACGATCTCGTCCAGCTCGAGCCGGCCGAAGCCGAACGCGAGCGACGCGCGCGCCGCCTCGCTCGCGAGGCCCTGGCCCCACCACCGGCGCGCGAGGCGCCAGCCGACTTCGACGCAGGGCCCGAAGGGCAGGGCGTAGGCGGGCCGGTTGAGCCCGACGAAGCCGATCAGTTCGCCCGATGCCTTGTGCTCGGCGGCCCAGAAGCCCCAGCCGCCGTTGCGCGCCATGCGCTCGCCGAAGCTCGCGACCAGCGCGTCGCTCTCGGCGCGCGAGAGCGTGGCGGGAAAGAATTCCATCACCTGCGGATCGGCCACCAGCGCGGCGAAGGGCGCGAGGTCGGCCTCGCGCCAGGCGCGCAGGCGCAGGCGGGGCGTGTCGAGTTCGATCGGGGCGGCGTGTTCCATCGGGCGATTGTGGCCCCGCCCCCCGGGCCGATCAGAAGCCCGCGAGCACCACCTTGCCCTGCGCCTTGCCGCTCTCGATCAGCGCGTGGGCGCGGCGCAGGTTCTCCGCGTTGATGGCGCCGAAGCCCGCGTTCGCCGTGGTGCGGACGCGGCCCGCGTCGACCAGCGCCGCCACCTCGGCGAGCAGCGCGCCCTGCTGGTCCATGTCGGGCGTCTCGAAGCGGGAGCGCGCGAACATCATCTCCCAGTGCAGCGAGAGGCTCTTGGTCTTGAGCGGCATCGCGTCGAGCATCTTCATGTCGTCGATCACCGCGAGCTGGCCCTGGGGCTTGAGGCTTTCGATGATCTGCGCGTAGTGCTGATCGGTCTGCGTGAGGCTCGCGACCATGTCGACCTCGCCGATGCCCGCGGCGCGCAGCTCGGCCGCGAGCGGCTTCGAATGGTCGATCACCGCGTGGGCGCCGAGCGACAGGCACCAGGCGCGCGTCTCGGCGCGCGAGGCGGTGGCGATCACGCGCAGCTGCGTGAGCTGGCGCGCGAGCTGGATCAGGATCGAGCCGACGCCGCCGGCACCGCCGGTGATCAGCAGCGTCCGGCCCGCGCCGCCGCCCTTGGGCACGCGCAGCCGGTCGAACAGCAGCTCGTAGGCCGTGATGGTGGTCAGCGGCAGCGCGGCGGCCTGGGCGTCGTCGAGGCTCTTCGGCGCGAGCGCGACGATGCGTTCGTCGACCGCGTGCAATTCCGCGTTCGCGCCGGGCCGCACGATCGAGCCGGCGTAGTAGACGCGGTCGCCGACCTTGAAATTCTTCACCTGCGCGCCCACCGCCTCGACGGTGCCCGCCGCGTCCCAGCCCAGCACCCTGGCCTGGCCGGCCTCGGGCGCCATGTTGCGGCGCACCTTGGTGTCGACGGGATTGACCGAGACCGCCTTCACGCGCACCAGCAGGTCGCGCGCGCCGGGCGCGGGGGCGGGCAGTTCGATGTCCTGCAGCGATTCGGCGTGGTCGATCGGGAGGGATTGGTAATAGCCGATGGCTTTCATGGCGGCGGTCCTTGGAAGTGATGATGCGATGAACGAACTGTAGGGTCGCAATCGGGGTTTGATAAGCTGGCGGAGAACACCAACACTTTCAAATGAAGATTGAAAATCTCTCGGACCTGCAGGTGCTCGTGCAGACCGCGCGCGGCGGCACGCTCACGGCCGCGGCCCATGCGCTGGGGCTGACGCCGGCCGCGGCGAGCGCGACGCTCAAGCGGCTCGAGACGCAGCTCGGCGCGCGCCTGTTCGAGCGCTCGACGCGCGCGATGCGGCTCACGCCGCAGGGCCAGACGCTGCTCGACTATGCGGTGCGCGCCTTCGAGCTGCTCGACGAGGGCGAGTCGCTGGTCACGGCCGACCGCGGCGAGCTCGTGGGCACGCTGCGCGTGGCCGCGCCCTCCGACCTCACGCGCAGCACGCTGCTGCCGTGGTTCGACGAGTTCCTCGCGCTGCATCCGGGGGTGCAGCTCTCGCTCTCGGTCGGCGACCGGCTGCTCGACGTGATGCGCGACGAGGTCGACGTGGCGCTGCGCTACGGCCTGCTGGCCGACTCGCGCCTGGTCGCGCGGCCGTTCGCGCTGAGCCATCCGCTGCTCACGGCCGCGCCGGCCTACATCCGGCGCCACGGCGCGCCGAAGGCGCCGCAGGACCTGGTGCACCACAACTGCCTCACCTTCGACCGCGGCGGCCGGCGCCACCGCAACTGGCGCTTCGCGCAGAACGGCCAGTGGACCGAGGTGCGCGTGAAGGGCGACCGCAGCGTCGACGACGCCTCGCTCGCGCGCGAATGGGCCGTGGCCGGCCGCGGCATCACGCTCAAGTCGGCGCTCGACGTGCGCGACGACATCGCGGCCGGGCGGCTGGTGCGGCTGTTGCCCGACTGGGAGACCGAGCCCTATCCGCTGCATGCGCTGCTGCCGAGCGGGCGCTTCGTGCCGGCGCGGGTGCGCGCGCTGGTGGACTTCCTGGCCGCGAAGTTCGAGGCGCTCAAATCAGCGGCGTGACCGCGCCGTCCATCGCGAGGATCGCGCCCGTGATGTAGCTCGCCTTCGGCGAGGCGAGGAACACCACCGCATTGGCGATCTCCTCCGGCGCGGCGATGCGCCCGAGCGGCAGCCGGGCCGTGGCGCGCTGCAGCGCCTCGTCGCTGCCGATGCCCTGGAGCCTCGCGTCGGCCTTGAGGCCCTCCTGCAGCCGCTCGGTCAGCGTGAGGCCGGGGTTCACGGCATTCACGCGCACGCCCTTGGCCGCATAGGCCGAGGCCATGCCGGCGCTCACGAGCATCAGGGCCGCGTTGGCGGCGCCGCCGGCCATGTGCACCGGGCTCGCGACCTTGCCGCCCTGGCCGATCACGTTGACGATCGCGCCGCGGCCGCGCCGGCCCATGCGCTTGACCACCGGGTCGATCATGTGGATGTAGGTGAAGTACTTGGCGTCCATCGCCGCGTGCCAGGCCTCGGCGTCGAGTTCGTCGGGCGGCGTGCGGCGCGCCGCGCCCGCGGAGTTGACGAGCACGTCGACCGGCCCGAAGGCCTGCTCCGCCGCATCGAGCGCCGCCAGCGCGCCGGCCGGGTCCCGGAGGTCGGCGGCATGCAGCGAGACGCGGCCCTCGGCCTCCGCGAAGGCCTCGACCAGCGTCCTCTGGCCCTGCTGCAGGTTCTGCGCGTCGCGCGACACCAGGCTCACGCGCGCGCCCTCGCGCAGGAAGGCCAGCGCGCAGGCGAGGCCGATGCCCTTGCTGCCGCCGGTGATGAGAACGTGCTGGTCGTGTAGCTGGAGGTCCATTCGCGTGTCCTTCGAAGTTGCAAAGCCGCGCCATTCCATCACCGTTCACGAAACCCCTGCCGGCGCACGGCCGTGCGCCGGCCTAAGATCGCGGCATGAACGCTGCCCCGGCCCCCGTCCTGCCCCGCTTCTGGTCCCAGCTCACGACGCGCGACTTCGCGGCGCTCGATCCGGCGGCCACGGTCGCGGTGCTGCCGTTGGGCGCGACCGAGCAGCACGGGCCGCACCTGCCGCTCGGGGTCGACACGGTGCTCGCCGACGGCATCGTGGCCGCCGCGCTGCCGCTGCTGGCGCCGGCGCTGCCGGTGCTGTTCCTGCCCACGCAGCAGATCGGCCTGAGCCCCGAGCATGCGCGCTTCGCGGGCACGCTGACCCTGTCGGCCGAGACGCTGGTCCGGATGTGGGGCGAGATCGGCGCCGGCGTCGCGCGTGCCGGCGTGAGGAAGCTCGTGCTCTTCAACGCGCACGGCGGCCACGTCGGCGCGATGGACATCGTGGCGCGCGAGCTGCGCGCGGCGCACGGCCTGATCGTCTACAGCGCGAGCTGGTTCAACCTGCCGCTCGGCGCGGCGGGCGCGCGCTTCAGCGACAAGGAACACCGCTTTGGCGTGCATGCCGGCGCGATCGAGACCTCGATGATGCTCGCGCTCGCGCCCGAGCAGGTGCGCATGCAGGAGGCGCGCGACTTCCGCTCGAGCTCGGAGCAGCGCGCGGCGGACTACGCGATCCTCGGCAACGGCAGGAGCGCGAAGCTCGGCTGGGCGATCGAGGACTACAACGCCGAGGGCGCCGCGGGCAACGCGGCCGCCGCGACCGCGGAGGACGGCCTGGCGCTGGTCGACGCGGCCGCGCAGCAGCTCGCGCTGCTGCTCGCCGAGGTGTCGCGCCTGCCGCTCTCGACCGCGAACACCGGCCCGCTGCCCTAGGGCTTCGCCCCCGAGAGCACGCCGGCGAAGAGGTCCGAATCGACGTTGCCGCCGGTCAGGCTGATGCCGATGCGCTTGCCGCGCCAGCGCGCCTGCTGCTGGAGCGCCCCCGCGAGCGCCGCCGCGCCCGCGCCCTCGGCGACGTTGTGCGTGTCGCTGAACAGGATGCGCATCGCCTCGGCGACCTCGTCGTCGCTGACCGCGATCACGTCGTCGGCCTCGCGCAGGATCACCTCGAGCGATTCGGGCACCGGCGTGCGGCAGGCCATGCCGTCGGCGAGCCGCGTGCTGACCGGCGCATCGAGCGGCCGGCGTGCCAGGAACGAGTCGCGGTAGGCCGTGGCATGGGCCGACACCACGCCGATGATCGCCGTCGACACGCCGCAGTGCGCACGCGCCGCCGCGGCGCCCGCCAGGCCCGAGCCCAGGCCGATCGGGACGAACAGCACGTCGGGCGGCGCGTCGGCGAGCGCCTCGAAGAACTCCACGTAGGCCGTCGCGACGCCGCGCACCAGCTCGCGATGGAACGAGGGCACGCGGTGCAGGCGGTCGCGCTCGGCGAGCATGGCCGCATGCTCGGCGGCGGCCTGGAAGTCGTCGCCATGCTCGACCAGCTCGACGCCGAGCGCGCGCATCGCGGCGTTCTTCTCGCGCGAGTTGCCGTGCGGCACGACGATGGTGGCCGCGATGCCGTGGCGCCGTGCGGCGAAGCCGACCGACTGGCCGTGGTTGCCGCGCGTCGCGCTGATCGCGTGGCGCACCGCAGGCTGCTCGCGCGCCAGCGACTCGAAGTAGGTCAGGCCGCCGCGGATCTTGAAGGCGCCGGCCGGCGTGTGGTTCTCGTGCTTGGTCCAGACGGTGCAGCCGAGTCGCTGCGCGAGCAGCGGCCAGGCGTATTGCGGCGTGGGCGGCATGGCCGCGCGCACGGTGCGCAGCGCGGCCTCGATTTCTTCGCGGGTGAATCTCACGGCTCGGTCTTTCCCTTGCGGCTCACTTGCGCTCGGTGAGCGCCACCCGCACCGCGAGCGCGGCCAGCACGCTGCCCATGACGTAGCGCTGCGCGCGCAGCCAGCCCGCGCTCTGCGAGAGCACGGAGGTGATGCCGGCGGCGCCGAGGATCATGAGCGTGTTGACCGCCGCGCTGCTCGCGATCTGCGCCGCGCCCAGCTGCATGCTCTGCAGCAGCACCGAGCCGCGCTCGGGATGGATGAACTGCGGGAAGAACGACAGGTAGAACATCGCCACCTTCGGGTTCAGCAGGTTGGTGAGAAAGCCCATGCGGAACAGCCGGCCCGGCGGATCGGCGGGCAGGACGCGGGCCTCGAAGGGCGCGTTGCCGCCGGGCTTCACGGCCTGCCAGGCGAGCCACAGCAGGTAGGCGGCGCCCGCGATGCGGATCGCGTCGAAGGCGAGCGGCACCGCCAGCAGCAGCGCCGTGAGCCCGAGCGCGGCGGCGAACAGGTGCGCGAGGAAGGCGGTCAGCACGCCGCCGAGCGACACCAGCCCCGCGCGCCGGCCCTGCACCAGCGTGCGCGAGACGCAATAGATCATGTTCGGCCCGGGCGTGAGCGCGAGCAGCATCGAGGCGAGGGCGAACCAGGCGATTTCGGTCAGGCTCAGCATTCAGACTCCTTCGGATGGCAGCGTGACGGGGCCGCGGGGCGTGTCGAGCACCGCGACGAGGTTGGGCGCGCCCGGCTGCACCGGCACGCCCTGCATGCCGATCGCCGAGAGCGCGGCGGCGAGGTCCGCCGCGCGCGGATGCGTGGCCTCGAGCGACCGCAGCGCGAGGCCCGAGGCCGGCATCGAATCCGTGGGATGCACCGGCCCCCACTGGATCAGCGTGGGCAGCGCGCCGTAGAAGAGGCGCTGGCCGTCGTCGCGCACCGTGATGCGCCATTCGAGTCGGCCCGCGGGCGTGTCGCGCGAGGCCACGAGCAGCGCGCCGCGGTCGATGTGCACGCGCTGGTCGTGCGCGAGCGCCTGCACCGCAGCGGCCGCGTCGGGCACGCGCGCCACGAAGTGCACCAGCCGCGGCCCGCGCCGCGCGAGGCTCGCCTGCAGCAGCGGATCGTCGAGGTCGAACCAGCGCCGCGTGCCGGGGCGCGAGGGCTTCTTGCCGGGCTCGACCGCGATGATCTCGAGGTAGGCGCGCGGAAAGGCCTCGCAAGCGATCGACAGCAGCCGGTTGTGCGTGCCCATCAGCGGATGCGCGCCGCCGGGCGCCGGCGTCACGCCGAGCGTGGCTTCGCACCAGGCCACGCCCTCGTCGAGCGAGGCCGCGGCGATCACCAGGTGGTCGAGCTGCGCCTTCATGGCGTGGGGGCGTCAGAGCCTGACTTCGCCGTCGATGCAGGTCACGGCGTCGCCGCCGACCCAGATGACGCCGTCGGCATCGCGCTCGATCCGCACCCGGCCGGCGCGGCCGAGGCACTGGCCCTGCGCGGCGAGGTAGCGCGCCGGCATGTGGCCGTCGGCGATCAGCCATTCGGCGAGGCTCGCGTTGAGGCTGCCGGTCACGGGGTCTTCCTCCACGCCGATGGGCGCCGCGAAGGCGCGGACCTCGAGGTCGATCTTCGCGCCGTCGTCATCGTCGCCGGCTGCGCCGCCGCCGCTGCGGCCGCCGAAGGCGCGCGCCTCGCGGTTCGAGCGGCCGATCAGCATCGGCGATTCGTCCGCCGCGGGCACGCCCGCGACGCCGACCTTGACGCCGAGCTCCCTGAGCAGGCGGTGGTCGGGCGCGAGGCCGAGCACGGTGTCGGCATCGCTGAGCAGCAGCCCGAACCAGACCGGCCCGTTGTCGAGCACCTGCGCCGCAACGATCTGCTGCGCCTTGAGGCCCAGCGCGCCCGCGACCTTGGCGAGCAGGCTGGGGCTCGGCGCGCTGCGCCTGAGCGGCGGGGCCGCGAAGGCGAGCCGTTCGTCCTCATGGCGCAGCGACACCAGGCCGACGCCGCACTGCTGCACGATGCGTCCCCGGGCGCGGGGCCGGCCGCCGGCCTGCAGCCAGGCATGGCAGCTGCCGATGGTGGGATGGCCCGCGAAGGGCAGCTCGCCGCCGGGCGTGAAGATGCGCACGCGGTAGTCGGCGGTCGGCTCGGTGGGCGGCAGCAGGAAGGTGGTCTCGGAGAGGTTGGTCCACTTCGCGAAGCGCTGCATCTGCGCGTCGTCGAGGCCGCTGCCGTCCAGCACCACCGCGAGCGGGTTGCCGCGGTAGGGGGTGGCGGTGAAGACGTCGACTTGCTTGAACGGGCGGGGTTTCATCGGATTCGGAGGAGAAGAAGGCGTCATTCCAGGCCCAGGTCGAGCACGCCGCGCGCGCCGGGCCGGGAGAGCAGTTCGCCGTACCAGCGCTCGACCTGGGGCCAGCTCGGGCGCTGGTATTCGGCCGGCGGCAGGTTGAACCAGCGGTGCGCCTCGCAGCCGACGGGGATGTCGGCCATGGTGAAGCGCTCGCCCGCCATGAAGGGCTGGCGCGCGAGGTGCGCGTCGAGCAGCGCGAACAGCGGCTCGGTGGCACGCACCGAGGCCGCGATCAGCGCCGGGTCGCGTTCGGCCGGCGGCGTGCGCACCCATTGGACGAAGGCATCGCGGCTCGCGCGGTTCAGCGTGGTCTGCTGCCAGTCCATCCAGCGCTCGGCGTCGAAGCGCGCGGACAGCTCGGCCGGATAGAACCTGCCGTGCGAATGCTTGGCGCAGAGGTAGCGCACGATCACGTTCGATTCCCAGAGCGTGACGCGCTCGCTGCCCTCGCCGTCGTCGATGGCGGGCACCAGCGAATTCGGATTGAGCGCGAGGTATTCGGGCGTCTGCACGACGCCGAAGCGGCCGCCGGCCTCGGTGCGCTGGAAGTCGAGCCCGAGCTCCTGCGCGCACCAGACCACCTTGCGCACGTTGATCGAACTGATGCGGCCCCAGATGTTGAGCATGGTTTTCAGCCTTCGTGGACGGGTGTGGCGGACGACGTCGGCGGCTCGCTCGGCAGGTAGGGCGCGATGTTGCGCACGGCGCGCGCCACATAGTCCTCCTTTTCGCCGACGGGCGCGACGTAGTGCAAAGCACTCTTCGCGGCCTCGAGGCCTTCGCTGCGCGCGATGAACCAGGCCGCGAGGTAGGGCGACGAAAGGCAGCCGCCCGCGGTCGCGACGTTGCCCCGCGCGAAGAAGGGCTGGGCCAGCACTTCCACGCCGGCTTCCTGCACCCAGGGCTTGGTCGTGAGGTCGGTGCAGGCGGGCACGGTGCCGAGCAGGCCGAGCTTCGCGAGCAGCAGCGTGCCCGAGCACTGCGCGCCGATCAGTTGCCGCGCGGGATCGAGCCGCGCCAGCACGCCCATGATCGCGGCGTCGGCCGCGACCTCGCGCGTGCGGATGCCGCTGCCCACGAGCACCGCCTCGGCGTCGCAGGCGTCCGCGAGCGTCGAGCCGGCATGCACGGTCACGCCGTTCATCGAGGTGACCGTGGCGCTCGGCGAGGCCAGCGTGACGCGCCAGCCGGGCCGCTTCACGCGGTTGAGCACGCCGAGCGCGATCAGCGAATCGAGCTCGTTGAAGCCTTCGAAGGTCAGGATGGCGATGTGCATGGCGCAGCGCTCCGAAGGCGGGCTCAGGCGGCCGCGGGGGCGGGCTCGCGCGCGCCGCGCAGCAGCGCGAGTTCTTCGCGCACGGTCTGCGCGAGCGCGGCGATGGCGGTGTCGATCTCCTCCGCGCTCGCCGTCACGAACGACAGGCGCAGCGTGCGCGGATCGCCGTTGGCGGCATAGAAGGGCGCGCCCGGCACGAAGGCCACGTTGCGCTCCACCGCCTTGGGCAGCAGCGCCACGGTGTCGATGCCCTCGGGCAGCCGCACCCAGAGGAACATGCCGCCCAGCGGCGCGTTGAACTTCACGTCCAGGCCCTTCATCTCCCGCGTGAGCGCGGCCAGCATCGCGTCGCGCTGGCGCTTGTAGAGCGCGCGGATCGTGGGCACGTGGCGCTCGAGGAAGCCGTCCTTCATGACCTCGGAGACCATGCGCTGGGTG
Source organism: uncultured Variovorax sp. (assembly GCA_966095775.1). Classification (GTDB taxonomy): domain Bacteria; phylum Pseudomonadota; class Gammaproteobacteria; order Burkholderiales; family Burkholderiaceae_C; genus Variovorax. The sequence continues at coordinate 38,698 of CBHTTS010000002.1, read as the reverse complement.
AAGATCGGCGTGTGCAGGTCGACCGCCTGCTTGGCCTGCAGCAGCTTCGGATAGATGGCCTTGGGCGCCACGAGGAAGCCCAGGCGCAGGCCCGGCGCGAGCACTTTCGAGAACGAGCCGAGGTAGATCACGCCCTCGGGATTGCGCGCGGCCAGCGGCAGCGGCGGGGCTTCGTCGAACCAGAGTTCGCCGTAGGGGTTGTCCTCGACGATCGGCAGGCCGGCCTCGGCGGCGGCCGCCGACACGGCGGCGCGGCGCGCCTCGGTCATCGTGCGGCCGGTGGGGTTCTGGAAATTCGGCAGGAGGTAGATGAAGCGGCCTTCCTTCGCCTTGGCCACGAGGTCGTCGACGAGCACGCCCTCGTCGTCGCTCGCCACGCTCTCGGCGACCGGCTCCATCGGGCCGAAGGCCTGCAGCGCGCCGAGGTAGGTGGGCGTCTCGACGAGCACCTTGCTGCCCGGGTCGAGCAGCACCTTGGCGACGAGGTCCAGGCCCTGCTGCGAACCGGTGGTGATCAGCACCTGCGCGGGGTCGACCTTCCACGGCAGCATGTCGGCCACGGCCTGGCGCAGCGGCGCATAGCCTTCGCTCGCGGCGTACTGCAGCGCCGCCTGGCCGTCGTTGTGCAGCACCTCGGCGCAGGCGTCGGCGAAGGCCTGGATCGGGAAGGTCTTCGGCGAGGGCAGGCCGCCGGCCAGGCTGATGATGCCGGGGCGCTCGGTGACCTTGAGGATTTCACGCAGCACCGAGGGGTTCATCTTGGCGGCGCGGGCGGCGAGTTTCCAGTTCATGGGGGTCTTCTTTCTGGCGGAGGGTGAGGGCGATGTCAGGAGCGTTCGGCGGCGCGCGCGGCGGCGCGCACCGGGGTGGCGGCGCGCGGCGGCTGCGACAGGCGCTTGCCGAGCACCACGGTGCAGACCACGGCGATAGCGAAGCCCAGCGTGACCACGTCGAGCGGCTCGCCGAGGAGCGGAATGGACGCGAGGATCGAGAGAAAGGGTTGCAGCAGCTGGGTCTGGCTCACGCGCAGCGCGCCGCCGAGCGCGAGCCCGCGGTACCAGGCGAAGAAGCCGATCCACATCGAGAACAACCCGACGTAGACGAAGCCGGCCCAGGACGAGGCGGCGACCGGCGCCTGCGGCCACAGCAGGAGCGTGGCCGGCAGCGTGACCGGCAGCGCCATCACGCAGACCCAGCAGATCACGCGCTCGGCGCCCAGCGACGGCGTGACCTGGGCGCCGTAGATGTAGCCGACCGAGGCCGCGACCACCGCGCCGACCAGCAGCAGATCGGCCCATTCGAAGCCGAAGCCGTGCCCCTGCTGGCTCGCGCGCAGCAGCGAGAACACCACCACCAGCACGCTGCCCGCGATCGCGCAGAGCCAGAAGCCGAGCCGCGCGCGCTGGTGCAGCACCCAGGCCGCGACCGCCGCGGTGACCAGCGGCAGCAGCGCCGTCACCACCGCCGCATGGCTGGCCGCGACCACGCGCAGTGCGTAGGCCAGCAGCAGCGGGTAGCCGATGACGTTGCCGAGCACCGCCATGCCGAGCGGCTGCCACTGGTGCGGCGCTGGCCGCGGCGAGCGCGTGGCGACCAGGAAGACCAGCGAGAGGATGCCCGCGAGCGCCGCGCGCCCGAGCGTGACGAACCACGGCGAGAGCTGCGGCTCGGCCTGCGTGCCGGTGGCGAGCCGGGTCATGGGCAGCGTGATCGCGAACAGCGCGACGCCGATCACGCCCAGCCACATGCCGAGCGTCTCGTCCTTGATGGCGAGGCCGAGCCGCTTCATACCCCGAGCATCCACCAGGCCGTGAGCACCAGCACCAGCCCCATCGCGCGGTTGAACCACAGCAGGCGGCGGCCCTTGGCGAGCCATGCGCGCAGCAGCGCGCCGGCGAGCGCATAGACGAAGTTGCTCGCGAAGGCGTAGACCAGCATCACCGGCGCCACGATCGCGAAGCGGGCGAGCGCATCGGGCTGGCCCGCGATCCAGCCGGCCACGAGCGTGAGCGCGAGCAGCCAGGCCTTGATGTTGACGAACTGCAGCATCACGCCCTGGCCGAAGCCGATCGACAGCCGCTCGCCGTCGGCCTTGCCGAGCGTGGCGCTGCCGCTGAGCTTGTAGGCGAGCCACAGCAGGTAGCCGATGCCGAGCGCCTTGATCGCGACGCGCAGCGGCGGCATCGCGACCACCAGCGCGCCGATGCCGGCGGCGCAGAGCACCAGCAGCAGCGTCCATCCGACCGGCACCGCGACCACGAAGCGCATCGCGCGCGGCAGGCCGCCGTTGGCCGCGAGGGCGGTGGAGAGCGTGGTGTTGGGGCCCGGCGAGAAGCTCATCGCGGTGGCCAGCACCAGCAGCGCGGTGAATTCTTGCCAGTTCATTTCTTACACTCTAAACTTTGCGACCATTACAGTTCCAGTACAGTTGGGCGGACATGCGCTGAAACTGTATTGGTCTTGCCCTCGACACAGAGCTGTCCACCGATGTTGACACGAACCTCCACCCAGTCGCTCACCGGGCAATTGGCCGACCGGCTGGCCGAGCGCATCCGCACGCGGCTGCTGCCGCCGGGCGCGCGGCTGCCCTCGGTGCGCGAATGCGCACGCCAGCAGGGCGTGAGCCCGTACACCGTGGTGGCCGCCTACGACCAGCTGCTGGCGCAGGGCCTGGTCGAGGCGCGCCGCCAGCGCGGTTTCTACGTGCGCGACTCGGCGCCCGCGCAGGAGGGCCGGCCGCCGAACGCGGCGCCGATGGTCCTGCAGATGATGGCCTCGCGCGTGCCGGCCGACGCGAGCTCGCTGATCCGCAGCATGTTCCACCGTCCGAGCGACAAGCCGCAACCGGGCATGGGCGTGTTCCCGCCCGACTGGATGGCCTCGACCTTCATGCCGACCGCGGTGCGGCGCATGACCAGCACGGCCGCGCTGCAGGACCTGTCGCTGCAGTACGGCGAGCCCTCGGGCGACGCCGCGCTGCGGCGCAGCCTCTCGAACAAGCTGGTCGGCATCAACGTGCCCGCCGCGCCCGACCAGATCGTGACCACCGTGGGCGCCACGCATGCGCTCGACATCGTGAGCCGCACGCTGCTGCGCGCGGGCGATCCGGTGATGGTCGAGGAGCCCGGCTGGGCGCTCGAGTTCGCGCGGCTCGAGGCGCTCGGCATGCGCATCCTGCCGGTGCCGCGGCGCGCCGACGGGCCCGACCTCGAGGTCATGGCCCAGTACTGCGCGCTGCACAACCCCAAGCTGTTCGTCAGCGTGAGCGTGCTGCACAACCCGACGGGCTACAGCCTCACGCCCGGCAGCGCGCACCGGGTGCTCAAGCTCGCCAACGAGTACGACTTCCACATCGTCGAGGACGACACCTACAGCCACCTCGCGCCCGAGCACGCCACCCGGCTGTGCGCGCTCGACGGGCTGCAGCGCACCATCTACGTCAGCGGCTTCGCGAAGATCCTCGCGCCCAACTGGCGCATCGGCTTCCTCGCGGCGTCGGCCGAGCTCAAGGAGCGGCTGCTCGAGACCAAGCTGCTCGCGACGCTGACCACGCCGACGCTGTTCGAGCGGGCGCTGGCCTGGTGCATCGACCAGGGGCAGCTGCGCCGGCATTCGGAACGCATCCGCATCCGCCTCGACGGCGCGCGCGCACGCGCCGTGAAGCTCGCGATGGCGCACGGCTGCAGCTTCGCGTCGGAGCCGGCCGGGCTGTTCGGCTGGGTCGACACCGGCGTCGACACCGACGCGCTCACGCAGCGCATGCTCGACCAGGGCTACCTGCTCGCGCCGGGCTCGCTGTTCCACGCGCGGCGGCCGCCGAGCACGATGATGCGCATCAACTTCGCGACCTCGCAGGACGCGACATTCTGGAAGGTGTTCGCCAAGGCGCGCGCGGAGCTTTGACCCTGGGGAAATCGCGGGTCCGGCGTGGCCGGACGGGCCGTGCCTTGGAGTAAGCTGGCGCGACAGGACAACCCGATCCGGAGACCGCCCGCATGAGCAACGCCCACCAGCCTTTCGACTTCAGCCAGTTCGTCCCCGGCTTCGACTTCCTCAAGAACCTCGCGGGCAGCGGCACGGCCGGCGCGGTGCCGGGCCTGCCGAGCCTCGCGAACTGGGTGGCGCCCACGCTGAGCGTGGAGGAGGTCGACAAGCGCATCCAGGAACTCAAGACGGTGCAGTACTGGCTCGAACAGAACGGCCACGCGCTCAAGGCCACGATCCAGGCGCTCGAGGTCCAGAAGATGACGCTGTCGACCCTGCGCGGCATGAACGTGCGCATGGAGGACATCGCGAGCGCGTTCGCGAAGCAGGCCGCCGATGCCATGCCCGTGGCGGCGCCGGCGGAACCACCGGCCGCGCCCGAGGCGAAGGCCGGGGAGGAGACGCCCGCGCCGCGCCCGCGCAAGCCGCGCGCCAGGTCCGCGGCGCCTGCCGCCGCGCCGGCGTCGGCCGACGCGGCCGGCGTGGTCGACCCGATGCAATGGTGGGGCTCGCTGACCGAGCAGTTCCAGCAGATCGCGAGCACCGCGCTGCACGATGCGGCGCAGCTCAAGATGCCCGCCGTCGCGCAGCCGGCGGCCGAGCCGGCGTCGAAGCCCGCGGGTCGCCGCGCCGCCGCGCCGAAGAAGAAGGCGGCGGCCGCCGCGCGCAAGAGAACCTCCGGCCGGCGCTGAACTCTCACACGCATTCATTCGACACGAACGGGTGGCACGCATCATGAAACTGTTTCCTTCCGGCCACGCCACCCATCCGCAATGGCGCATGGCCGCCGGCCTCGTGCTGGCGCAACTGCGCGCGCAGATGGCGCTGCCCGACTATGCCGCGGCGCCGACGCTCGGGCTGCTCTACATCACCGACCACTACGCGGCGCACGCGCAGGAGATCCTCGACCACCTGAGCGCCGAGCTGCCCGAGGTGACGGACTGGTCCGGCACCGTCGGCATCGGGGTGGCGGCCAACAACGCCGAATACTTCGACGAGCCCGGCATGAGCCTGATGCTCTGCGCGCTGCCGAGCGACCAGTACCGGGTGTTCTCCGGCGTCGCGCCGCTGGGCAGCTCCGAGATGAGCGGCTTCGAGGCCCACACCGCGCTCGTGCATGCGGACCCGGCGACGCCCGACCTGGCCGAGCTGATCGGCGAGATGGCGGGCCGCACCGACACCGGCTACCTGTTCGGCGGGCTCTCCTCGGGCCGCGCGGGCGCGCTGCAGTTCGCGGTCGGGGGCAACGGCAACATCCGCGGCCACGGCGCCGCGGGCGGCGTGTTCACCGGCGGCCTGTCGGGCGTGGTGTTCGGCGAAGGCGTGCGGCTGGTCTCGCGCGTCACGCAGGGCTGCCAGCCGCTGCGCGCGGGCGCCGGGCGCGAGCGCGAGATCACCGAGGCGGACGGCAACCTGCTGCTCAAGCTCGACGGCGAGCCCGCGCTCGACGTGCTGCTGTCGGAGCTGCAGGTGTCGCTCGAACGGCCTCAGGAGGCGATCGAGGCGGTGCGCAACACCCTGATCGGCCTGGCCGATGCCGGCAGCGACGGCATCCGCCGCACCGGCGACCTCGGCGCCGACGTGCGGGTGCGCCACATCATCGGCCTCGACCCCACGCGCCGCGGCATCGCGATCGCCGACGTGGCCGAAGCCGGCATGCGCCTGAGCTTCTGCCGCCGCAACGCGCAGGCCGCACGCGCCGACCTGATGCGCATCTGTGCCGAGATCCGCGAAGAGCTCGAGCCCGAGGAGCAGACCCTCGCCACCGCCCGCGCCGTCGCCGCGGGCGAGGCCGAGGCGGCGCCGCACCCCGCGCGCCGCATCGCGGGCGCGGTCTACGTGAGCTGCTCAGGCCGCGGCGGCCCGCATTTCGGCGCGCCCGGCGCCGAGCTGCAGATCGTGCGGCATGCGCTCGGGGACGTGCCGCTGGTGGGGTTCTTCGCGGCGGGGGAGATCGCGCGGCATCGGCTGTATGGGTATACAGGGGTGTTGACGGTGTTTGCAGCGGCGGACTGAGCGTTCAGCGAGGGAGCACATCGCGAGAGGCCGGGATCAGGGTTCCTGTCCCCTTTGCGCCAAGGATCGACACAACTAGAAACAGATTGACGGATAATTAAAATCCGTTTCAGATCTCAGTGCGCAACGCTGCCGCACATCAGTTCGCACACGTCTTCGCTGCGAGCGAACTTTTTAACTACCTGTCGATTTCTAACGGCTTGCTCTGGAGCCGTTTTTTTCCTTGCCCCGATGAGTTCCCTGTCGTTCAACGAGGTCGTTTTCCTCGATGATTTTTTTCGCTCCGAAGAGAACGGACTTGAGTCCCATCCTCTCAATCGGCGTTTTCTCCGCGGGCTTTTTTATTCGGCGTGCCAAGCTTCGGGCATTGCGACCCGGGAAGAATATCCCGCTTCGGACGGCGGTCGGATTCCGGTCGGCGAGCTCATGGATGCACTCGAATTACCGCGTTCCATAGACGGGTGGGCCCGCGCAGCCATAGACGATTTGCAGCCGGCACTCGAGAAATCGGGCCTGCTGCCATTCGGCAAGAAAAGCCTCGTCATCGGATGGGGGCTGCCGCCTTCGCTTCTGAATTACATCGATGCACGCGGCGCGACCTTCATCGATGTCGAGGTTCATCCTTTGCGATTTGCGCGCCATCTTCATCTGGGTGTGCGGACCAATAGCAAGAGAATTGCGACGATTTTTTCCCAGATCGCCGTCCCAGACGAGATCTTCCGGAATGCGGCCATCGGAATGAAGGCGCTGTTCGCACGTCGTGGCGACCACGCATTGTTTTCGCCCGGTCTTCGCGTCGGCGTCTTCCTTGGTCAGACGAACATCGACCTGGCCCTGATCTGCAATGGCCGGCTCGTCGGTCCGACCGACGTGCTGGACAGGGTCGCGGCCCTGGCGTCGTCGGTGGACGTCATGGCGGTGAAGCCGCATCCCTGCCAGGCCGGCACCGAACTGCTTGACGAACTCATCGGAAAGATTCCGAATGCGATGCTGGTCGACAAGAATACCTATGCCATGTTCTGTGCCGAGAACGTGGCTTTCTTCAGCGGGATTTCCTCAGGTGCCCTGACCGAAGCGGAATATTTCGGTCACCGAGCGGAGAGGGTGGCGGAACAGGACCGGAACAATCCCGCGCTTCTTCCGGCCGCTTGCTCCGAGTGGTTTCCGGTCGGCAGCGAGGTCGCGTCGCTGCGCGTCATGAAGGATGTGCTCGAACGGTCCTATCTGCCGGCGTTTTTCATCCCCAAGAGGCGTTATGCCGAGGCCGTTTCTTCGGCGGACTCGGAAACGATCGATGTGGCTTTCGGGATGCGGTGGGGCCTGCAACTGGATGCGGCCGGCCTGCGTTCGAGCCCGGCGGTGGGCCTGAATGAAGAGATCCGTTTTGGAAGCACTGACCCCTACGTGGCGATGCTCACGACAGGTTGGCATGAGCCGGAGCCTTGGGGTGTCTGGAGCTCGGACGAGAAGGCAACCCTTCTGCTGGTGCTCGACAAAGACGCGCTTCCTCCCGAAGCGCAAGTGCGGCTGTTGTTCACCGGCGTGCCCTATCAGCCGGCGGGCGCCGAGCCGCCCATGATCGAACTTCGGGTCAATGGCGAGAGATGCGAATGCACCCAGCGCAGCGGCGCGCCAATGGTCTTCTCGTGCGAGTTCGAGGTCGAGCCGTTGCGCGATCGGCCGCTGCTGATGGTCGAGTTCTCGATCGCAGGAGCGCTGCGGCCTTGCGACGTGTCGGACAGCGCGGATGCACGGACGCTGGGCTTCGGTCTGCACACCCTTTTTGTCACAGCGGTCCCACGCCCGGCGCTCGCGGGGGAAGAGAGGGATGGCCCCAGCGGCGCAGCACAGGAGCCCGTTTCAATCCGACGCGTGGGATGAGGCTGGCGTGGTCCCGAACGGGGCCCTGCCTGCGCGAGCGATTCCGCTGAACGCGAAATCCACCTCCGGCGCCAGCCCGCTCACGATCCGCGCGATCGACTTGCCCGAGCCGCAGGCGTGCGTCCAGCCCAGGGTGCCGTGCCCGGTGTTCAGGTAGAGGTTGGGCAGCTTCGTCTTGCCGATCAGCGGCACGTTGCTCGGCGTGGCGGGGCGCAGGCCGGTCCAGAACTGAGCCTGCGTGGCGTCGCCGGCGCCGGGGAACAGTTCCTCCACGCGCCGTACGATCGCTTCGCAGCGCACGCGGTTCAAGTCGCGGTCGTAGCCGTTGAGTTCGGCCGTGCCGGCGATGCGCAGCCGGTCGCCCGAGGCCGAGGTGTAGCGCGAGAACACGAGCTTGAACTCGTCGTCCGTGAGCGAGACCTGGTGCGCCTTCGCGGCGTCCTTGACCGGCAGCGTGACCGAGTAGCCCTTCGCCGGATAGATCGGCAGGCGGATGCCCAGCGGTGCCGCGAACAGCGGGCTCAGCGAGCCCATGGCGAGCACGAAGGCGTCGCCGCGGATGCGCTGGAAGCGGCCTTCGCTGTCGGTGGCCTCGACGTGGTCGAGGCGGCCGCCGGCCTCGCGCAGCGCGGTCACCGTGTGGCTCATGAGGAAGCACACGCCGGCCGCGGCGGCGCGTTTCGCGAGTTCGCGTGCGAAGAGGTTGGCATCGCCCGATTCGTCCTCGGCGGTGTAGGTGGCGCCGGCGAGCCGGGGCCGGATGTGGGCGAGTGCGGGTTCGATCCGCACGGCTTCGTCGGCTGAGATCACCTGGCGTTCGCAGCCCAGCGCGCGCATCTGTTCGGCCGGGGCGAGCGCCGCGTCGAATTCCTTCTGGGTGGTGTAGAAGTGCAGGATGCCTTGGGTGCGCTGGTCGTAGGCGATGCCGGTGTCGCGGCGCAGCTGCTGCAGCGTCTCGCGGCTGTAGGTGCCGAGGCGCACGATCTGCTCGATGTTGTGCCGGGTGCGTGCCGGGGTGCATTCGCGCAGGAACTGCAGGCCCCAGAGCCACTGGCGCATGTCGGCGCGCAGGCGGAACAGCAGCGGGGCGTCTTCCCTGCCGAGCCACTGCAGCACCTTGAGCGGCGCGCCGGGGTTGGCCCAGGGTTCGGCATGGCTCACGGAGATCTGCCCGCCGTTGGCGAAGCTGGTTTCGGCGGCCGGGGTGGCCTGCCGGTCGACCACGGTCACTTCGTGGCCGAGTTGCTGGAGGTAGTAGGCCGAGGTGACGCCGAGCAGGCCGGCGCCGAGAACGATCACGCGCATTGCAGGTACCTTCTTTCGAAGTTGCGCTCGGGCGGCGGCGGAGGTCGCTGTGGCTTGGCATAGCTCGCAACCGGACGATCGCCGTCCAAGTTGCCGCTCCCCCTGTCCTCGGTACCTGAGAGATTCACCCGCTGCACCTGCAGCGGGCTTGCTCCTTCGGCGCATCACGCGGAGTGATGGCTCTCCAGACGGCGTATGAATGATGCAGTACGGGCCTTGGAGGCCGACCTGAGCGTTTATGGGAGTTTGCGCCTTCGGTGGGGCAACCCGGTTGCCCGCTCTCCTGCAGTGGCGCGATTGTAAGCGAGCGCGCATTGACTGCCCAGCCCGATGGGATAATCGTCGGTTCAATCGCCGATGGCGATCGTTCCATTTCAGCAGGGGACTCCATGATCCTGGTTACCGGCGGCGCGGGCTTCATCGGCGCCAATTTCGTCCTCGACTGGCTCGCGCAGAGCGATGAACCGGTCGTGAGCCTCGACAAACTGACCTACGCGGGCAACCTCGAGACGCTCGCATCGCTCAAGGGCGATGCGCGGCACATCTTCGTGCAGGGCGACATCGGCGACAGCGCCCTGGTCGACCGCCTGCTGGCGGAGCACAAGCCGCGTGCGGTCGTGAACTTCGCCGCCGAGTCGCATGTGGACCGCTCGATCCACGGCCCCGAGGACTTCGTGCAGACCAACGTGCTCGGCACCTTCCGGCTGCTCGAGTCGGTGCGTGGTTACTGGAACGCGCTGCCGGCCGAAGAGAAGGCTGCCTTCCGCTTCCTGCACGTGTCGACCGACGAGGTCTACGGCTCGCTTTCGAAGACCGACCCGGCCTTCACCGAAGAGAACAAGTACGAGCCCAACAGCCCGTACTCGGCCAGCAAGGCTGCAAGCGACCACCTCGTGCGCGCCTGGCACCATACCTACGGCCTGCCGGTGCTCACGACCAACTGCTCGAACAACTACGGGCCTTTCCACTTCCCCGAGAAGCTGATCCCGCTGATGATCGTCAATGCACTCGCCGGCAAGCCGCTGCCCGTCTACGGCGACGGCATGCAGGTGCGCGACTGGCTCTACGTCAAGGACCACTGCAGCGCGATCCGCCGCGTGCTCGAAGCCGGCCGCCTCGGCGAGACCTACAACGTCGGCGGCTGGAACGAGAAGCCCAACATCGAGATCGTCCACACCGTTTGCGCCCTGCTCGACGAACTGCGCCCGCGCGCCGACGGCAAGCCGTACAAGGAGCAGATCACCCACGTGACCGATCGCCCCGGTCACGACCGCCGCTATGCGATCGACGCGCGCAAGCTCGAGCGCGAGCTCGGCTGGAAGCCCGCGGAAACCTTCGAGACCGGCATCCGCAAGACCGTCGAGTGGTACCTCGCGAACGGCGAATGGGTGCGCAACGTGCAAAGCGGCGCTTACCGCGAGTGGGTCGCGAAGCAGTACGACGGCGCAGCCAAGGCCCCGGCATGAAGCTGCTGCTGCTGGGCAAGGGCGGACAGGTCGGCTGGGAACTCCAGCGCAGCCTCGCGCCGCTCGGTGAACTCGTCGCGCTCGATTTCGACAGCACCGACTTCCACGCCGACTTCAGCCGGCCCGAGCTGCTGGCCGAGACGGTGCAGAAGGTGCGCCCCGACGTGATCGTCAATGCCGCGGCGCACACGGCGGTCGACAAGGCCGAGAGCGAGCCCGACTTCGCGCGCAAGCTCAACGCCACCTCGCCCGGCGTGGTGGCCGAAGCTGCGCAGCGGATCGGCGCGCTGATGGTGCACTACTCGACCGACTACGTCTTCGACGGCAGCGGCAGCAAGTCGTGGCAGGAAGACGATGCGACCGGCCCGCTGAGCGTCTACGGCCGCACCAAGCTCGAAGGCGAACAGCTGGTCGCCACGCATTGCGCGAAGCACCTGATCTTCCGCACCAGCTGGGTCTATGCAGCACGTGGCGGCAACTTCGCGAAGACCATGCTGCGTCTCGCGAAGGAGCGCGAGCGACTGACGGTGATCGACGATCAGTTCGGTGCGCCCACCGGTGCGGAACTGCTGGCCGACGTCACCGCGCACGCGATCCGCGCGACCTTGCAGGATCCCGCGAAGGCCGGGCTCTATCACCTGGTGGCGGGCGGCGTGACCACCTGGCACGGCTATGCGCGCTTCGTGATCGAACAGGCGAAGGCTGCGGGCGTCGAGCTCAAGGCCGGGCCCGATGCGGTCGATCCCGTGCCGACGAGCGCCTTTCCCACGCCGGCCAAGCGGCCCCACAACTCGCGCCTGGACACCGGCAAGCTGCAGGCCGCCTTCGGTCTGCGGCTGCCGCCCTGGGAGGAAGGCGTGGCGCGCATGTTGCGCGAGACACTCTGACTCGGAAGAAAGAGAACGACCAACACATGACCACGACGAAACGCAAGGGCATCATCCTCGCGGGCGGCTCCGGCACCCGCCTGCATCCCGCCACGCTCGCGATGAGCAAGCAGCTGCTGCCGGTGTACGACAAGCCGATGATTTACTACCCCCTGAGCACGCTGATGCTCGGTGGCATGCGCGACATCCTGATCATCAGCACGCCGCAGGACACGCCGCGCTTCCAGCAGCTGCTGGGCGACGGAAGCCAATGGGGCCTGAACCTGCAATACGCGGTGCAGCCGAGTCCCGACGGCCTGGCGCAGGCCTTCATCATCGGCGACAAGTTCGTCGGCAACGATCCGAGCGCGCTCGTGCTCGGTGACAACATCTTCTACGGACACGACTTCGCGCATCTGCTTTCGGGTGCCGACGAGAAGACGACCGGGGCGACCGTGTTCGCCTACCACGTGCACGATCCCGAGCGCTATGGCGTGGTGGCGTTCGACGCGCAGGGCAAGGCGAGCAGCATCGAGGAAAAGCCCGCGAAGCCGAAGAGCAGCTATGCCGTCACCGGCCTCTACTTCTACGACAACCAGGTCGTCGACATCGCGAAGGCCGTGAAGCCCAGCGCGCGCGGCGAGCTGGAGATCACGGCGGTCAACCAGGCATACCTCGACCGTGGACAGCTCAACGTGCAGATCATGCAGCGCGGCTATGCATGGCTCGATACGGGAACGCACGAGAGCCTGCTCGAGGCGGGGCAGTTCATCGCGACCTTGGAGCATCGGCAGGGGCTCAAGATCGCCTGTCCGGAAGAGATTGCGTGGCGCAACGGGTTCATCGACGACGCACAGCTTCAGAAGCTGGCTGCACCGCTCGAGAAGAGTGGGTATGGCAAATACCTCAAGCGCTTGTTGAGTGACGAGGTGCGTTCATGAAGGTGACCCCGACAGCGATCCCCGAGGTCCTTGTGATCGAGCCGAAGGTGTTCGGCGATGCGCGTGGCTTCTTCTACGAAAGCTTCAACAACAAGGCTTTCGACGATGCCGTGGGACGCCATGTCGAATTCGTCCAGGACAATCATTCGCGTTCCGCCAAGGGCGTGCTGCGCGGGCTGCATTATCAGATCCAGCAGCCGCAGGGAAAGCTCGTGCGTGTGGTTCGCGGTGCGGTCTTCGATGTCGCCGTCGACATCCGGAAGTCGTCGCCGACTTTCGGCAAGTGGGTGGGCGTTGAATTGAGCGAAGAGAACCGGCGCCAACTCTGGGTGCCCGCGGGCTTCGCGCATGGCTTTCTGGTGCTGAGCGAGACGGCAGAGTTCCTCTACAAGACCACCGATTATTACGCGCCGGTCCATGAGCGTTGTATTGTGTGGAACGATCTCACCCTGGGAGTTCGATGGCCAGATGTGGGTATTGCTCCCATCCTGTCGAAGAAGGATGAGGGCGGGCGTCCGCTGCATCTGGCAGAAATTTTCTAATATTTTTTCCTCCGCCGACCGGCACGGAATCGCTGTTGCCGAACGAACCCCGCCGTACGGATTTGCCAGACGGTCATATGAATTCGGTGGCTTAGCTTCTGCCGCAAGATGCCATGGTGTCCTCGGCAGCTCGCCCATCCTAATTGCTTCCATGAAATGACTCTAAAAATCCGAAAAGACCACGCATATGTGATCGGGGTTACGGTACTTATGGCGATGGGGGCCATGGTATTTGTGAGGGAGCGTGGGCAAGATCTAAATTGGGACTTGCTCAATTACCATTTTTATTCTGGTTTTTTTCTCTTAGGTGGGCGTCTCGATGAGGATCTGGCGGCTGCTGGGCTGCAGACATTTTTCCACCCTGCGGTGAATCTGCTCGCTTATCTATTACTAAGCTTTTTTGAATTTCCTTACAGTGCTTGGGCAATTTTATTCGTGCAGTTGTTTTCGGTTCCTCCGTTTCTGCTTTTATGCAGAAAGATTGCACGAGATCTTGGCCGCGAGACCGTTGGTCTTGCGGAAATCAGCGCAGCGGTTCTCGGGTTAACAGCCCCCCTTTGGTGGAGTGAGCTCGGCACGACTTTTTTTTCATCCACAACGGCGCCGTTTGTTCTGTGGGCATTGTATTTGGGCGCTAAAGGAGTGGATAAAAATGCTTCCGATCATAAATTAATTTTTGCTAGTGGACTCATGCTGGGCCTCGCGAGCGGATTGAAGCTCACGAATGCCCCTTTCGCCGTGGCATTCTTCATGGCACTCTTTCTTGCGCAAGTTTTCAATGCAGCGCGCGAAGCTATAAAGAGCGTTTTGGTGTACTCATCGGCCGTGATCGCTGGTTTTGCGTGCACCAGTTGGTGGTACGTCCTTCTCTATCAGCAATGGGGGAGTCCCGTTTTCCCCCTGTATAACGCAATATTTAGGTCTCCATATTTTGAGGCAACCAATTTCAGAGATATGCGCTGGCACTTCGCCAGTTTGCTCGAATTTTTTTCCTATATTTTTCACTCGGCCTTTCCTACTGGGAAAACTTCCGAGATTCCTTTTGCTGATGCTAGGCAGGTCGTAACGCTCATGCTCGGCGGGGCGCTTGTTGTCGCGAGAAAAAAATTGAAGCTTGAGAGGGGTGGATTCTTAATCGTACTGTTCTTTTTTGCTAGCTATGCATTGTGGGCGACTGCATTTGCGTATCAGAGATACCTGATACCTGTCGAATTCTTGTTTGGGATTGTTATCTGGATTTTTGTTGCACGGCTTCTCGAATATCCAAAAATCGTGACGGGCGTGATGTTGATCATTACGCTGATTTGTGGTGTATTAGTGCGAGTTCCCGACTGGGGGCACAACAAGAACTGGGGTGAGGCGAATAATGCATTTGGACTAGAATTGCCGCCAGTGTTGAAGGAGGTTCCTGCTCTTTATCTGGTGCAAGGAGTTCCTAATTCGTATATTTTCCCATTTTTGGCGGCGGGTAGTAAGTTTTATCGCGTGGATTTTTCATCAAAGCTCACTGCACTTTTGAGGGAGCGGATAGCGCGGGAGCAGCAGGGACTTCAGATCAGGGTGCTGACAAATCATGCCGTGGCTGAAGGAATCAGAAATACCTTCGAAGTTTTTGCCGGCATTGAGAAAGCACAAGATCTCAAGTGTTGGACGTTCAAGTCGCATGTCGGAAGCTATGTTGTATGCGAGCCCGCAGGGGAAAGTCCCGCGCGGCACGATGCCAGGTCGGGTGTAGTAAGTGTTGCTCTGGGCAGCGATATGCCCTGGGAAGGCGCAGTCCGCGGTTTGACAGGCTTCAGTACGCCCGAGTCTTGGGGTCGCTGGACCGTTGCCAGGGAGGCATCTATCGAGCTGAATCGCTGTCTGCCAACTGGGCCTCTGAAGATATCGATGTTGGCCCACGCCTACGGTCCCAACATCGATGAACCTGTACAGATCCGCGTAGGTACAGGCAGTGCGTCAGCGAGTTTCGGTGCGACAGCCAGCGAGGTAGTTGTTGAGATGGAGAACCGAGCAACCTGCGAAACGCACGTGCAGATCGCCGTGCCGCACAAGGCTTCGCCGTTTGAGCGAGGGGAGAGTACGGATACGCGCGAACTCGGCGTGGGCTTGAGTTCGCTGCGGATTGAAGCTCGGCGCTACTGAAGCGGGAGAGTGAGCCGCTGCGGCAGATCTAAGGACCGGTCTGCGCGATCGCAGGCATACTCAGATAGACAAGGCGCTTGAGCTCGCGCCTGGCCCGCGTGACATTGTCCAGAATCAATCCGCACGAGAATGAGAGCATGGCCATGAGCATGAGGCTAGCGCACAGCACGGCCGTTGGTAGCTTGCGGACTTGGCCGCTCTCGAAAAATTCGATCAACACCGGAATTGAAAGCAGCGCGGAGCCTGCCGCCAGAAAAAGCGCGCAAACAAGGAAAAAGGTCAAAGGGCGCTCGCTCACATAGAGACGAGCGATGGTCCACGCGATTTTCAGCCCATCCTTATAGGTAGATAGCTTGCTCTGCGATCCTTCGGGTCGGGAGCCGTAGGGCGTGTGGATCTCGCCATAGGGCATCCGCAACTCGAGCGCATGCACAGTAAGTTCCGTTTCGATTTCGAACCCGTGGGAAAGAGCGGGGAAGGTCTTTGCGTACCGGCGCGAGAACGCGCGATACCCCGACAGCATGTCGGAAAAAGTGCCTCCGAAGATCTGCACGACGCTGCCGGTAAGCATCCTGTTGCCCCACTGATGGCCGCGCCGATAGGCCTCTGCTGCATCCGCCTCAGCTGTCTGCCGACACCCGACCACCATGTCCAGGCGCTCGTCGATCAGCTTGTCTATCAGTGCGTGGACTGAGTTTGCATCGTAGGTTGCGTCGCCGTCCACCATCACATACACGTCCGCTTCAACGTCGGCAAACATGCGCCTCACCGCATTGCCCTTGCCGCGTAAGGGAACTGAAACGACGACGGCACCTTCCTGTCTCGCGATGGCCGCAGTGGCATCTGACGATGCATTGTCGAAGATGTAGATCTGGATCGCCGGCATGGCGGCGCGGAATGCGCTAATTACCTGTGCAACCGTTGCTTCTTCGTTATAGCAAGGCACGACCAAGGCAACGCTGCAGCCGCGATAGCAGGGGGGGAGAGGGATCGAGTTGTCCATGATTTTTCTTACGCTTGACAGCCAGGCCCTGCGCCTGTTGAAGCAGCCGGTGATGAGGTCGCAAGCAGCGCGGGCTCAGCCGCTCAGAGGCAAGCTCGTTGCTTGCCGGTAGCTTTCAAGCATGCGTTGAAGTGTATCTTCGAGTGGCGGGCTAATCAGCCGGACACCGTGCCTCGCCAGAAGCTCGTCGAGCTTTCGTGGGCTGCCGCAGAGTCGATGCACTTCGTTGGCCCTCACAAACGCCGGGTTCACATCGATTTCGGGTTGATGGCCCGTCAGTTCGGTGAATACGTCGATCAAGTGCCTCAGCGTATATGGCTGGCCGGAACAGATATTGTAGGTGCCACCGCGGTCACCGTATTTCAGCAGTTGCAGGTACGCGTCGCAAACCATCTGTACGTCGTTGAACTCGCGCTCGACGTCCAGATTTCCGAGTTCGATGCGAGCTGCCTTTGCTGAAAAATGCGTGGCGAGCTTGGGCACGACAAAGCTGACGTTCTGGCCCGGACCGGTGTAGTTGAAGGGGCGTGCGACAACCAGGTGCAGCTGGTGTTCATATGTGCGCGCCAAGTACTCCATGGCCAGCTTGCTCATGGCGTAATGATTTATCGGTGCGGGAGCCTCGTTCTCCGTCAGAGGGGAATGCGCGTTGTTGCCGTAGACGTTGGCGCTGCTCGCGATCAGCACGCGCTGCGGCGCCTGCGGCAACTGGACCGCAGCATCCAGCAGATGGGTTGTGCCAACCACGTTGACAGCATAGAACGCCTGCTGGTCTGCATGACCGACGAAGCTGATAGCGGCAAGATGCACGATTGCGTCCGGTGCCACCGCCAGCACCTCGCGAGCAATGCCTTCGCGGTCAAGCAGATCAGATCGCAGTGGAACAATTTCGTGCTTTGCTGCTCGGGCCGCGCTTGCAAAGAGGCGGCCTGTGAAGCCGTCCGCTCCGGTCAGAAGAATTCTCAAAACGAAAAGCCCTGTGTGTTGCGCCGCAGGTCGGCTTCCACCATCATCTCGCAGAGTTGCTCGAGGGTGGTCGTAGGTTCCCATCCCAGCTTTGCCTTGGCGCGAGCCGGATCTCCGATCAGGAGGTCGACCTCCGCTGGGCGATGGAACCGCGGATTAACCTTCATCACAGTCAGGCCCGTTGCAGTATCAACAGCCGTCTCGTGCACACCTGTACCTCTGAATTCGACTTCAATGCCTGCACCCCTGAAGGCCATGCGGACGAAATCACGCACTGTCTCGGTCCGGTTTGTTGCCAGCACGAAGGTATCGGGCTGATCTGCTTGCAGCATTCGCCACATGCCTTCGACATACTCTCTAGCGAAGCCCCAGTCGCGCTTGGCATCGAGGTTTCCCAACTCAAGTACATCCAATTGCTTCAGCTTGATCTTCGCCACCGAATCTGTGATTTTGCGGGTCACGAACTCGCGTCCTCGTAGCGGGCTTTCGTGATTGAAGAGGATGCCGCTGCTAGCAAAAATGTCGTAGCTCTCGCGGTAGTTGACTGTCATCCAGTGCGCATACAGCTTGGCGACGCCATACGGGCTGCGGGGATAGAACGGGGTGCTCTCGACTTGCGGGATCGCCTGGACCTTACCAAACATCTCTGAAGTCGACGCTTGATAGAACCGAATCTTCGGATTGATGAGGCGGATCGCTTCTAGGAGGTGCAGCGCGCCGATACCAGTGATCTGCGCCGTCGCAGCCGGCTGACTGAAGCTCACGCCCACGAAGCTCTGAGCAGCGAGGTTGTAGACCTCGTCTGGTTGGGTGTCGCGCAGGAGCGTCAGCGAACTGCCCAGGTCGGTGAGGTCGTACTCGACCAGATGGAGGTTCGGGTTGTTCTGAATGCCAAGCTCTTCGATTCTCCAGAAGTTGACTGAACTGGTACGTCGATAGGTCCCTGTAACAACGTAGCCCTTGGCAAGCAAAAGCTCTGCCAAGTACGCTCCATCCTGTCCGGTGATACCGGTGACGACTGCGCGCTTCTGAGTTTCTGTCATCTTGTTCCTAGTCCTGAATTGTGTGGTGGTCTGGCGTGCTTGCCCATCGCCAGATGGCGAACGCAAAGACTCGATTCTGCCGTAGTCCCGATAGCCGACGTCGATACCGACTGGCTGCTCGATACCGGTTGGCAGACAATATGGTTACAGATCGCAAGGCCGGCGGCGCTTACAGCTAGTCGCATTGCTTGCATCGGAGCCTCTCTCCGCAGGCCTGACCGCAAGCGAAAGCCGTCGCTGCTGGCGCTAGACTCCACAGGTCCCGCGATAGCTATCGGCAATACCCGCGACAACGAAAGACAGACAAGGAGGCTTCGGTTGAAGTTGCCGTTCTATAGAGCGTTTGAAGAAAGATACTACGCGCCACGCGAATACGTTCGCAATCTCCGCCGCCAATACTTGCCATATGTTTCGGCGGTGTTGAATCGATCGGGCGCGACGTATGCGATCGACATAGGGTGCGGTCGAGGGGAATGGCTCGAACTGATGGGGGAAATGGGCGTCTGCGCGTCCGGGGTCGATCTCGATTCGGGAATGCTCAAAGACTGCCTGGACCGAGGATTAAACGCAAAACTTGAAGACGGCCTTTCAGCGCTCAAGAAGCTCCCAGACCAAAGCCAGTCAGTTGTCTCCGCTTTTCATGTAGTGGAGCACATGGCATTTGACGATCTGCGTTCACTGATTGCCGAGGCGCACCGCGTTTTGGTCCCTGGGGGTTTGATTCTCCTGGAGACACCTAATCCTGAAAACTTGGTGGTTGGCGTCAAGAATTTTTATCTCGATCCGACACATCAGCGCCCTCTCCCTTCGGAGCTTTTGTCATTTGCTGTCGAGTATGGGGATTTTGGAACCGTGAAGATCTTGCGCTTGCAGGAATCTGCGGACATCTTGTCGAAAGATGATCTCAAGCTTCACGACGTTTTCAGCGGCGCAAGCCCGGATTACGCAGTCATAGGTCAAAAAGACGACCCTCTCGGATCCACAAGATCGATTGAACACGTAGCCTTCAGCCCCGGCGCCAGCCTTGCGGAAGTATCTGCCTTCTATGATGAGAAAATGGCGAAAAGGCTAGAGGCCTTGGCCGAGCGAAAAGCTCTGGCAGAGGCAGAAAAACGAATGCTTGACCAAGGCCGGCAGACGTCCGCCACACTGGATTTCCTCGCGCGGCGAATTGAGCTTCTCTCAATTGAGCTTTCTTTGGTGAAAGCAGAGCTCGCGACTTCTCACACGTTCATCAAGGCCCAAGCTGATGAATTGCGTGCCGTTTACGAAAGCACTTCTTGGAGCGTAACCGCCCCCGTCAGGCGGATTGTGGGCTTGTTCAAAAGACTCGTTTTGGCGGTTCGCGAGGGGCGCATCGCATCGGGGAGCAAGCGGCGATTGAAGAGCATCGCAATTCGAATCGCCATAGCTATAAATCGTCACCCTAAGCTGGCGACAGTGATTTCAAAATCGTTCGCTCGATTTCCAATTTTGAAGAAAAAAATAGCAAGAGTCTTGGGCTCGCCCCAGCGGGGCCTTGTGGATCCAGTGAATCCAGATGAACTCTCGCCGCGAGTGCGAGAAATCTATGTTAGCCTTAAAGCTGCTTGCGGGGATCGAGGATGAAAATTCTCATTGATCTTCAAGGAGCTCAGTCCGGAAGTCGTTTCAGAGGAATAGGGCGCTACTCCCTCGCCCTCGCAAAAGAAATCGCGAAGAATCCAGGGGAGCATGAGTTTTGGCTACTGCTGAATGCTCGTTTAGACGAAAGTCTTCTAGCGATTCGCAAAGAGTTTGCGGGCCTGATTCCGAGCTGGCGGATTCGCTGCTTCGATATCCCCGTACCCGTTGCTGAGCAAGATCCAGCAAATGGGTGGCGAGCGCGTGCGGCCGAAGTCGCGCGGATGCAAGCCATTGCCAGAATCAATCCTCAAGTCGTGCTTATCACAAGCTTGTTTGAAGGCTACTCCTTCGACGCAACAGTTTCCATTGCCTCGCATACTCCGTGGAAGACCGCCGCGGTTCTCTACGACCTGATTCCATTCTTTAATCCGTCCCAGTACTTTGGCTCCGAAGAGCAAAAGAGGCACTATTTTCGAAAAATTGAGGACCTGAAGCGTGCAGACCTGTTGCTTGCTATCTCCGAGCACTCCAGAAACGAGGCTATCGAGGCCCTAGACATCCCGGCTCACAGAGTTGTCAACATATCCGCCGCAGTCGATGAGCGGTTTCTTTCCTCGAACTCGACTGACATGAGCCTACCGACTCGGTATGGGGTAAGTCGGAAAATGATCTTATACGTGCCTGGAGGGTTCGACTCGCGCAAAAACTTCGGCAATTTGTTTGCTGCAATTGCTCGCCTGCCGCAACATATACGCGCTGTCTACCAATTGGTGATTGCTAGCAAGCTGGGACAACCAGAGCGGGATCACCTACGCCATCTTCGCATTCACGCGGGTCTTGCGGAAGAAGACCTTGTTTTGACGGGCTATGTGCCCGATGAGGAGCTTGCACAGCTTTATAAGGCGGCCTCCCTGTTCGTCTTTCCATCTACCCACGAGGGCTTCGGCCTGCCTATTTTGGAAGCAATGGCGTGCGGCGTGCCGGCGATAGGCTCCGCCTGTACAAGTATCCCGGAAGTGGTTGGACATTCGCGCGCATTGTTTGATCCATTCTCCGCCGACTCTATAGCCGAAAAAATCGTTGAAGTACTTGACAATCCGGTGTGGGCTGAAGAATTAAGACGCTATGGTGCGGAGCGGGCGCAAATGTTCTCCTGGGCGCGGACGGCGATGCTGGCGAAAGTCAGCATTGAAGAAAAGCTAACGGATATAGGTGAAATGGGGGCGAATAGGTCTTTAGGTCTCGCAGCCGTCCCGAATTTTATCGATTCGGTGGCCGACATAAAAACAGAGTGCACTCCCTCCGATCAGGATCTCGCCAGCCTCGCGCGCAGCCAGATATTCAATACCGATCGATTTTCACGCCCTCGAATTCTCGTCGACGTGTCAGTGATTGTGCTGAACGATGTTAAATCTGGGATACAGCGGGTTGTCCGTAGTCTACTGAAGGATCTGTTGGATGCGCCCCCTCCGGATTTTTTGGTTCAGCCCGTATATTTTTTAAATGGGCATTACCGAACTGCGGAGAGGTTCTCTAACTCCATTCGTGCGGTACCTCAGGGTGAGGGCGAGGATTTTGTTGTTGACGTCCATCAAGACGACATTTATCTGGGATTGGATTTGAGCCCGCATTTGACTGAACAGGTGCATGATATTCACTTAACTTGGAAAAAGCGGGGAGTCAAGTCCTATTTTGTGATTTATGACATTCTTCCTGTGCTGCGACCGGACTGGTGGAGTCCAGGCGTGGGCAAGGGATTTGAAGGATGGCTCAAGAGTATTTCCGAAGTGGCGTACGGACTAGTTTGCATCTCCGGTGCGGTCGCTGACGAGGTGCGCGCGTGGCTTGCTGCCAATGGCCAGGCGCAATCGCCTGACCCGATTGTCGCCAGTTTTCGATTGGGGGCGGATGTTGGGGCGAGCGTCCCGACAACAGGAATGCCTGAGGGGGCTCATGAGCTGCTCGACAGACTGAAAGGGCACGCCAATTTTTTGATGGTCGGGACCTTAGAGCCGCGCAAAGGGCATAAACAAGCCCTAGAGGCTTTCGATCAACTTTGGCACGACGGTGTGGACGTAAATCTGATCATCGTGGGGCGTCGAGGCTGGCTTGTCGATCTGCTGGCCGAGCGAATCCAGTCGCATAAGCAGGCTGGCGTCAAGTTGTTTTGGCTTGGTCAGATCAGCGATGAATATCTCGAAAAGATTTATGCCGCCTCTACTTGCCTTCTAGCGGCGAGCGAAGGTGAGGGGTTTGGCCTGCCCTTGGTGGAGGCCGCGCAACATCGGTTACCGATCATTGCTCGAGACCTCCCTGTTTTTCGAGAGGTGGCCGGCGATTCAGTCTATTATTTTTCCGGAGTGTCGGCTTTCGAACTGGCAGAGTGCATCAAAAGATGGCTGGAATTGAATTCGCGTGGCGAAGCGCCTTCGTCGGCGAACATGTCGTGCATCAGCTGGCGGCAGAGCGCCAAGGAATTGATTTCCGTCATCCGCGGGAGCGCAGAGGGTGTAAATGAAGCACAGTACTGAAGCCGCTGTCCCCGCTCGCTTGCGCCGTCGAGTTGTGTTTGACGTGTCCACGTTATTTATATGGGATCGGCCACCGGTCGGAATTGTACGGGTCCAATATGAGCTGGCGAGTTATCTTCTGACGCAAAATAGATTTCCCGTCGCTTTTGTACGCTTTTCACCTGAGAGAATGAAGCTGGATTCGACGCCTTCAGACGTCGTCAGCCGGCGCCTCGAGGAAATGGCGCATGCCGGTAGTACGTTAGCCGCAAGAAGGGGTGCTGAGCGGATCGCAATTCAAAAGGTAGAGCAGATCGAAGAGTTCGCCCATGGAATAGAGGAGGTGGAGGCGATGAACTTCGCCGGGCGCGCGCGGACTATCACGAAGGCGGGGCTGAAGCTGCTTGTTCCCAAGAGCCAGCGGAAGCATGTACGTGCGGCGTGGAATGTTTATCGATCGGCGGGCGCAGCAGCTGTCTTGAAAAAACTGAAGCAGCGAGCCTTCAAGCGGGCGGCGGACCCCACTCCGGTGGCGGCAGTCCCAGAATCCGTATCCGCCATCCCGCCGCCGCCTGTTCGCTCTCTGGAGGTTCATGTGCCTGAGGTTTTGAACAGCGCGAGGACGACCGGTGATTTCATGTCGCGCGACGATGTTTTTGTCTCGGCAGGGTTGGACTGGGATCATTCGAATTATGAACTCTTATATTGGATGAAGAGGCGGGTGGGATTTGGTTTTACGGGGGTTTGCTACGACACCATTCCCATCGAATACCCAGAGTTTGCAAATTCATTGGATTTTCCACAGAAGTTTTTTAATCATTTCTATCTTCTTCATAACTTGGCTGATCGGATTGCATGCATCTCCGACTACACTCGGTCGCGGTGTCTTGCGGTTGCGCAAATGATGAAATTTCAGCGCGAGCCGGTGCTTCAGACCATTCTGATGGGGGACCAGCTCGCAAAAAAGATTGGCGAAGCAATTCCTCAAACACGTGCGCTTCCCGATAGGTATGTTCTTTATGTCAGCAGTATTGAGGCTCGTAAGAATCATGAGACGCTCTTGACGGCATGGCAGCGCGCGGTGGAGGAGAATTTGTCGATGCCGGACTTGGTGTGCGTAGGCATGCGCGGATGGGGGGTGGATCATATGTTCGAACGGTACGAGTCGCATGAAAAACTTCGTTCGAAAGTTCATTTTCTAACCGACGTAGACGATCCCGAGTTATCGGGAATTTATCAAAAATCCCTTTTTTGCGTGTTTCCGTCTCACGTGGAAGGTTGGGGATTGGGCGCGGCCGAAGCAATGACGTACGGAAAGATGTGCATCGTTTCCGCTGCTCCCGCGTTGATCGAAGCCACTCGGGGCATGATGCCCGCTGTCGAGGCTAAAAATAGCGACGCTTGGTTGGACGCAGTTCTTTATTGGGCCTCTAATGAAGACTTGCGATCGCAGACAGAAGAGAAAATTCGCAGCGAATTCGTTCCAAAAAAATGGTCGGACTATGCGGAGGAATTTTTTAACTTTGCATTGAGCCGATGATCCGCATTCTTCAAGTATCTCCATACCCTATCGTAGCGCCGCGCCATGGAGGGCAGATCCGGGTCTCTGAGATTCGAAAGTATTTGAAGCTCCAAGGATGCGATGTGCTGACAGTATCAGTATGTGAGCCAGCGTACTCGGAACGAGACCCTGTGCACGATCTTGCCGTCAGTTTGGAGGAGGAGGCACTGCCTTTTGATTTGCCGTATGGCGCGGAGGTTCAGATGGCGAGATTGGCTGTGTCGGACGAAAGGGTGCAGAACTTCTTAGTTGAAAAGATAAGATCGTTCGCGCCCGAGGTGATCTTCTTTGAACAGCCATGGCTTTGGCCCGGCGTCGAAAAAGCCCTGCGCTCGGAGGCGTCCCGGGGCATTACGCCTCGGCTCGTTTATTCATCTCAAAATATCGAATCCCAGGTGAAGGCGGCGATCCTGCGAGATCATCGATTGGATGAAGAGAGAATCTTGCAATTTGTCGAAGAAGTCGAACAAATCGAGCTTTCACTGATACGCGCAGCGTCGGCCACGATTTGCGTAACACAGTCCGATGCCGAGTATTTTTCCCGGGCCGGTGCGTCTAATATTCAGATTTGCCCGAATGGAGTAGAAAGTAGAGCAGTAAGTGCGCCGGCATTAAATGAGGTAAATTTGTTCGCGAGAGGCCGCACGTATGCCTTTTTCGCGGCAAGCGCACATCCGCCCAATGCGGTGGGATTTTGGAGAATGCTGGGCCCTTGTCTTGCGAGCATCCCACCTAGTGCGATGGTCGTGGTGGTGGGAAGCGTAGGAAGTATTCTGGATGCTTATGCGCCCCCTGACGCAGCACTGTATAAAACGACAAACTTCAATATTATTCAAAAGCTGGGCCAAGTATCTGATGAACTATTGGCTGCTCTTATTTGGAGTTCGTCGGGAATTATCGTGCCGATCACCTCTGGTGGTGGCTCCAATTTGAAGATGGCGGAGGCGATAGCTTCCGAAAAGCCCGTCGTTGCGACCAGTTTTGCTTGCAGAGGCTTTGAGTTTGCCTCCTCACTTTCTGGGTTCCACATTCATGATGAGCCGGCTGAGTTTTTAAGCGTCGCAGCCCGTATTGCATGCGGTGAAATTTCTTCGCCTGTCCCGAATGCGAGAGAAAAGGAGTTAAGGGATGCTGTCTACTGGGAAAACACATTAAAAGGGGTTTCTCGAGTTATTTTTCAAGAGGCGCATCCGGTTTTGACTCTGTAAAGGGTTTTTGGGATTGATTTTCAAGATAAATAAAATCGTCCGCTGGGTGCTGACCCCATGGCTAATTCCTGCGCGCCTGCGCGCCTATCAGAGTAGGCTGGAGCATGAGGCGCGGGAAAAGCAAAGGAAGGAGTTCCTGGCGGCGCAGATGGCGAGCGCTGTTGTTCCCGAGCGCGCGGCATCTTCCCGAGCCCGCCCAGCGGCGGACGGCTTTGATCCATTCGACGACGGCGCCTCGAAGCGTTTCGGATCGGCTTTGAGCGAGTCGGGACGGGCGATACGGCGTAAAGGCGGGATCCAGGACGATCTGAGTGCTGCGCGGTTTTGTATGGACTTGCTCCGAAGCCGAGGCGATCTACGCCAACGCTTTCCGAGATCGCTGCAAGTCGGCGCTGACGGCGGATTTTTCGCATGGTTGCAGAAGGACGGCCAAAAAGAACTAGGACTGAGCGAGGACGAACTCACATGCATTCAGTCGCTACTCGCGGGTGATTTTGCAGCGCGGGCGAGGCAACTCTTTCTTTTTTCCGAAGACGTTCGAAATGCGTTGCCGCATGGATTGACACCCACCGGATCCGGCGCACTGTTCGAATATTTCCTTTCTTTTGTGTACCCGGAATCGGATTTGTCCATCGAGGAAATTTGGTGGATGTTTGCTCAAGCTGCTCAGGATCCTGCGCTTGAGCTCGTGCGGGCATACCAGGTAACGCCCTCTTGGCAGGCCAAGTTTCCTGCCGCGATGACGGTCTTTGGATTTGATGAATTCACCGAATGGTTCAAGCGAGTATTTGCTGCGCAAGGAAAGTGGATTGACGAAGCGTCGGTGCTGCTTGACCTTGAAGACATAGATCAAATCCGGCTGGCCTACCGCTCGATTTCCGAGTGGCGTCGGCATCATCCCGCTGCCACAGCGTCCTCGGAAAACGCGCGTGCGTTCCTCGCCTGGCTTGGATCACCGGATGCGCCGCTTTCCCATCGAGCCAGGGCTTGGTGCGATGCCCGATCTGCTCAATGGGACATCGCGAACTTCGTTGCGCCAGGCCTTAATGTGATCGGACATTTCAGCTATCCGTCTGGTCTGCGAGCGTCCGTGGAGGCCATCGTTAGCGGACTGAAGGCTTGCAACGTGCAGGTGTCGCTAAGAAATATCAGGACCAACGTGGATGACGAACCGGTACACGCAAACTTTGGAGGGCAGGAAATTCATGATCTGACCTTGATTCACGTACAGCCCACGCCTTTCTTTTACCGAGCTTACGCCCGCGCCGATCTGGCGCCTAGTCGAAATCGCACGCACAGAATCGCTTATTGGTACTGGGAGTTCGACCGTGTCCCAGATGAATGGAGCCAACTCGATGGCGAAGTGGATGAGATATGGACCGCTACGGAGTTCGTTGCCAAGGGGCTGCGTGAACGCTTTACTGTACCTATAAGGACATTTTTTCCGGGTGTGTTGCTTGCGCCCTATAAGCAAGAGACTCGCTCGGCTTTTGGCTTGCCGGAGGACGTCTTTACCTTTGTTTTTGTGTTCCACATGACGAGTGTGATGGAGCGTAAGAACCCATTAGGACTGATTCGAGCATTTTGTCGGGCGTTCCGACCCGATGAGCCCGTCAGGCTTGTTTTGAAAACCTCATTCGGTGATCGGCATCCGGATCAATATCGTTTGCTCGAACATGCGACAGCAGCCCAGGAAAACATCACGTTAATCAATGAAGTTTATCCCTCGGAGCGAGTGCTTTCGTTGGTAAACGCCTGCGACGCCTACGTCTCGCTCCACCGCAGCGAAGGCCTGGGCTTGACCATGGCCGAGGCCATGCTCATGGGCAAGCCCGTAATCGCTACCGCCTTCTCGGGCAACATGGATTTCATGAACGAGCACAACAGTCTCCTGGTGCCCTACGAGCGGGTCAAGGTCGGGAAGCCAATTCCGCCTTACGATGCAGAGCTCGAATGGGCAGAGCCGTCGACGGAGCATGCAGCGCAGTTCATGCGCAAGCTTTACGAGGATCAGGCATTCGCGCGAGAACTCGGCGCACGCGCCAAGGCCAGTGCCGAAGTCAATCTATCCCTTGCGGCGGCCGGCCGCCGCATGGCCGACCGGCTCGCTGAGATCAAGTCGTCTCTGCATTCTCGGCAATGAAGCTCGACATGTCGTCCGTCACCTGGACGATGCGCCCATGCTCCATGTGAATCACGCGGTTGCATTCCTTCGCGATCAGCTTCGGTGAATGCGAGGCAAGGACGAGAATGCCCGATTTGGCGACGACGTCCTTCATGCGTTTCTCGGCCTTTTCGGTGAACTCCGCGTCGCCCACCGACAGCCACTCGTCCATTAGCAGGATGTCTGCCTCGACGCTGGTCGAGATCGAGAACGCGAGCCGCATCAGCATGCCGGTTGAGTAGGTGCGCACCGGCATGTTGACGTACTGGCCCAGGCCGCTGAACTCGCAGATATCAGGCGTCAGCCGGTCGATCTGGCTCTTGCTCATGCCCATCACCAGCCCGCGCAACATGATGTTCTCGACGCCGGTCGCATCCATCTCGATGCCGAGGGCCGGATCGATCAGGCTTGCGACCGTGCCCTGGCGCGTGAACTCGCCGGCGGAAGGTTCGTAGACGCCCGCCAGCGTGCGCAGCAGGGTCGACTTGCCTGCTCCGTTGTGGCCTACGAGGCCGAGCCGGTCGCCGCTCTTGAGCTCGATGTTGATGCCGCTGAGCGCTTGCACCACGGTGACGCCGGTTTCCTTGCCGAAGCGCCCGCCCGTGACGGATGCAGCGAGGGTCTTCTTGAGCGATGCAGCGCCCGCTCCATAGATCGGAAAGTTGACTGCGACGTTCTTGAGGGAGATGAATGCCATGGATCAGAGCCAATAAACGACGCGGCGACGATATCTGGCGAAAAGAACCATCGAGCCCGCGAGACAGACCGCGGTCCACGCGAAGATGCCAAGCCAACTGTGAATCTCGGCCATGCCGCCCATCAACGGGGTGCGCAGGAGATCCAGCATCTGCGCAAACGGGTTCCAGAGGATGTACTGCGCACGGCCCGGCAGGCTTTCCGGCAGCCAGAACACCGGCGTCAGGAACATTAGCATTTGCATCACGCTGGTGACGATCTGCGTGACGTCGCGGTAGCGCGTGCAAATCAGGCCCAGCAGTAAGCCGACCGCGTGCGCATTGATGATCAGGATGGCGAAGGCCGGGAGCACGAGCAGCGCCGACCAAGACAGAGAAATCCCGGCCCAGAGCGCCACGGGAATGTAGAGCACGATGTGATGGGCGAACTGGATCAGGTTGCGCGCGATGCTGCGCCAGACGAAGAGACTGATCGGGAAATAGCCCTGCTTCAGGTAGTTCGACGAACCCACGAAGGCGTTGCACGCGTCCGTGACCACGCTAGAGAAAAAGCCCCAGAAGATGATGCCGAGTGCCAGGTGGGGGAAGAACTTCGAAAGTTCGGTGCCGAACAGCGAGCTGTACAGCGGTCCCATGCCGCCGATCATGGCGCCCATGCTCAGCGTCAGCCACAGCGGTCCGAGCATCGAGCGGCGGTAGCGCAGCACGATGTCGAACCAGGCCAATGTCCACCAGATGTCGGTGCGGCGGGTGCCTTCCCACCAGTCGGATAGAGCGCTTCGATGCAGATTGGAATGAACTTGGCTCATGCGCGTCCGTAAGTGTCCGCCAAGCGGACGATGTCGTCCTCGCCGAGGTAGGCGCCGCATTGGACCTCGATGAGCACGAGCTCTTCGTCGCCGTCGTTGGTGAGGCGGTGCTTTTCTTTCAGCGGGATGTAGCGGTACTGCCCGGGCAGCGTGACGTGCTCGGTGTCGCCGATCTGGACGATGCCACGTCCCTGCACGACCACCCAGTGCTCCGCACGCTGATGATGGTACTGCAAGGACAGCGATTCCCCAGGTTTGACGGTGATGCGTTTAACCTTATAACCGTCCTCTTCCTTCAGCGAAGCGTAGGTGCCCCACGGCCGGTGGACTACCGCGGGCAGCTGCACGGATTCGTGCTTGCGAGACTTGAGGATGTCGACGGCCTGCTTCACTTGCTGCGCGCTGTTCTTGTGTGCGACCAGCAGCGCATCGGGCGTGTCGACAATCACCAGGTCTTGCACGCCCAGCGTGGCGACCAGCTTCGGAATGTGGCTGTCGACTTGCACGTGCGTGCCGGTGGTGTCGATGGCGACCACGTCGTCCGGCAGGAAGGTGTTGCCGTTCGCGTCCGAGGTATGGGCCAGGGCCACGGCGGGCCACGAGCCGACGTCGCTCCAGCCGAACTTGGCAGGCACCACATGGACGTTGTCGGCCGGCTCCATCACGGCATAGTCGATGCTGATATCGGGTTGCAGGCCGAAGGCATGCAGATCGAATTCGATCGTGCGCTCCGCGCCGGCGAGCGACGATTTCAGCGCATTCCGGGCGGCGGCGAGCAATTCAGGTGCGTGCCGTTCGAACGCCGCGACGATCGCGTCGGCCGTGAAGCAGAACATTCCGCTGTTCCAGTAGTAGCGGCCGGTGGCGAGGTATTCCTGCGCGGTGGCGAGGTCGGGCTTCTCGACGAAACGCTTGGCAGGCTGGCTCGCGCGGGAGACCTGGGCCACCTCGATGTAGCCGAAGCCGGTTTCCGGCGCCGTCGGGCTGATGCCGAACACCACGAGGGCGCCCTGGGTCGCCAGCCGGAACGCCTGGCTGGCGCTGGCGACGAAGGCCTCGACATCGGGCACCAGGTGATCGGCCGAGAGCACCAGCATCACCGTATCGCCGCCGAACTGCTCGATGCAGCGCAGGGCCGCCAACGCGATCGCCGGCCCCGTGTTGCGGCCCTTGGGCTCGAGCAGCAGGGTCGCCTCCGGAGGATCAGCCATCTGCCGCAACACGTCTCTCGTGAGGAAGAGATGGTCCTTGTTGGTGACGATCATCAGGTCGCCGGTGCCGCAGGCCTGGCCACGCTCGATGGCCTGCTGCAGCAGGGTCGATCCCCCCAGTTTCATGAACGGCTTCGGAAAGGTCTGACGCGACGCCGGCCAGAGCCGGGACCCTGCTCCCCCTGAGAGCACAACGGAAAGGACGCGCATTATTCTTTATGGGGTATGAAGAAGCGGATAATTTTACCGGCCCCGTTCCGGGGCTCCCGTAACGTTTGGAAGCGCCTGTTCTCGTGATCGCCCGCCATGTCCATTAAGCCGGTGCTGCCGGCCGCACAGCCCTCCCACCGGCGGCGCAGGCTCGACACGGCTGCGAGCAATGCCCAACTGCAGCGCCAGATCGGCCTGCTCGAAGTGAAGGTCAGGGCGCTGGAAGACCAGGTCCGAGCGATGCGGCAATCCACGAGCTGGCGGGTCACCGCACCCTTGCGCCGATTCGGCGAGCTGCTGCACCGCATGCGAGGGCGGCCCTCCGCGGTTGCCTTCGCCCGGGGCTCTTACGCCGATTGGATCGCGCGCTACGACGCGCCCGACGTCGAATCCCTGCGCGTCCAGATGGCTTCACGCGCTGCGCGCCCGCGTCTCTCGGTCCTGGTCGGACATCGCCACGGCGCCATCGACCTGCTGCGTGCGACGCTGCGATCGCTGGCCTTGCAGGCGTACGAAGACTGGGAGCTCCACCTCGTCTCCGCCGGGCCCGCGGACGCCGAGGCACAGGCCCTGGCCGAATCCGCGCCGCGCTTCAAGCCGGGCGCCCCGTCGGGCACCGACTGGATCGTCTGGCTCGAACCGGGTTGCATGCTGCCCCCGCATGCACTGCTCGCGCTCGCGGCCGACATCGCCGATCATCCGGAGGCGCGGATGCGCTATGCCGACACCGATGCGATCGACGTCGGCTCGGGCGTGCGCAGCCATCCCGACTTCAAGCCCGACTGGAACCCGGACCTTTTTCTCGCGCGCAGCCTGTTCTCGCCCCTGGGCGCCGCCGATGCACGGCTGTTCGACGAGGCCGGCGGCATCACCGAGAGCCTCGATGCCGGCCCCGCCTTCGATCTCGCGCTGCGCTGCGTCGAGCGCATCCTGCCGGCCCAGATCCGCCATGTTCCGCGCATCCTGAGCCATTCGGCGGCGTCCTACGTGCCGCCGGAAGTGGCGCCGCTGAACGCCTTTCTTGCGCGCACCGGCATTGCCGCCGCCGCGGAACCCACGCCCCACGGCCTGCGCATCCGCTATGCGCTGCCGGACCCGGTGCCGCGCGTCTCGATCGTGATCCCCACCCGCAACGCGGTCGCGCTGGTGCGCCAGTGCATCGAAAGCATCGTGCTCGAGACGGCCTATCCCGACTACGAGATCTTGCTGGTCGACAACGGCTCGGACGACGCGGAGGCGCTCGCCTACTTCGCCGAACTCGACCGGCAGCCCGGCATCACCGTGATCCGGGACGACCGGCCCTTCAACTATTCGGCGCTCAACAACGCCGCGGTCGCGCGGGCGCAGGGCGAGGTGATCGCGCTGCTCAACAACGACATCGAGGTCATCGCGCCCGACTGGCTGCACGAGATGGTCTCGCTGGCGATGCAGCCCGGCGTGGGCGCGGTGGGGGCCAAGCTGCTCTATCCCGACCTGACGATCCAGCACGGCGGCATCGTGCTGGGCGTGGGCGGCATCGCGGGCCATGCGCACAAGCATCTTCCTTCCACGGTGCCGGGCCACGGTGGCCGGGCCCAGCTCGTGCAGAGCTTCTGCGCGGTCACGGCCGCCTGCATGGTGGTGCGCAAGGCGCTCTACGGGCAGGTGGGCGGCCTCGACGAGGAGCACCTCGGCGTGGCCTACAACGACGTGGACTTCTGCCTCCGACTGCGCGAGGCGGGATACCGCAACGTCTGGACGCCCTATGCCGCGTTGCTGCACCACGAGTCGGCGACGCGCGGCCTGGAAAGCGCCGAGTCGCATGCGCGGCTCATGGGCGAATCGGCATGGATGCGCGCGCGCTGGTCGGCGCTGATCGCGGCCGATCCGGCCTACAACCCCAACCTGACACTTGATACGGAAGATTTCGATCTCGCATGGCCTCCACGGACCCTCCCGCCGCCGACCCGTCCATGAATGCACGCCCGCCGCTCTCCGTATCGGTCGCGCTGTGCACCCACAACGGCGCGCGCTTCCTGCGCGAGCAGGTGAGAAGCATCTGCCTGCAGACGCTGCCGCCAGCCGAGATCGTGTTGTCCGACGATGCCTCGAAGGACGGCTCGGTCGACGTGGTGCGGGCCGCGATGGCGGAATGCGCAGCGGAGCGGTCCGGACCGGCGATCGCGCTCAAGGTCTTCGAGAACGCCGTTGCGCTGCGCGTGGTGAAGAACTTCGAGCAGGCCATCAGCGCGTGCACCGGAGAGCTCATCGCGCTCAGCGACCAGGACGATGTCTGGATGCCCGACCGCCTGGCCTTGATGGTTGCGCGTTTCGAGCAGGATGCCGGGCTGCTGCTTCTGCACACCGACGCGCGACTGGTCGATTCGCAGCGCCGCGATCTCGGGCAGACCTTGTTCCATGCGCTCGAGGTCATGCCGTCGGAGCTCGCGCGCGTGCACGGCGGGCAGGCGTTCGACGTGCTCCTGCGGCGCAATCTCGTGACCGGTGCCACCACGCTCTTTCGCCGCGGCCTGCTGGCCGACGCGCTGCCGTTGCCCGTGGAGTGGGTGCATGACGAGTGGCTCGGCATCGTGGCCTCGACGACCGGACGGGTCGACCTCCTGGAGCAGCCGCTGATCGAGTACCGGCAGCACGAGTCCAACCAGATCGGCGCGCGGCGCGACACCTTCATGGAGAAGGTCCGAAAGGCGCTCGCTTCGCGCGGCAACACCCATGTCGAGCGCGCCGTGAAGGCCGAACTTCTTCTGGCCAGGCTGGTGCAGCTCGGCGACCGCGTGCCCCCCGAGATCATCGACAAGGTGCGCAGCAAGATCGAGCACCAGCGCTTTCGTGCGGCCTTGCCGGCGTCGCGGCTGGCGCGCTGCGTTCCCATCCTCCGCGAAGCCATGACGGGTCGCTACGACAAGTTCGGCCGCGGCTTCCGCGGCGTGGTCCGCGATCTCTTCGAATCGGTGTAGGCTGCGCCCTCCGCATGAATCCAATGAACGCTTCCCCAGATTCCCCCGCCACCGCGCGCTCCTCGGCATGGCCGAGCGTCGTGGTGGTCATCCCGTTCTACAACGGCGCCGACTTCATCGAGCGCTCGGTGAGGAGCGTCTTCGAGCAGACCGTGCCGGCGGCCGAAGTGATCGTGGTCAACGACGGCTCGCGACCCGAGGAGCGCGCCGCGCTGGATGCGTTGGCCCTGCGCTATCCCTTTCGCATTCTCGACAAGGAGAACGGCGGGCAGGGCTCGGCCCGCAATGCAGGTGTCAAGGCTTCGACCTCCGACTACATCTGCTTCCTCGATCAGGACGACTTCTATCTGCCCAACCATATCGAGACGCTCGCGGCATCGATTCCGCACGACGACCGCCTGTTCGGTTTTGTCTATGCCGATCTCTACGAGGCCGATGCCGACGGCAACGTGATCCGCACCGGCGTGGTCAAGGAGCATGCGACGCATCCGAAGCGCAACATCAACGATCTGCTGCGCAACGACATGTTCGTGCTTCCGTCGGCCGCGCTGGTCAGCCGCAAGGCCTTCGAGGCCGTGGACGGCTTCGATTCCCAGTTCATGGGTTTCGAGGACGACGACCTCTTCCTGCGCATCTTTCGCAAGGGCTACAGCAACTACTTCGTCGACAAGGCCGTCACCGTGTGGTGCATTCATACGGCCAGCACGTCCTTCGGCATCCGGATGATCCGCAGTCGCTTCAAGTACTTCAAGAAGCTGGTGCAGATGTTTCCTGACGAACACCAGCGCGGGCGCTACTACTTCCGCGACTGCCTGGTGCCGAGATTCCAGCCGTACTTCGTCAACCATGCGATCGAGTCGATCAAGAACAACGACCAGTACCGCGAGGAGATGAGCGCGATCCTCAACGAATACGGTGCGATGGTGCTGGCCAACCCGTATGTCGGTCGCAAGAAGAAGCTGCGCCTGCGCATGACGCTGTTCCTGCTCGCGCACTGTCCGCCTGCGGTGGTGCGTTTCGTCGGGGCCGTCACCCGACTGCCCCTGGTGCGCGGTCTGCGCCGGCTGTACGCCTAGCGGCCGGCGGCGGGCGCCGGCTGCTTCGGCGTCGTGATGGCGGGATCGACGTAGGTCGCGAACTTGCGCACGTATTCGGCCCGCAGGTGGCCTGCATCCTTGTAGATCGGCGTCGCATCCGCATCCGCCCGCGTGCACCAGCCCTTCTCGCACAGCGTCGGGATCGGATCGATCACGATCGCGCCCGCGCGCAGCGCCATCTGGCGCATGCGCGCGTGCAGCACCTGCTGCGACGAAGCCCACGGGGCCCTGGGCGTCATGCGTCCGACCGTCATGTTGCCGAGGCGGCCGCCCTTGACGAATTCCTCGGGGCCGAAGCCTTCGCCGACCGGGTTGTCGAGCACCAGGTACACCTGCTTGTGCTTCGCCAGGTTCGTCATGACGACCTCCAGCATGTTGAGCGCGAAGTCCGCGCCGCCGCCGCCCATGAAGCGGCGCTGGGTCTTGCCGTCGAAGTAGTAGTAGCGGTCCGCGGCGGCGTTGTCCGCGTCGGGCTTGCCGGTCTCGGAGAAGTAGCAGTTCCAGCAGGCGCCGAAGACCACGGCGTCGAACTTGTCGCTGAGCGCAAGGCGCATGTAGCCGTCGCGGCGCTCGGCGCAGAGCTTGTTCTGTTCGTCGACCACGTTGGGGATCGGCGGGCAGGCGCCCCAGGTCGCGAACGACAACGAATCCAGCGTCTGCGGTGCCACCTTGCTCAGCTCCACCGCGCGCGGTCCGTACTGCTCGATGTGGCTGTCGCCGAACAGCAGCACGCGGCGCTTGCCGTGGCCGATCTGCTGCAGCACCTCGCCGTCGACCTTGATCGGGCTCAGGCCGTCGGGGTAGGCCCAGTCCTTGGCCGCGGCGGCGGTCTTGTTGAAGTAGGGGTCGCTGTGCCGGCCGACGTAGTAGCGCGTGGTCGCGAGCAGGCCCAGCACCACGAAGCCCGCCATCACGGCGACCAGGCCCGCGGTCACCGTCGGGTTCTCGGTCCGGCGTGTGTAGCGCTCGACGAAGCGGTAGGTCAGCCATGCGAGCACGAACGAGGCCACGAGCATCAGCGCGCGGATGCCGTCAGACGGCAGCTTGCCCTCGAGGATGCGCGCGTAGGCCAGCAGCGGCCAGTGCCAGAGGTACAGCGGATAGCTGATGAGCCCGATCCACACCATCGGCTTCGAGGCGAGCACGTAGCGGTTGAGCACGCCGGTCGGGCCGGCCGCGATGCAGTAGAACGCGCCCAGCGTCGGCAGGATCGCCCAGAAGCCCGGGAAGGCCTTGCCGGCGCGGATGTAGACGAGGCCGAGCACGATCAGCACCACGCCCGCGATCGACTGCGCATGGCGTCCCCAGCCCGGCTGCGGCAGCGGGCGGTGCAGCCGCATGTAGGCGAGCATGCCGCCGATCATCAGCTCCCAGAAGCGCGACAGCGGCGAATAGAACGCGGCCGTGCGGTGGCTGTGGATGGTCGTGACGTTGAGCAGGAAGGACATCGCCGCGACCGTGCCCACCACCGCGAGCACCCGCCACTTGCGCTTCCAGGCCAGGCCCAGCAGCACGGGCCAGAAGATATAGAACTGCTCCTCGATCGCGAGCGACCACAGGTGCAGCAGCGGCTTGGTCTCGGCGGCGTTGTCGAAATAGCCGGCCTCGCTCCAGAACGCGAAGTTCGAGACGAAGCCCGCGCCCGCGGCCACGTGCTTGCCCAACTGCTCCCACTCGTGCGGCAGCAGCGCGTACCAGCCGAAGGCGAAGGTCGCGGCGAGCACCAGCACCAGCGCCGGAAAGATGCGCTTCACGCGCCGCGCGTAGAACTCGCGGTAGCTGAAGCCCTCGCCCTCGAAGCTGCCGAGGATGATGGTGGTGATCAGGAAGCCCGAGATGACGAAGAAGATGTCGACGCCGATGAAGCCGCCCTTGACCCACTGCGGAAACGCGTGGTAGCCGAGCACCGAGAGCACCGCCACGGCGCGCAGGCCGTCGATGTCGGGTCGGTACTTGGGGTGGAGCAGGTGCGGATGGGCCTGCGCGGATGCTGTCGTCGGGCTGCTCGTGGTCGTCATCGTCGTCGGTGGGAGGGGGAGAAAGGCGCCTTCGGCCTCGGCTTCCCGGCCCCGGATTGTCTTCGAAACGTATCGAAGGGTTTCTCCCGCTCAGGCGCGGCGCCGCTGCATGCGCCAGTAGCGCCAGAACGCCGACGAGGTCCACACCTTGAGCAGGCTGGTGACGTGCCAGTACAGGTGCCTGCGGCTGCTGCGGCTCGCGCGCTGGGCCTCGTGGCGCGCGAGCAGGTCCTCGCCCACCTGCAGCCGCCAGCCCGCGAGCCGGGTGCGGGCGCAGATGTCGAAGTCCTCGCCGTACATGAAGAAGCGTTCGTCGAATCCGCCCACCGCGCGGTAGGCCTCGCTGCGGAACAGCATGAACAGGCCCGGAATCCACGCCGGCACGGCCGGACGCGCATAGCCGGGCCGGCGCCGGGTCAGGATCTCGAGGGGGGTGATGACCTCGCGGTGCTGCTCGGGCGCCTGCTTGCCGGGCTCGAGGATGCGCGGCGTCAGCAGCCCGGCGTCGGGCGCCGCCTGCGCGACCAGCGGCGCGAGCACGTCGGCGTCGAGCCGGATGTCGGGGTTGAGCACCAGGAACCAGGGCGTCGTGCAGCGCGCGAAGGCCTGGTTGTGGTTGGCGCCGAAGCCCTGGGGCGTCGCGTTCTCGATGCGCTCGACCGCGAAGCCCCAGGCCAGCCCCGCCAGCACGTCGGGCTCGGGGATGTTCAGCGTGAGCACGACCTTGGCGACCGAAGCGCGGCAGAAGCGGTCGAGCTCCTCCAGCAGCGGCCGCACCAGCGCGAGCTGACCGTGGCTGACGATCGAAATGGTGATCGGGGGGGAGGAGGGGGAGGGCGCTGGCATGGTCTAATTTCGCTCGGGAATTCTAGGGTTCCCCCACATCCCCCCATGATTGCCCTGATCGTCATCAGCTTCTTCGTCTCCGCGTTCGCGGTCCAGCTGTTCATGCGCCGCGCGCGGCGGCATGCCCGGCTCTACGGCGCCGACATGCCGCAGCGCTTCCACAAGGGCCATGTGCCGCGCCTCGGCGGCGCCGGCATCGTGCTCGGCATGGGCGTGGCCTGGCTCGCAGCGGGCATTACCGGCACCGACCCCTTCAATGTCTCCTGGCCCGTCAAGACCTCGATGCTGACGCTGCTGTGCATCCTGCCCGCGGTGGTCGGCGGCATCGTCGAGGACGTGACGCAGAACGTGAAGGTGCGCTACCGGCTCGCGCTCACCATCGGCTCCGCGCTGCTCGCCTGCTGGGCGCTCGGGCTCGGCCTCGCGCGCACCGGCGTCGACGCGGTCGACCAGGTGCTCGCGATGGTGCCGTACGGCGCCGTGCTGTTCGCGGCGCTCGCCATCGGCGGGCTGCCGCACGCCTTCAACATCATCGACGGCTACAACGGCCTCGCGGGCACGGTGGCCGTGCTGGTGTGCCTCGCGATCTCGCACGTGGCGCTGCAGGTCGGCGACCGCCAGCTCGCGGCCATGGTGATCTGCCTGGTCGGCGCGACCTTCGGCTTCCTGATCTGGAACTACCCGCGCGGCAAGATCTTCGCCGGCGACGGCGGCGCCTACGTCTGGGGCATGGTGATCGCGCTGGCCTGCGTGACGCTGGTGCAGCGCCACCGCGTCGTGTCGCCCTGGTTCCCGATGCTGCTGCTGATCTATCCGGTGTGGGAGACGCTGTTCTCCATCTACCGCAAGCTCGCGCGCGGCCAGTCGCCGGGCACGGCCGACGCGCTGCACTTCCACCAGCTGATCTTCCGCCGCATCGTGCGCGTGGCCTTCGCCGACGACGAGGCGCGCCAGCTGCTCGCGCGCAACAACAGGACCTCGCCCTACCTCTGGATGTTCGCCGCGCTCTCGGTGGTGCCGGCCGTGCTGTTCTGGAACAACACCGTCGTGCTGATGCTGTTCTGCCTGCTGTTCGTCACCACCTACGTGGTCGCCTACCTGATGATCGTGCGGTTCAAGGTACCGCGCTGGCTGCGCCCCTGAGCGGCGGTCGCGCACAGCCGGCGGTCAGCCGGATTGCGCGAGAATTCGAAAGAAATCTTCCCCATCGTCCACCGTTTCGGAGCCTGCCCGCCCATGACCGATCCCGTCCTCAACATTCCTCCGCGCGACAAGGCCGAGATCCTGGCCCAGGCGCTGCCGTACATCCGCAAGTTCCACGGCAAGACCATCGTCATCAAGTACGGCGGCAATGCCATGACCGACCCGGCCCTGCAGGCCGACTTCGCGGAGGACGTGGTGCTGCTCAAGCTCGTCGGCATGAACCCGGTGGTGGTGCACGGCGGCGGCCCGCAGATCGAGGCGGCGCTCAACCGCCTGGGCAAGAAGGGCAGCTTCATCCAGGGCATGCGCGTGACCGACGCCGAGACCATGGAGGTGGTCGAGTGGGTGCTGGCCGGCGAGGTGCAGCAGGACATCGTGGGCCTGATCAACCAGGCCGGCGGCAAGGCCGTGGGCCTGACGGGGCGCGACGGCGGCCTGATCCGCGC
>CBHTTS010000001.1:0-76946 GCA_966095775.1 uncultured Variovorax sp. | reverse complement strand
CGGCGCGCGCCGAGAAGCTCGACCGCATCGGCGACGAATGGCTGCTGCGCGTGCTGGGCGAACGCATGCGGCGTTACGACAAGGGCGGCGAGCAGTTCTACGACACCATCAGCGCGCTGCACAAGTCGGTGCGCGGCAGCGATCCGGATGCCTCGCTCTACTGGCTCGTGCGCATGCTCGACGGCGGTGCCGATCCGCGCTACATGGCGCGCCGGCTGATCCGCATGGCGAGCGAGGACATCGGCCTGGCCGACCCGCGCGCGCTGCGCCTGGCGCTCGACGCGGCCGAGGTCTACGAGCGGCTCGGCACGCCCGAGGGCGAGCTCGCACTGGCCGAGTGCGTGGTCTACCTCGCGATGGCGCCCAAGTCGAATGCCGTCTACACCGCCTACAACGCGGTGCGCGCGCTGGTCAAGAAGGACAGCACGCGCCCGGTACCGATGCACCTGCGCAATGCGCCCACCAAGCTCATGAAGGAGCTCGACTACGGCAAGGGCTACCGTTATGCGCACGACGAGGAGGGCGGCTTCGCGGCAGGCGAACGCTACCTGCCCGAGGGCCTCGAGGGCCAGACCTTCTACCAGCCCGTGGAGCGCGGGCTCGAGATCCGGATCGCCGAAAAGCTCCGGGAACTGCGCCGGCTCAACGCCGAGCGCGACAGGTGATACGCGTTTTCACCATACGCATACCCCATGCATGACCTCACGCGCATACAGCATGAGGTGAGCGGGTAAACCCCCGGGCGACGCGCCCCAAAACGGCGCGGGTGGGTGCTTACAATCCCGGCCACAAATCAGCCGGCGGCACATGCTGGCTGGTTTTTTGCTTATCAGGCCAGGGCGCCCAACCGGTGCCACGGTGGGTGAACAGCACCTGCAACGGTGCAACAAATAGGAACGCGTTATGGAAATATTGCTGCAGCAGATCATCAACGGTCTGGTCCTCGGCAGCATGTATGCCTTGATAGCCCTGGGCTACACCATGGTGTACGGCATCATCAATCTGATCAACTTTGCGCACGGCGAGGTGCTGATGGTGGGGGCGCTCACCAGCTGGACCATCATCGGCCTCATGCAGCAATCGATGCCGGGCTCGCCCGGATGGCTGATCCTCGTGATCGCGCTCGTGATTGCCTGCGTGGTGGCCGCCGCGCTGAACTTCGTGATCGAGAAGGTGGCCTAC
Source organism: uncultured Variovorax sp. (assembly GCA_966095775.1). GTDB lineage: Bacteria > Pseudomonadota > Gammaproteobacteria > Burkholderiales > Burkholderiaceae_C > Variovorax. The sequence goes on along the minus strand of CBHTTS010000001.1, from coordinate 75,764 downwards.
CGTCCGCTTCGCAACAGCCCCAAGCTGGCGCCGCTGATCACCGCCATCGGCATGTCGATCCTGCTGCAGACGCTGGCGATGATCATCTGGAAGCCCACCAACAAGGCCTATCCCACCCTGCTGCCGACCGACCCGATCCATGTGGGCGGCGCCGTGATCTCGCCCACGCAGGTCATGATCCTCAGCGTCACCGCCTTCTCGCTCGTGGTGCTGATGTGGCTCGTCAACTACACCAAGCTCGGCCGCGCGATGCGCGCCACCGCCGAGAACCCGCGCGTCGCGGCGCTGATGGGCATCCGGCCCGACATGGTCATCTCGGCCACCTTCATCATCGGCGCCGTGCTCGCGGCGATCGCGGGCGTGATGTACGCCTCCAACTACGGCATCGCGCAGCACGCGATGGGCTTCCTGCCCGGCCTCAAGGCCTTCACGGCCGCGGTGTTCGGCGGCATCGGCAACCTCGCGGGGGCGGTCGTCGGCGGCATCCTGCTGGGGCTGATCGAAGCCATCGGGTCGGGCTACATCGGTGCGCTGACCGGCGGCGTGCTCGGCAGCAACTACAGCGACATCTTCGCCTTCATCGTGCTGATCGTCATGCTCACGCTGCGGCCCTCGGGCCTGCTCGGCGAGCGCGTGGCGGACCGAGCCTGAGGAGCACCGCACCATGAAGAACAGCAAGAACCTCGCGCTCTACATCCTGGGCGTCGTCGCCGTGCTGGCACTGCCGATCTTCCTGCAGAGCCAGGGCAACGCCTGGGTCCGCATCGCCGACATCGCATTGCTCTACGTGATGCTCGCGCTCGGCCTCAACATCGTCGTCGGCTACGCCGGCCTGCTCGACCTCGGCTACGTGGCCTTCTTCGCGGTCGGGGCCTACCTGTTCGCGCTGATGGGCTCGTCTCACCTGTCCGACACCTTCCCGTGGTTCAAGGCCATGTTCCCGAACGGCCTGCACACCTCGCTGCTGATCGTGATACCGGTGGCGCTCGTGCTCGCGGGCGTGCTCGGCGTGCTGCTCGGCGCCCCCACGCTGAAGCTGCGCGGCGACTACCTCGCGATCGTGACGCTGGGCTTCGGCGAGATCATCCGGGTGTTCCTGAACAACCTCGACCAGCCGATCAACATCACCAACGGGCCGAAGGGCATCACCGGCATCGACTCGATCAAGTTCTGGGGCCTCGACCTCGGCAAGTCGTGGAAGTTCGACGGCTTCACGATCTCGTCCGTCACGCTCTACTACTACCTGTTCCTCGCGCTCGTGGTCGCCACGATCATCATCTCGCACCGGCTGCAGGTGTCGCGCATCGGGCGCGCCTGGATGGCGATCCGCGAGGACGAGATCGCCGCCAAGGCGATGGGCATCAACACCCGCAACATGAAGCTGCTGGCCTTCGGCATGGGCGCGAGCTTCGGCGGCGTCTCGGGCGCGATGTTCGCGGCCTTCCAGGGCTTCGTCTCGCCCGAGTCGTTCAGCCTCATGGAGTCGGTGATGATCGTCGCCATGGTCGTGCTCGGCGGCATCGGCCATCTGCCGGGCGTGATCCTCGGCGCGGTGCTGCTCGCGGCGCTGCCCGAGGTGCTGCGCTACGTGGCAGGTCCGCTGCAGGCCATGACCGACGGGCGCCTCGACGCCTCGATCCTGCGCCAGCTGTTCATCGCGCTCGCGATGATCGTGATCATGCTGATGCGCCCGCGCGGCCTCTGGCCCTCGCCCGAGCACGGCAAGACGCTGACCAAGAAGGGCGGCGTGCCCGTCGATCCGGCGCACGCCACCGTCGCTCCGGGCTCGCTGCAGACGCATGCGCCGGGCGTCGACACGCCCGCCGCCGAGCTGCCCGGCGACGCCTCGCGTCCCATGTCGATCAATCCGTGAGCGCAGGAGAAGAAAAGACATGACGACCGACAACATCCTCGAAGTCCGCGGCATCTCCAAACGCTTCGGCGGCCTGCAGGCGCTCTCCGACGTGGGCATCACGATCAAGCGCGGCCAGGTCTATGGCCTGATCGGACCCAACGGCGCCGGCAAGACGACCTTCTTCAACGTGATCACCGGGCTCTATATGCCCGACAGCGGCAGCTTCGAGCTCGCCGGCAAACCCTACCAGCCCACCGCGGTGCACGAGGTGGCCAAGGCCGGCATCGCGCGCACCTTCCAGAACATCCGCCTGTTCGCCGAGATGACGGCGCTCGAGAACGTGATGGTCGGGCGCCACATCCGCACCCAGTCGGGCGTGTTCGGCGCCATGCTGCGCACGCGCGCGTTCAAGGCCGAGGAAAGGGCCATCGCCGAGCGCGCCCAGCAGCTGCTCGACTATGTGGGCATCGGCAAATTCGCCGACTACAAGGCGCGCACGCTGTCCTACGGCGACCAGCGCCGGCTCGAGATCGCGCGCGCGCTCGCGACCGATCCGCAGCTCATCGCGCTCGACGAGCCCGCCGCGGGCATGAACTCGACCGAGAAGGTGCAGCTGCGCGAGCTGATCGACCGCATCCGCAAGGACGACAGGACCATCCTGATCATCGAACACGACGTCAAGCTCATCATGGGACTGTGCGACCGCGTCACGGTGCTCGACTACGGCAAGCAGATCGCCGAAGGCTCGCCGTACGAAGTGCAGAAGAACGAAAAGGTCATCGAGGCCTACCTCGGGACGGGAGGCCACTGAAATGAGCACTGCAACCATGACCGAAGCCACCACCACTTCCACCCCCGGCGCGCGGCAGGCCACGGCCGGCGGCCAGGTCCTGCTCAAGGTCTCGGGCCTGCGCGTGGGCTACGGCGGCATCCAGGCCGTCAAGGGCGTGGACTTCGAGGTGCGCGAAGGCGAGCTGGTGTCGCTGATCGGCTCCAACGGCGCCGGCAAGACCACCACCATGAAGGCGATCACGGGCACGCTGCCCGCGGGCGCCGGCAACATCGAGTTCCTCGGCCGCAGCATCAAGGGCCGCGGCGCCTGGGACCTCGTGGGCGAAGGCCTCGTGATGGTGCCCGAGGGCCGCGGCGTCTTCACGCGCATGACGATCACCGAGAACCTCCAGATCGGCGCCTACATCCGCAAGGACAAGGCCGAGATCGCGGCCGACATGGAGCGCGTGTTCGTCACCTTCCCGCGCCTGCGCGAGCGCAAGGACCAGCTCGCGGGCACCATGTCGGGCGGCGAGCAGCAGATGCTCGCGATGGGCCGCGCGCTCATGGCGCGCCCCAAGGTGCTGCTGCTCGACGAGCCCACCATGGGCCTGTCGCCGATCATGTGCGACAAGATCTTCGAGGTCGTGCAGGCCGTGGCGTCGCAGGGCGTGACGATCCTGCTCGTCGAGCAGAACGCCAACCGCGCGCTGCAGCTCGCCGACCGCGGCTACGTGATGGAGTCGGGCATCATCACCATGAGCGGCGACGCGAAGGAACTGCTGCGCGACCCGCGCGTGCGCGCGGCGTACCTGGGCGAATAGGCCCGTCGCTCGCGTTCCGGACGGCCGCCCGCGGGGCGGCCCTTTCTTTTTTTCAGTCCACCCGGGCGCCGGTCGCCTTGACGACCGCTTCGTACTTCGAAAGCTCGCTCTTCATGAACGCGCCGAACTGCTCCGGCGAGTTCGAGACCGGCTCGGCCAGAAGCGTCGCGAAGCGGCTCTTCGTCTCGGGTGCGTTGAGCGCGGCCACGAAGGCCTGGTTGAGCTTCGCGACCACGTCGTGCGGCGTGCCGGCCGGCGCCACCAGGCCCCACCAGGTGTCGATCGAGAAGCCCTTGAGCGTGTCGGCCACGGGCGGCACCTCGGGCATCGCGCTGCTGCGCTGCAGGCTCGTGACCGCGATCGCCTTGAGCTTGCCCGAGCGGATGTTCGGCGCCGCGGTCGCGAGGTTGTCGAAGTTGAAGTCGACCTGGCCCGAGAGCAGCGCGAGCTGCGCCGGGTTGCCGCCGTTGTACGGGATGTGCAGCGCGAAGATGCCCGCCTGCTTCTTGAACAGCTCGCCCGCAAGATGGCCGGCGCTGCCGTTGCCGCCGCTGCCGTAGTTGAGCTTCGCGGGATTGGCCTTGGCATAGCGGATCAGGTCGGCCACGGTGTGGATGTTGAGGCGCCTGGCCGTGTCGGCATTCATCACGAGCACGTTCGGCACCCGCACCATCTGCGTGATCGGCGCGAAGTCGCTGGCCGCGTTGAACGGCATCTTGGCGTACAGCCAGGGATTGACCGCATGGGTCGCGGTCGCGGCGATGCCGATGGTCAGGCCGTCGGGCGCCGCTTTGGCCACCGCATCGGCGCCGATGTTGCCGCCCGCGCCTGGCTTGTTGTCGATGATGACGGTGCCCAAGCTGTCCTTGACGCGCTCGGCGAGCACGCGCGCCGTGATGTCGATCGGGCCGCCGGCCGCATAGGGCACCACCAGTCGGATCGGGCGCTGCGCCTGCTGCGCGGTGGCCTGGCCCGCGGCCAGCAGTGCGGCGCTGGCGCCGAGGGCGAGGAGGAAATGTCTCGTCTTCATTCTTGTTTCTCGTTTCGGTCAGGGCAGGGCCTTGTCGGCCTCGGTCGTGAATGCGTCGGCAAAGAACTCTTCTTCGGGCAGGCCGGCGAGCGCGACATAGTCGTGCTTGGCCGACTCCACCACGATCGGCGCGCCGCAGGCGTAGACCTGGTGGCCCGACAGGTCGGCGAAGTCCTCGAGCACGGCGCGGTGGACGAAGCCGGTGCGGCCGGTCCAGTTGTCCTCGGGCGTGGCGTTCGACACCACCGGCACGTAGCGCAGGTTCGGCATCTCGGCGAGCTGGGCGCGCATCCAGTCGTCCATGTAGAGGTCCTCGGGCCGGCGGCCGCCCCAGTAGAGCGTGGCGGGCCGCGCGATGCCCTTGAACTTCATGTGCTCGAGCAGCGCCTTGATCGGCGCGAAGCCCGTGCCCGAGGCGAGCAGGACGATCGGCTTGTCGGAGTCCTCGCGCAGGAAGAAGCTGCCGTAGGGGCCTTCGATGCGCAGGATCTCCTTTTCCTTCATCGTGTTGAACACATGGTCGGTGAACTTGCCGCCCGGCAGGTGCCGCAGGTGCAGCTCGATGCCCGTGCCGGGCTCGGCCAGCGTGTGCGGCGCGTTCGCCATCGAGTAGCTGCGGCGCGCGCCGTCGCGCAGGATGAATTCGACGTACTGGCCGGCATGGAACTGCAGCGGCTCGCCGGCCGGCAGTTGCAGCCGCAGCTTCATCACGTCGTGCGACAGGCGCGTGAGCGCGAGCACCCGCACCGGCATCTTGCGGATCGGCAGCGCGCCGGCTTCGGTGACCTGGCGCGATTCGAGCACCACGTCGCTCTTCGGATGCGCGCAGCAGGTCAGCACGTAGCCCGCGAGCTGCTCCTCGGCGCTCAGGGCCTTGCTCTGGTGCGGGCCGAGCTCGACCTCGCCGGAGAGCTTCCTGCACTTGCACGAGCCGCAGGCGCCGTCCTTGCAGCCGTAGGGCAGCCCGATGCCCTGCCGGATGCCGGCCGCGAGAATGGTTTCGTCGCCGTGCACCACGAAATGACGCCCGCTGGGCTCGACGGTAATGGAAAAGCCCGCGTCGTGCGGCGCTGCAGCAGTCATCTGTATTCTTCGGCTTCTTTCAGCCTGGGTCTGAAAAAACAAAGGGAAAGGAACCCGGATTTTGCCTCCAATCCATAGCCCCTCCGGCGCACTGCCCGCGCGCTTCCGGCGCGAACGCCTGCTGATCGTCGGTTGCGGCGACGTCGGCCAGCGCGTGGCGCGCGGGCTCGCGGGCCGCATGCAACTGGTCGCGCTCACGTCGTCGGCCGAGCGGCTGCCCGCGCTGCGGGCCGCCGGGATCCGGCCGCTCGTGGGTGACCTCGACGATCCCGCGAGCCTGCGCCGGCTGGCCGGCATCGCGACCCGCGTGCTGCACCTCGCGCCCCCGGCGCGCGACGGCGGCCCGGCCTGGTGGCGCGACCAGCGGACCACCGCGCTCGTGCGCGCGCTGCGGCTGCGCGCCGCGCCGCGGGCGCTGGTCTACGGCTCCACGAGCGGCGTCTACGGCGACTGCGGCGGCGCGCGCGTGAGCGAGACGCGCCCCGTGCGGCCCGACACCCCTCGCGCGCACCGCCGCGTCGACGCCGAGCGCGCCGTGCGCTGGCTCGGACGCAGCGCGGGCGTGCGTGCGAGCATCCTGCGCATTCCGGGCATCTACGCACCCGACCGCCCGGGCGGCACGCCGCGCCAGCGGCTCGAGCGCGGCACGCCCGTGCTGCGGCGCGAGGACGACGTCTTCACCAGCCACATCCATGCCGACGACCTCGCCCGCGCCTGCCAGGCCGCGCTGTTCCGCGGCCGGCCGCAGCGCGTGGTGCACACCGCCGACGACACCGAACTGCGCATGGGCGACTACATCGACCTCGCGGCCGACCTCTACGGCATGCCGCGCCCGCCGCGCGTGGCGCGCGGTGAAGCGGAGCGCCAGCTGCCGCTGCAACTGCTGAGTTTCATGGGGGAATCGCGCCGGCTCGACAACACGCGGCTCAAGCGCGAGCTGCGCGTGCGGCTGGCGCATCCGACGGTGCATACGGGGCTGATCGGATCCGCCTGAGCGATGGCGCCTTCGGCAGGGTTCTCCGTTGCGCTGAGATGGATAAAATACACATTTTGTTTCAGCGGAGCGGCGTCCCGTGCGCAGATCCCGGCACGTCGCCCACGACGACTACCTGCAGCAGAGGAACTTCCCAGCGCTCGACGGCTTGCGGGCGCTGTCCGTCGTCCTCGTTTTTGGTGCCCATTTCGGCGGCTTGGTATGGGCGCCGCGCGCGGGCTGGCTCGGCGTGCATGCCTTCTTCGTGCTCTCGGGTTTCCTCATCACCACGTTGCTGCTGAGGGAGCGCGATGCCACCGGCAGCATCTCGCTCAAGGCTTTTTACATCCGCAGGAGCACACGGCTTCTCCCGGTCTACCTGCTGGTCTTCGCCGCCGTGTTCGGACTGAGCTACCTGGCGCAAGGGGATGCTTGGACGCAGATGAAGGCGGCCGCGCCCTATCACCTGACGCTGCTCAACGAATGGGCCGATTTCTCTCCATTCGGCATGACTTGGACACTCGGCGTGGAGTGGAAGTACTACGCCGTCTGGTCGGTGCTGTTGATGCTGTTCGGCACGACGAATCGCGCCTGCTTCGCCACCGCCGCAGGCTGCATGCTGCTGCTCGCGCTCATGTGGACCGGCGGCCTCGCATCCAAATGGTTCGTGCCGTGGCATTACACGGGCGTGCTCCTTGGCTCCATCCTTGCAATTGCCATGCATGAACGCCGGACCTTCGCGTGGTTACAGCGGCTGGCGTCCGGTGCGGTCTCGGCCGTGATCGCGCTCTTGTTGGTGGTCGTGCACTGGCGGTCTGCCTCGATCACTGCAAGACTGGGCGAGAACGAGATGATCCTGCTGTACGGCGTGCTGGTCGCGTTGTGGCTGCCTTCCCTGATTGCCCCGACCTTGGTGAGCCGCTTGCTGGCTGCGCGCGCATTGGTGTTCGTGGGACGGCGCTCTTATGCGCTGTACCTCGTGCAATACGTCGCCTGGAATGCGCTGCTGGCCGTGTTTCCGGGGCTGGTCGTGGGACCGCTCGCGCTCGCCGCGAACTTCATGCTGGCGCTCCTGATCGCCGATCTGCTGTATCGCTGGATCGAGCAGCCGGTGACCGCCTGGGGGCATCGCCATGCCGCGAATGCGAGGATGCCTGCGCAGGCTCTGGAAGGGGTCAAGGCGAGCGGCGGCTGAGGGAACGTTGGCTGGGATGGTCTTGAGGGCTGCGATCGAACCGGCATACCTTTCGATCGTGCAGGCCTCCAGCTGCAGAGTGTTGATCCGCAGTACGGAATGCTCATGCGCGAAGCCGATCGCGGAGCTTCAGACGGTCCATTCGGGAATCGCACAGCGACCGTGATTTTCGGGTCGCGGGTCTGTGTGCGGCGAGCGGGGCCAGATGTCCGGCACGTCCAGCACCCGCATGGCGGCGCCGTCGCCGAGCTTCGCCCTGGCTTGCAGCTCGGTGAGCTCCGCAAGCAAGATGCACATGTACAGGCGCCGTTTCCTTCGGGTTGAACCGTTCGAAGGCGTTGCGGAAGAGTGGATGAACGGGTTCGCCATGACGTCAAGCAGCCGCAGGCAGGTCTTCAATGACTCGCGGAGCCGGCGTCATCCATGCCGGGCAAGCAGATCGCGGCCGCGCGCCGTGATCCGCAGGATGAGCGCATGCCGGGGACTGTCCGAACTCCCTTCGGATCCCGCAGTGATCGTGGCGTCGACCAAGCCTGTGGCCTTGAGCAGCGAGACGTTCGCGACTACGACCGGGTTGTCGACGCGCCTCGGAAATGAAGAGTCCGCGATCGACGCGAGGTATTCGAGCGGACCGGCGCGCTTGCCGACGGCGCGGCCTGCCGACCTGAGCAGATCCAAGCCCACCCTCGTCAGCTCCGCGAAGCCGTCCTCCGTGATGCGCGTGACGGTCGCGGCACGGGACTGCCAGTGGCCCGCCTTGGCGCTGCGCGCTGTATGGATCTCTGCCTCGATCAACTCTGTCGCCTTGAGCAGGGAAATGAGTCTGAGCTCCTGCGGGTCTACCACGTTCGTCGGGAGGCGCATCTGCATCAGACGCAGCAGGCAGGCCATCGGCGTGCGCGAGAGGCGATCGTCAACCACCGCAGGCATTTGGCGCTTCGTCTCCATGGAACTCAACAAATGTGAAAGATTCACATTTTTCGGATCCAGCTTACCGCCGCTGTAGGAAGAAGAGTTCAGTCCACGACGGCGTGAGAGCCGGCGCGAATCGGGATTTCGTGAAAAACTGCCTGGGAGGGCAGGCGCTCGCCGGCTGCCTCTCGCAGAGCGTGGTCGGTCCGCGGAAACGCTCGAAGCGAGAAGGGTGGGGGGACCGTCGAAATCAGGCCCGTGAAGACGTGGTGCCCGGGGCCGGAATCGAACCGGCACACCTTTCGGTGGGGGATTTTGAGTCCCCTGCGTCTACCAATTTCACCACCCGGGCACGTCCGGAAGGAAGCCCAAAATTATGGCACAGTGCCTGCCATGACTTATCCGACCATCGAAGACGCCATCGGCAGGACGCCGCTGGTGGCGCTGCAGCGCATCGACGCGGCCGAGAACGCGAAGCGCGGCAACGTGATCCTCGCCAAGCTCGAAGGCAACAACCCCGCGGGCTCGGTCAAGGACCGGCCGGCGCTCTCGATGATCAAGCGCGCCGAGGAGCGCGGCGAGATCAAGCCCGGCGACACGCTGATCGAAGCCACCTCGGGCAACACCGGCATCGCGCTCGCGATGGCGGCGGTGATCAAGGGCTACCGCATGGTGCTGATCATGCCGGAGGACCTCTCCGTCGAACGCGCCCAGACGATGAAGGCCTTCGGCGCGCAGCTGGTGCTCACGCCCAAGAGCGGCGGCATGGAATACGCGCGCGACCTCGCCGAGCAGATGGTGGCGCAGGGCAAGGGCCGGGTGCTCGACCAGTTCGCCAATCCGGACAACCCGCGCATCCACTACGAGACCACCGGCCCCGAGATCTGGGCCGACACCAAGGGCAAGGTCACGCACTTCGTGAGCGCCATGGGCACCACCGGCACCATCACCGGCGTCTCGCGCTTCCTCAAGGAGAAGAACCCCGCGGTGCGCATCGTCGGCGCGCAGCCGGCCGAGGGCTCGCGTATTCCCGGCATCCGCAAGTGGCCGGCCGAGTACCTGCCGAAGATCTACGACCCGAGCCGCGTCGACGAGGAAATCAGCGTGAGCCAGGCCGATGCCGAGGAGATGTGCCGGCGCCTCGCGCGCGAGGAGGGCATCTTCGGCGGCATCTCCGCGGCGGGTGCGCTGTGGGTGGCGCTCGAGGTCGCGAAGAAGGTCGAGAACGCGACCATCGTCTTCGTCGTCTGCGACCGCGGCGACCGCTATCTGTCGACCGGCGTGTTCCCCGCCTGAGGCCGGTCCACGCGATGCCCGAACCCAAGTTCTGCCAGGCCTGCGCGACGCCGCTCGAATGGATCGCGCTGATGGAAGACGGCGGCCCCAAGGAGCGGCTGCGCTGCCCCGCGTGCGGCCACACGCACTGGAACAACCCGACGCCCGTGCTCGCGGCCATCGTCGAGTACCGCGGCCAGGTGCTGCTGGCGCGCAACGCCGCCTGGCCGGCGAAGATGTACGCCCTGATCACCGGCTTCATGGAGGCTGGCGAAACGCCCGAGGAGGGCATCTCGCGCGAGGTCAAGGAAGAGACCAACCTCGACGTCGGCGCCGTGAAGCTCGTGGGCGTGTACGACTTCCAGCGCATGAACCAGGTCATCATCGCGTACCACGTGGAGGCCGATGGCGAAGTGAAGCTCTCGCCCGAGCTCGTGGACTACCGCCTCTACGACCTGCCGGCGCTCAAGTGCTGGCCGGCGGGCACGGGCTATGCGCTGGCCGACTGGCTGCGCACGCGCGGTCACGAGCCGGTGTTCTTCACCGCGGCCGAGAACGAAGAGCGGCGGCGCGGCCTGGTGCTGCCGCCCGAGGAACCGAAGCATGCAAATTGATCGCGAAATCGACACACGCGGCCTGAACTGCCCGCTGCCGATCCTGAAGGCGAAGAAGTCGCTCAACGAGATGGCGAGCGGCCAGCTGCTGCGCGTGGTGTCGACCGACCCGGGGTCGCTGCGCGACTTCCAGGCCTTCGCGCGCCAGACCGGCAACGAGCTCGTCGACCAGCAGACGGTCGGCACCGACTTCATCCACGTGCTGAAGCGGCGCTGAGCAGGGCAAAAGAAAAGGGCCCGTGCGGGCCCTTGCGCGGATCGGCTCGGCCGTCGATCAGAGCTCGAGGCCGCGCAGGTATTCGCGGAATTGCGCGCCGACCTCGGGGTGCGCGAGCGCGAGTTCCACCGACGCCTGCAGGAAGCCTTCCTTGCTGCCGCAGTCGTAGCGCGTACCCTTGTAGGCATAGGCGTAGACCGGTTCCTTCTTCATCAGCGCCGCGATGCCGTCGGTGAGCTGGATCTCGCCGCCTGCGCCCTTGGGCTGGTTGCGGATCTCCTCGAACACGCCGGGCATGAGGATGTAGCGGCCCGCGACGCCGAGGCGCGAGGGCGCGGCGTCGGGCTGGGGCTTCTCGACCATGCGGTCGACCTTCACCAGGTCCTCGCCGGCCGGCTGGCCGGCCACGATGCCGTAGCGCTTGACGTGCTCGAGCGGCACTTCCTGCACCGCGAGCACCGAGGCGCCGAGCTTGGCGAACGCGGCCGTCATCTGCGCGAGCACCGGCTCGCCGCCCGCGGGCCCGACCATCAGGTCGTCGGCGAGCAGCACGGCGAAGGGCTCGTTGCCCACCAGGTGCTCGGCGCAGAGCACCGCATGACCGAGGCCCAGCATGCGCGGCTGGCGCACGTAGGAGCAGGTCATGTCGTCGGGCATCACCGAGCGCGCGATCTCGAGCAGGGCGGTCTTGCCGCTGGCCTCGAGTTGGCTCTCGAGTTCGTAGGCCGTGTCGTAGTGATCTTCGATCGCACGTTTGTTTCGGCCAGTTACGAAAATCATGTCGCGGATGCCCGCTGCATAGGCTTCCTCGACCGCGTACTGGATGAGTGGCTTGTCGACGACCGGCAGCATCTCCTTCGGCTGCGCCTTGGTGGCGGGCAGGAAGCGGGTGCCGAAGCCGGCGACGGGGAATACGGCCTTGCGGATGCGTGTCGAGGGTGTGGGCATGGGCGAATCGGCGTCTGTTCGTTCGGTTGAAGAATAGAAAGGTTCTACGGGGCCGGCGGCGCGATGCCGCCTACCCCATGCTAACCCTTAGTCCAGCCCTGCTTGTGTCAGCCGAGGCGCTGTAGTTGGTCCCGCAGACGTTCCAAAGTGGCACTGAAATCAATCAAACGTTTACGTTCCTGCTCGATCACGGCGGGCGGCGCCTTGGCCACGAAGGCCTCGTTGCCGAGCTTGCCGTTGACCTTCTGGATCTCGCCCTCGACGCGCGCGATCTCCTTGCCCAGCCGCAGCTTCTCGGCCGCCTTGTCGATCTCCATGTGCAGGCACAGGCGCGCGCCGCCCACCACCGCGACCGGTGCGGCCTCGGCCGCCGCGGCCCAGGAGGGCTCGTCGTCGAAGACCTTCACTTCCTTGAGCTTGGCGAGCGCCTGCAGCACCGGCGCCGCATCGCGCAGGAAGGCCGCGCCCTCGGCGTCGTCCGCGACGGCGTAGAGCGGCAGCCGCGTCGCGGGCGAGACGTTCATCTCGCCGCGCAGCGTGCGGCAGCCGTCCACCAGCGCCTTGAGGCGCGCGACGTGCGCTTCGGCCGCCTCGTCGATCTTCTCGGGCTGGCTCTGCGGATAGGCCGCCACCATGATCGATTCGCCGCCGCGGCCGGCCACCGGCGCCACCTTCTGCCACAGTTCCTCGGTGATGAACGGGATCACCGGATGCGCAAGGCGCAGCAGCGCCTCGAGCGTGCGGATCAGCGTGCGCCGCGTGGCGCGCTTCTGCGCCTCGTCGCCGGTCTGGATCTGCACCTTCGCGATCTCGAGGTACCAGTCGCAGAACTCGTCCCAGGCGAACTGGTAGATCGCGTTCGCGACGTTGTCGAGCCGGTATTCCTCGAAGCCCTTCGCGACCTCGGCCTCGACGCGCTGCAGCTGCGAGACGATCCAGAAGTCGGCGCGGCTGAAGCGCAGGTAGCCGTGGGCGGGGCCGCCGACCGCGCACTCTTCCTTCGTGTGCTCGCGCAGGCCGCAGTCCTGGCCCTCGCAGTTCATCAGCACGAAGCGCGTGGCGTTCCAGAGCTTGTTGCAGAAGTTGCGGTAGCCCTCGCAGCGCTTGCTGTCGAAGTTGATGCTGCGGCCCAGCGAGGCGAGCGACGCGAAGGTGAAGCGCAGCGCATCGGCGCCGAAGGCCGGGATGCCGTCGGGGAATTCCTTCTGCGTGTTCTTGCGCACCGCGGGCGCGGTCTCGGGGCGGCGCAGGCCCTGCGTGCGCTTGTCGAGCAGCTCGGGCAGCGCGATGCCGTCGATCAGGTCCACGGGGTCGAGCACGTTGCCTTCGGACTTGCTCATCTTCTTGCCCTGCGCGTCGCGCACCAGGCCGTGGATGTACACGTCGCGGAACGGCACCTTGCCCGTGAAGTGCTTGGTCATCATGATCATCCGGGCGACCCAGAAGAAGATGATGTCGTAGCCCGTGACGAGCACGCTCGAGGGCAGGTAGAGCGCGAGGTCCTGCGTCTTCTCGGGCCACCCGAGCGAGGAGAAGGGCACCAGCGCCGACGAATACCAGGTGTCGAGCACGTCCTCGTCGCGGCGAAGCTGCTTGCCGGGCGCCTTGGCCTGCGCCTCGGCCTCGTCGTGGGCCACGTATACGTTGCCCTCGTCGTCGTACCAGGCCGGGATCTGGTGGCCCCACCAGAGCTGGCGCGAGATGGTCCAGTCCTGGATGTTCTCCATCCAGTGGTTGTAGGTGTTGACCCAGTTCTCGGGCACGAAGCGCACCTCGCCCGACTTCACCACGTCGATCGCCTTCTGCGCGATCGACTGGCCGTCGGCGCCCGGTCGCGTCATCGCGACGTACCACTGGTCGGTCAGCATCGGCTCCACCACCGCGCCCGAGCGCGCGCAGCGCGGCACCATGAGGCGGTGCTTCTTGATCTCGACCATCAGGCCGAGCGCCTCGAGGTCGGCCACCACGGCCTTGCGCGCCACGAATCGGTCCATGCCGCGGTACTTCTCGGGCGCGTTGTCGTTGATCGTCGCGTCGAGCGCGAGGATGCCGATCAGCTCGAGCTTGTGGCGCTGGCCCACGGCGTAGTCGTTGTAGTCGTGCGCGGGCGTGACCTTGACCACGCCGGTGCCGAATTCACGGTCGACGTACTCGTCCGCGATGACCGGGATCAGCCGGTCCACGAGCGGCAGCCGCACCTGCCCGCCGATGAGGTGCCGGTAGCGTTCGTCCTCGGGATGCACCATCACGGCGGTGTCGCCGAGCATGGTTTCGGGCCGCGTGGTCGCGACCGTCAGCGCGCCGCTGCCGTCCGCCAGCGGATAGGCGATGTGCCAGAGGAAGCCGTCCTCCTCCTCGCTCTCGACCTCGAGGTCGCTGACCGAGGTCTTGAGCACCGGGTCCCAGTTGCCCAGCCGCTTGCCGCGGTAGATCAGGCCTTCCTCGTAGAGCGCGACGAAGGTCTGCGTCACGACCTTCGAGAGGTCCTCGTCCATCGTGAAGTACTCGCGGCTCCAGTCCACCGTGTCGCCCATGCGGCGCATCTGGCGCGTGATGGTGTTGCCGCTCTTTTCCTTCCACTCCCAGACCTTGGCGACGAAGTTCTTGCGCGCCTCGGCGGGCGTCGGGCCCATGTCGTGGCGGCTGATCTTCTGCTCCTGCAGCTGGCGCTCGACCACGATCTGCGTCGCGATGCCCGCATGGTCGGTGCCCGGCACCCAGAGCGTGTTGTCGCCCTTCATGCGGTGGTAGCGCGTGAGGCTGTCCATGATGGTCTGGTTGAACGCATGCCCCATGTGCAGCGTGCCGGTCACGTTGGGCGGCGGCAGCTGGATCGCGAACGAGGGCGCCCCGTCCTTGGGCTGCTGCGTGCCGCGGAAGCCGGCGCGCGCGTAGCCGCGCTTTTCCCACTCCGGGCCCCAGTGCGCCTCGATGGCGGCGGGTTCGAAGGATTTGGACAGGCTCTCGAGACCGGGCTGGGCGGTGGGGGTGGTGGGTTCGCTCATCGCAATGCAAATGCAAAACGGCACCCTCGGGTGCCGTCGGTGACAGGGTGGAATCGGGGGATTTTACCGGCCGGCCCTGCGTCACGGCCGCCACGGATAATTCCTCCATGCTGTTTCTGCTTTCCCCTGCGAAGTCGCTCGACTACGAAACCCCCGTTCCCGCCGAAATCCCCGCCACCGTCCCCCACTTCGAGGCGCCGCGCGGTCCCTCGACCGAACTCATCCGTCTGCTGCGGGAGAAGACGCCGCAGCAGGTCGCCGAGCTGATGCACCTGTCGGACAAGCTCGCCGCGCTCAACGTGGCGCGCTACCAGGCCTGGTCGGGCAGGAGCACGCCGAAGAACGCGCGCCAGGCCGCCTTCGCCTTCGACGGCGACGTCTACGGCGGGTTCGACGCGCGCTCCCTCACGCCCGCGCAACTCGAATGGGCGCAGGCGCACGTCTGCATCCTCAGCGGCCTCTACGGCGTGCTGCGCCCGCTCGACCTGCTGCAGCCCTACCGGCTCGAGATGGGCACGGCGCTGGCCAACCGCCACGGCAAGGACCTCTACGCCTTCTGGGGCGCGCGCATCGCGGAGCACCTGAACGAGCGGCTCGCGGCCGACAGCACGCCGGTGGTGGTCAACGCGGCCTCGCAGGAGTACTTCCGCGCCGTCGACCTGAAGGCGCTCAAGGCCCGCGTGGTCGAATGCGTGTTCGAGGAGTGGAAGACCGACCGCTACAAGATCGTGAGCTTCCATGCCAAGCGTGCGCGCGGACTGCTCGCGCGCTGGGCGGTGCTGCACCGGGCCGCCACGCCGCGGGCGCTGGAAAAATTCGACCTCGAGGGTTATGGTTTCGACGCCGAGGCGTCGGCGCCCGACCGGCTCGTTTTCAGAAGGAAGTCTTGAACATGTCCCAAGCGATCAGTCCCGAACTGCGGGAATGGCTGGTGTCGCAGCTCGCGGCAGGGCACTCGGTGCCCGCGCTGCGCGCCTCGATGCGCGCGGCCGGCTGGCAGGACGCCGCCACCGAGCTGGCGCTCGCGCAGCTCGAGGCCGGCTTTCCGCAGGTCGAGGCCGCGCGGCGGCCCCGGCGCACCGAGATGCCCGGCCCCGATCTCGACGGCTCGCCGCTCTACATCGACGCGGGCGACCGCCGCGTGCAGGTGCTGCAGACCCTGCAGCATCCGCGCGTCGTCGTGTTCGGCAACCTGGTCTCGCCCGAGGAGTGCGAGACGCTGATCGCCGCCGCGCGCGTGCGGCTCGCGCGCTCGCTCACGGTCGAGACCCGCACCGGCGGCGAGGTGCTCAACGTCGACCGCACGAGCGAGGGCATGTTCTTCGAGCGCGGCGAGAACGAGTGCGTCACGCGCCTCGAGGCGCGCATCGCCCGCCTGCTGCGCTGGCCGGTCGAGTTCGGCGAGGGCCTGCAGATCCTGCGCTACGCGCCCGGCGCCCAGTACCGGCCGCACTACGACTACTTCGATCCCGACGAGCCCGGCACGCCGACCATCCTCAAGCGCGGCGGCCAGCGCGTCGGCACGCTCGTGATGTACCTGCAGGAGCCCGAGAAGGGCGGCGCCACCACCTTCCCGGACGTCGGCCTCGAAGTCGCGCCCGTGCGCGGCACCGGCGTGTTCTTCAGCTACGACGAGCCCGATCCGGCGACCCGCACGCTGCACGGCGGCGCGCCGGTGCTCGCGGGCGAGAAATGGGTCGCCACCAAGTGGCTGCGCGAGCGCGAGTTCCGTTGAGGCAGCCGGCCCGATGAAGCTCCACGCCAACGGCCTGCAGATCGAAGTCGACGACACCGGCGGCGAAGGCCGTCCCGTCGTGCTGCTGATCATGGGTCTGGGCATGCAGCTGGTCGGCTGGCCGCAGGACTTCGTGCAGGGGCTGGTCGACGCGGGCTTCCGCGTGGTGCGCCACGACAACCGCGATGCGGGGCTGAGCGACGGCTTCGACCGTGCCGGCAACGGCAACATCGTCTGGGAGAGCATCCGCCAGAAGTTCGGCCTGCCGGTGCGCTCGCCCTACACGCTGGCCGACATGGCGCGAGATTCGCTCGGCGTGCTCGATGCGCTCGGCATCGAACGCGCGCACGTGATCGGCGCCTCGATGGGCGGCATGATCGCCCAGCACATCGCGGCCGAGGCGCCCGATCGCGTGCGGCGGCTCGTGAGCATCATGAGCTCGAGCGGCGCGCGCGGCCTGCCCGGACCGAAGGCCGAGGTGGCCGCGATGCTGCTGCGCCGTCCGCTCGGCGGCAGCGAGGCCGCGCTCGTGGCCCACAGCATCCGGCTGCTGCGGCTGATCCAGAGTCCCGCGTACCCCGAGAGCGACGAGCGGCTCGCCCAGCGCCTCAAGTTCAGCATGCGGCGCGCCTATCGCCCGTCGGGCATCTTCCGCCAGATGCTCGCGATCGGCGCCGACACCGAGCGCCCCGCGCTGCTGCCGCGCATCCAGTGCCCGACGCTGGTGCTGCACGGCGAGGACGACGCGCTGGTGCCGATCGCCTGCGGCATCGACACCGCCAAGCGCATCCCCGGCGCGAAGTTCGTTCCCGTCCCGGGCATGGGCCACGACCTGCCGCCAGAGGTCTGCGCCATCCTCGTCCACCACATCGCGCCGTTCCTGCATGCGGCCGAAGAACACTGAACGCCATGAGCCTCGACAACATCCCACCGAACCCCAACACGCCCGAGCAGTCGCAGCTCGGCCGCGCCTCGGCCTATGCCGACCGCTACGACCCGGCGCTGCTGTTCCCGATTCCGCGCGCCACGCAGCGCGAGGCCATGGGCATCCGCAGCGGCGCGCTGCCCTTCTTCGGCGCCGACCTCTGGACCGCCTTCGAGGTCAGCTGGCTCAACCTGCGCGGCAAGCCGCAGCTCGCGATCGCGCACTTCACGATCCCCTGCGAGACGCCCAACATCATCGAGAGCAAGTCCTTCAAGCTCTACCTCAACAGCTTCAACAGCACGCCCTTCGCGAACATCGAGGCGGTGCGCGACCGGCTGCGCGCCGACCTCGCCGAGGCGCTCTGGCGCGGCAGCGGCCAGTCCGCGGGCATCGGCGTGAAGCTGCTCGCGCCCGACATGTTCGACCGCGAGCCGGTGCACGAGCTCGACGGCCTCGACCTCGACCGCCTCGACATCGAGTGCAGCCACTACCAGCCCGCGCCCGAGCTGCTGTCGAGCGACACCAGCCAGCCGCCCGTGAACGAGACGCTCACGAGCCGGCTGCTCAAGAGCAACTGCCTCGTCACCGGCCAGCCCGACTGGGGCAGCGTGCAGATCCGCTACAGCGGCCCGGCGATCGACCAGGCGGGACTGCTCGCGTACATCGTGAGCTTCCGCAACCACAACGAATTCCACGAGCCCTGCGTCGAGCGCATGTTCACCGACATCTGGCAGCGCTGCCAGCCCAACAAGCTCGCGGTCTACGCGCGCTACACGCGCCGCGGCGGCCTCGACATCAATCCCTTCCGCACCAGCTGGCCGCAAGCGCTGCCGCCGAACATCCGCACCGCGCGGCAATAGCGGGGCGGAGGCGAAGCCCGGTGAACCTGCATTTCGACCTGTTCGACCTCAAGCTCTTCGTCCACGTGGCCGACGCGCGCAGCCTCACGCGCGGCGCCGAGAAGGCCTGCATCTCGCTCGCGATGCAGCAGATGGAGCACCTGCGCTGCGACATGCAGGACTTCGGCCAGGGCATCAAGGGCCACGTGCGGGTGTTCGCCAACACCACCTCGATCACCGAGTACCTGCCGCGCAAGCTCGCGGGCTTCCTCACGCGGCAGCTGCCGGCCTCGGCGCGCGCGCTGTTCGACCACCTCGTCGCGCCCTGAGCGCCGCCGCCGTGTCCGCCGACCTCAAGTCGCTCCGCCTCTTCGTCGCCGTGGCCGACCACGGCAGCATCAGCGAGGGCGCCAAGCGCTGCCACATCGCGCTCGCGGCCGCGAGCAAGCGCATCTCCGACCTCGAGGCGCGCGCGAAGCTGCCGCTCCTGGTGCGGCACGCACGCGGCGTCACGCTGACCGCCGCGGGCCACGGCCTGCTGCTGCATGCGCGCGCCGTCCTCTCGGCCATGGACCGGCTCGGTGCCGAGCTCGACGACTTCCAGAACGGCGTCGCGGGCGTGGTCAGCATCACCGCCAACGCCTCGGCGATCGCGCAGTTCCTGCCGGCGCAGATCGGCTCGTTCCTGCGCCTGCATCCGGTGCTCAAGATCGACCTGCAGGAGCGCGCGAGCACCGAGGTCGTCAGGGCGGTGCACGCCGGGCTCGCCGACATCGGCGTGATCGAGGGCCGCACGCCCGCCGAAGGCCTCGAATGCCTGCCGTACCGCAGCGACGAGCTCGCGGTGGTGGTCGCGCGCGACCATCCGCTCGCGCGGCGCCGCCGCATCGGCGTGGAGGAAGTGCTGCGCCACGACCATATCGTGGTCCGCGAAGGCACGGCGCTGCACCGCGTGCTGGTGGACGCCGCGCTCGAGGCGCAGCTGCCGCTCAAGGTGCGCATGCAGGTCGGCAGCTTCGACATGGTCTGCCGCATGGTCGAGCAGGGCGTGGGCATCGGCCTGCTGCCCTATGCCGCGATCGTGCCGCAGCTGCAGATCCTGCGGCTGCGCTGCCTGCAGCTCGACGCGCCCTGGGCCGCGCGCCGGCACCTGCTGTGCGTGCGCCGGGTGCAGGAGCTGACCGTGGCCGCGCGCTCGGTGCTCGACCACCTGGGCCGGCCCGACTGAGCAGGCGGGGACCCGCGAGCTTTCGCGCCGCGCGAAGCCTCGCGCTCGCCAAAAACGAATTGTTCTCCCGCGGCGGGCGCGCAAAGATGCGCCCACACCGAAAGGAGACAACCTTGAAGATCGTTCGCGTCAGCGCCACGCCGCTGAACATTCCCGTCACCATCGACGTGGTGGGCCTCAACAAAGAGACCTCGCTCTCGCTCTGCCTGACCGAGATCGAGACCGACACCGGCCTGGTCGGCCACGGCATGACCGCCATCACCGAGGAGGAAGTCATCGCCGCCGCCGTGCGCGAGGTCGCGGGCCCGGCGCTCGTGGGCGAGGACCCGCTGGCCACCGAGCGCCTGTGGGAGAAGCTCTACTGGCTGCTCTCCCCGCGCGGCCAGACCGGCTACGCGAGCCATGCCATCGCGGCGCTCGACATCGCGCTCTGGGACCTCAAGGGCAAGGCGCTGGGCCAGCCGCTGTGGCGCCTGTTCGGCGGCGCGCGCGCGAAGGTGCCGGTGTACGCCACCTTCGGCTTCGGCTTCTTCGAGCGCGACCAGCTCGCCGCGGCCGCGAAGCTCTGGGTCTCGCAGGGCTTCCGCAGGCTGAAGATGACGGTCGGCAACCATGCGCTCGCGCGCCGCGACGAGCCGCGCCCGCTCGACGAGGTGATCGCCGAGGACGTGCGCCGCGTCGCGGCCGTGCGCGAGGCCGTGGGCCCCGACGTGAAGCTCTACGTCGACGCCAACTGCGGCCTCGACCTGTTCCACGCGAGCGAGCTCGCGCAGCGCATCGAGCCCTACGGCATCAGCTTCTTCGAGGAGCCGCTGACGCAGAACGACGTGCGCCAGATGGCCCAGCTGCGCACGCGCACGCGCATTCCGCTCGCCTGCGGCCAGAACGAGGGCCTGGCCTTCCGCTTCCGCGACCTGCTCGTGCAGCAGGCGACCGACGTGCTGCAGCCCAACGTGACCATCTCGGGCGGCTATTCGCAGGTGCTCAAGATCGCGGGCATGGCCGCGGCCTTCAACGTGCCGATCGACAACGGCGGCGCCTGGCCCTTCCACAACATGCACCTGCATGCGGGCGTGTCGAACGGCGGGCTGGTCGAATACCACTACGTGGCGGTTCAGATGCTCAAGCAGGTCTTCGACGGCCTGCCCGTGCCCGACCAGGGCTGGCTCACACTGCCCGAGGCGCCGGGCCTGGGCTTCACGCCCAATGCCGATCGCGTGCGCGAGCTCGCGAAGCTGCCGACCTCGCGCGGCAAGGGCAAGGCCTGAGCGCCTGCCGGACCATGACAACAACGACGGAGACACGATGACGATGAAAGCCAGCCACGACCTTCCCTCCCGCGGCGCGCGCCGCGGCGCCTTGCGGGTTGCCCTCGCGCTGGGCCTCGCGGGCGCGCTCGCCGCACCCGCGGCCTGGGCCCAGAAGTACCCCGACAAGCCGATCCGGCTCGTCGTCGGCTACTCGGCCGGCGGCGGCGTCGACGCGGTCGCGCGCCTGCTCGGCACGCGCCTCGCGACGGTGCTGGGCCAGCAGGTGATGGTCGACAACCGCACCGGCGCCACCGGCCTGATCGCGGCCGAGTACGTCGCCAAGTCGGCGCCCGACGGCTACACGCTGATGATGGGCGACAGCGCGCTGCTCGCCGCCAAGCTGCTGCGCCCCGAGATCGCGATCGATCCGCTCACCAGCTTCAGGCCGGTGGCGGGAGCGTTCATCTCGCCGCTGATGATCGTCACGGGCAACGACTTCCCGGCCAAGACGCCGGCCGAGTTCGTCAAGGCGCTCAAGGCCCAGCCGGGCCGCTATTCCTACGCCACCTCGGGCGTCGGCACGGTGCACCACCTCGGCTTCGAGATGCTCAAGCAGATGAGCGGCAGCCGCGTGGTGCACGTGCCCTACCGCGGCGCCGCGCAGATCGTGCCCGACGTGGTCGGCGGCCAGGTGCCGATCGGCGTGGTCAGCGCCACCGCCGGCATGGCCCAGGCCAAGGCCGGCAAGCTGCGCGCCATCGGTCTGATGAACACCGCCAGGCTCGAGGGCGCGGAGGGCGTGCCCGCGCTCGCCGAGGCGCTGCCGGGCTTCGACGTCGCGCCGCGCATCTTCGTGCTCGCGCCGGCCGGCACGCCCGACGAGATCGTCGACAAGCTCTCGGCCGCGGTGAAGACCGTGCTCGACACGCCCGAGGCCGGCGCCGCCGCGGCCGCCCAGGGCACGCTGCGCGCCTACGCCACCCCGGCGCAGCTCGGCAAGGACCTGGCCGAGGAGACGAAGCGCTGGCAGCGCCTGATCGCCGAGCAGCAGATCGTGGCCGAGGGCAAGTAGATGACGACGACCGCATCCGCGCACCTGGGCCTGATCGTTCCGCCGGCCGCCGGCGCGGTGCCCGTGGACGGGCCGCTGCTCTACGGCGGGCACATCCGCTTCAGCGCGCTCGGCCTCGGCCTCGGCGAGATCTCCACCCGCGGCTACACCGAGGTCATCGACTCGGTGGTCGGGAAGGCCGTGGCGCTCAAGGCCGAGGGCGCGGCCGCGGTCTCGCTCATGGGTACCTCGCTGAGCTTCTTCCGCGGCGCGGCCTTCAACGTCGAGCTCCAGGCCGAGATGGCGCGCGCCACCGGGCTGCCGTGCACGACGATGAGCAACGCCATCGTCGGCGCGCTGCGCCACCTCGGCGTACGGCGCGTCGCCGTGGCCACGGCCTACATCGACGAGGTCAATGCGCAGCTGCGCCGCTACCTCGACGACAGCGGCTTCGAGCCGCTCGCGCTCGAAGGCCTCGCCATTTCCGACGTGCAGGCCGTCGGCCGCGTGCCCACGCAGGTGCTGGTCGACCTCTGCCTGCGCGTGTTCGACGCGCAGCCCGGCGCCGACGGCATCCTGATCTCCTGCGGCGGCCTGGTCACGCTCGACGCGGTGCGCGAGGTCGAGGCGCAGCTCGGCGTGCCCGTGGTCTCGAGTTCGCCCGCGGGCTTCTGGGACCTGGTGTGCACCGCGGGGCTCGATGCGCGGTCGCCGGGGCAGGGGAGGCTGTTCGCCTAGCCCAGCCAGCGCCCCACGCGCGGCGCCGCCTCGAGCGCCCAGATGCGCTCGCACAGCGCCTTCGCCTCGTCGGCCGTCACTCCTTCGCCGTAGTGCGCGAGGCGCTGCATCTTGTCCTCGATCTCCGCGCGGCTCAGGCTGTTGCCCGGGTCGCCCTTGGGCTCGTCGACGCGGCCGTGCAGCACGCGGTCGTCGGTGGTGCGCACCTCGACCTTGCCGATCCAGCGCGCGGGGTAGGCGGCATCGACCTCGGGGTCGAGTGCCATCGTCACCTTGTCGCGGAAGGCCGCCACCTCTGGCGCGAGGAAGTCGCGGTCGAACTCGCCGAGGCCGGCGCGGCCGTGCACCGCGATCAGGCCGAGCACGGTGCCCATCGAGAACTTGCCCTGGTGCACCGTGGCCGGCACCGTCACGCGGCCGAGCACGTCGATCGCGCCCTGGTGCACGTGCGCGGTCACCCGCGCCACGTCGGCCGGGCGCAGCGCGTGGGTCGCCATCACCTGCAGCAGCGCATCGGCCGCGGGGTGCGTGTGGCGGCACGAGGCGTGGTACTTGAACGAGGTCTCGGCCAGCGCCCAGCGCGTGCCGAGGCGGTCGGTGAGCCGCGCCGGATCGGCGTCGCGCGACATGCCGGCCGCGAGGCCCTGTGCGCCCTCGAGGATCCGCGCCGCGCCGGTGAAGCCGTCCTGCGCGAGGTACGCCGACATCAGCCCGCTCGCGGCCGCGTGGGCGCAGTGCAGCTGCTTGGAATCGGCGGCGTCGCGCAGGAACTCCCAGAGCCCGGCCGACTGCGTGCCCGCCGAGCCGAAGGCATGCAGCATCTGCTGCGGCCCCAGCCCGAGCAGGCGGCCCGCGGCCGCCGCGGCGGCGATCGTGCCCGCGGTGGCTGTCGTGTGGAACACCTTGTAGTGCGAGCGGCCGAGGAACTCGCCGACGCGGATGCCGACCTCGTAGCCCGCGACCACCGCCGCGAGCAGCTGCGCGCCGCTCGCGCCGAGGCTCTGCGCCACCGCGAGCGCGGGCGCGATCACCACCGCCGCGGGATGGAACACCGAGCCGTTGTGCACGTCGTCCTGTTCGACGTAATGCGAGGCCGCCGCGTTGACCAGCGCCGCGAACAGCGGCGAGCTCGTGCGGCGCGAGGTCAGCAGCTCGCTCGGGCCCTCGGCCGGGCCCATCGCGCGTGCGAAGCGCTCGATGCTCTGCACCGGCCGCGCGCTGCGCGCCGCGAGCACCGAGCCGAGCCAGTCGACGATCAGGTCCTCGGCGCGGCTGCGGACCGGCGCGGGAATGTCGGCCGGCTGCAGTCCGGCCGCGAAGCTCGCCAGCGCGCGGCTCGGATGGTCTCGAAGGTCGTGGTTCATGGAGGCCTCAGAACGAGCGCGGCAGGCCCAGCATGTGCTCGGCCACGTAGCTCAGGATCAGGTTGGTGGAGATCGGCGCGACCTGGTAGAGCCGCGTCTCGCGGAACTTGCGTTCGATGTCGTATTCGCAGGCGAAGCCGAAGCCGCCGTGGAACTGCAGGCAGGCGTTGGCCGCTTCCCAGCTGGCCTTGGCGGCCAGGTACTTGGCCATGTTGGCCTGGGCGCCGCAGTGCTGGTGGGCGTCGAAGCGGCGGCAGGCTTCCCAGCGCATCAGGTTGGCCGCCTCGACCTCGATGAAGGCCTCGGCGATCGGGAACTGCACGCCCTGGTTCTGGCCGATCGGGCGGCCGAACACCACGCGCTCCTTGGCGTAGGCTGCCACGCGGTCGATGAACCAGTAGCCGTCGCCGATGCACTCGGCCGCGATCAGCGTGCGCTCGGCGTTGAGCCCGTCGAGGATGTAGCGGAAGCCCTGGCCTTCCTCGCCGATCAGGTTCTCGGCCGGGATCTCGAGGTTCTCGAAGAACAGCTCGTTGGTCTCGTGGTTCACCATGTTGGGGATCGGCCGCACCGTCAGCCCCTGGCCCACGGCCTCGCGCAGGTCGACGATGAAGATCGACATGCCCTCGGACTTCTTCTTCACCTCCGCGAGCGCGGTGGTGCGCGCGAGCAGGATCATCAGGTCCGAATGCTGGATGCGCGAGATCCAGACCTTCTGGCCGTTGACCACGTAGCGGTCGCCCCTGCGCACCGCCGTGGTCTTGATCTTCGTGGTGTCGGTGCCGGTGGTGGGCTCGGTCACGCCCATCGACTGCAGCCGCAGCGTGCCGTCGGCGATCTTCGGCAGGTAGGCGCGCTTCTGCGCCTCGCTGCCGTGGCGCAGCAGCGTGCCCATGTTGTACATCTGGCCGTGGCAGGCGCCCGAGTTGCCGCCGGCGCGGTTGATCTCCTCCATGATCACCGAGGCCTCGGTCAGGCCCAGGCCCGAGCCGCCGTAGTCCTGCGGGATCAGCGCGGCCATCCAGCCGGCGCGGGTGAGCGCGTCGACGAATTCGGCCGGATAGGCGCGCGCCTCGTCGACGCGGCGGAAGTAGGCGTCGGGAAACTGCGCGCAGAGGCTGCGCACCGCATCGCGGATCTCGGGGAAGCTCTGGTCGTTCGCGTGGTTCATGCACCGAATCTATGCCGCCGCGCGCGTCCGTGGTTTGGCGATTGCGAAAGCCTCCCTTTTGCAAAGCCGAACGCTGCCCGGACGCGGCGGGGCGGTTTCGGACATTTCCTTCAAGCGCCCGCGCCGCCGTCCTCCAGCGCGCGGCAGGGTGGGCGCGCATGGTGCAGGCATCGGGAACACCGCAAGCATCGCTTCGACGAAAAGGACATCACACCATGGCAGACGATCCGAGCAAGCGCGGTCCGCAGGACCGCAACCGCATCAATGTCAACGAGCCGCACGAGGTGCGCTACTGGACCCAGACGCTGGGCGTGACCGAGGCGCAGCTGCGCGCCGCCATCGCCGCCGCGGGCGTCGAGGTGAAGGACGTGCGCGTCTACCTCGGCAAGCCCTGAGGACGCGCCGCGCCGCGGCGCGAAACGTAGGCACGCTCCTACACCTGGCGCCGGGGGCGGGCACGATACTCGCTGTCTCCCTTCGCTTCAGGACGCGCAACGTGAACGTGCCCATCGCCGCGCCCCGCACCCCGCTGCGGGCCCCTCCACCCATCGGGGCGGATTCCTCCGCTCCCGCCGGGCGATGAAGGCCTCCCCCGGGGCCCGCAGCTGGATCGCCGCAGGGGTGCGCCACGAACTGCTCACGCGCGCGCTGCCCGCCCTGCGGCACGACATGGCCGCGCCGGTCTCGGTGATGCGCATGGCGCTCTTGATGCTCAAGCGCCAGATCGGCCAGGCCACGATCGACGCCGCGGCCTGCGAGGAGCGCGTGACGCTGATCGACCATCAGATGTCCGAGCTGGTCGAGGGCATCCGCTCGCTGCGCGACTGGGAGCTCGCGACCACCGACGACGGCATCACGCGCAGCGCGCTGGTCGCGCAGTGCGTGGGGCTGATGCGCGCCGCCTTCGACATGCACGGCATCGCGCTCGAGATCGATCCCGCGCTCGCGCCGCGCGAGGACGAGCCGCGCCGCCCGCAGGGCGCGGCGCTGCGCTACCTGCTGCTCGGCGCGCTCGGCTACCTGCACGACGGCGAGACCGACACCGGCGCGATCCGCATCGAACCGCGCGGCGACCACGGGCTGTGCCTGCGCGGCACGCCGCGCGCCTCCGGCGGCGCGAGCCCGGTGCTCGATGCGCACCGCGCCCCGCGCGCGCTCGCGATCGATGCGATCGCGCTGCAGAGCCTGGCGGACGACCTCGGCTACGCGGTGGCGCTCGAGCGCGACAGCGTCTGCTTCCCCCTGACCGCGGGCTGAGCCTTCCGCGCCGCACGCGGGCGCGCCGCGCGTGCCTCGCGCGCGAGCCGCTGCCGGTGCCTGCGCCGGAACGCGAGCAGCCGCTGCTCGGGCGCATGCAGGCCGCGCGTGCGGCCCGCGGCGGCGGTGCGCGCCGACATCCGGCGCAGGATCTCGGCCGAAGGGTCGTCGGCGTCGCCCGCGAGCGCGCTGCCGAGCGCGAGCACGGCCGGATGCACGTACGCCTTCCTGCACACCGCCGGCGTGTTGCCGAGCTGCTTCGCGACCGCCGCGAGGATCTCCTTGGCCGTGTAGCGGCTGCCGTCGGCCGCGGTGCGCCCGGGCTCGCAGGCCAGCCGCGTGAGCTCGAGCGCCTGCACCGTGCCGTGCCAGGTGCGGAAGTCCTTGGCCGTGAAGCGCTCGCCCGGCGAGGCTTCGGCGAGGTAGTCGTTCACGTCGGTGGACGACACGCTGCGCAGCGCACCGCCGTCCGCTTCCTCCTCCTGGTACTGGAACAGCGCCTGGCCGGGCAGCTGCTGGCACTGGCGCACCACCTTCGCGACGCGCGGATCGTCGAGCCGCGCCTCGTGCAACACGCCGCTCTTGCCGCGGAAGCGCAGCCGCAGCGCGCCGCCCTGCACCGCGGCATGGCGGTTGCGCAGCGTGGTCAGGCCGTAGGAGCCGTTGCTGCTCGCGTACTCTTCGTTGCCCACGCGCAGCAGCGTGGTGTCGAGCAGCCGCACCAGCGCCGCGAGCACCTGCTGGCGCCGCGGCACGCCGCGGCTGGCGGCGCCCTGCTGCAGGTCGCGCGCGACGCGCGCGCGGATGCGCGGCAGCGCGCGCCCGAAAGCCTCGAGCCGCTCGAACTTGGTCTCGTCCTTGAACAGGCGCCAGTCAGGGTGGTAGCGGTACTGCTTGCGCCCGCGCGCGTCGATGCCGGTGGCTTGCAGGTGGCCGTTGGGCAGCGGGCAGATCCAGACGTCCTCGTAGGCCGGCGGGATCGCGAGCATGCGGATGCGCGAGAGCTCGTCCGGATCGCGCACCGCGCGGCCATCGGCATCGCGGTAGCGGAAGCCGTCGCCGTGGCGCAGCCGGCGGATGCCCGGCATGTCGGGGTTGACGTAGACCAGGCCTTCGGCAATGGGCGTGGGTTTCGACGGTGGATGGTTCGGTGCGGAGCGGGCCGGCATGGTGGAGGCGCGATGGCGATAGCCTGAGCTTTTGCCTGCCGCGGCGGCCGCGGGCTGTAGGACGCCGCACGCCGCAGCGGTGCGATGGAGGCGCTTTGTGGAAGCAGCCGCGCGCTCAGAAGCTGTGAATGAATCCGGCGTGCCCGAGCAGGCCGCCAAAGTGCGCCCAATCAAGGCGCAAAGCGCAGCCATAGCTCGGGCTATGGCGAGCATTTGCAACGCGGAGTGGGCGTGCTTTGGTGGCATGAGCGGGCATGACGGGTTCGTTCACAGCTTCTCAGGGGCCGGGCTCCAGGTGCCAGACCACGTTGAAGTCGAAGGGCGTCCACCGGCTCACCGTCGCGCCCGCACGGCGCAGCCCGCGGCCGGTCCAGGTGTTGCAGGTCTCGAACAGGTGGTAGCCGCCTTCGGCTTCGTAGAAGGCGTCGTCGGGGCCGTAGTGGGCACCCGCGATCGGCACCGCGCGGCCCGCGGGCAGCGCCTCGCGCACATGGGCCACGAGCTCGGCGTACTGCGCCTGCGACAGCGGCAGCCGCCAGGCGCCTTGCCGCAGCTGGGCGCGGCGCAGGTAGGTCACGTGCAGCAGCGCGCGGTTGCCGCCCGCCATCGCGCCGAGGGCGCGCGCGAGCGTGAGGTCGGCCCAGGTGGGCGTGTGGAGGTAGAACTCGCGGTCGCCCCAGCCGATCGCGACGAACTCCGCATCGGCCGGCACGGCCCTGAAATGCGCGAAGGGGAACAGATGCGTCCAGTCGATCGCCGCCGAGCGGATCGGGAACACCAGGTCGGTGTGCACGCCGTTGCTCAGCACCCAGGCCTGCACCGCGGGCGCCGGCGCCGCCGCGCGCGGCGCGGCGTTGGCGGGCCAGAACATCAGCATGCAGGCCACGCCCGCGTAGAGTGCGGCCGCCGACAGCAGCGCGAGCAGCGCGAACGCCGGGTACGCGAGCCAGCGCTTCATCGCGGCTCAGAACAGCGACGCGGTCGTCGCCGCGGGCTGCTGCGCGCGCGCACGCGCGGCGCCCGGGCCCGCGGGCGCGAGCGCCTCGGGGCTGCCGACCTTCGCGAGCGCGCCCACGCGCACGCCCAAAAGCCGCAGCGGCCGCTCGAGCGGCACCCGCTTCAGGCACAGGCCACCGGTGTGGCGGATCGTCTTCGCGTCGTTGGTGAAGCGGTCGATGGTCTGGTCGCGCGTGGCGATCTTGAAGTCGTCGTAGCGCAGCTTGATGCCGATGGTCTTGCCGACGTAGCCCTTGCGCTGCAGGTCTTCCGCCACCTTCTCGCACAGGTGCGTGAAGATCGCGCCGAGCTCGGCGCGGTCGCGCACCGCGTGCAGGTCGCGCTCGAAGGTGGTCTCGCGGCTCATCGAGACCGGCTCGCTCTCGGTCACCACCGGGCGGTCGTCGCGGCCCCATGCGACCTCGTGCATCCAGGCGCCGGTCGACTTGCCGAAATGCTCGATCAGCCAGCCGCGCTCGCAGCCCGCGAGCTGGCCGATGGTCTCGATGCCCAGCCGCTTGAGCTTCTCGTCGGCCTTGGGCCCGATGCCGTTGACCTTGCGGCAGGGCAGCGGCCAGATCAGCGTCTGCAGGTCTTCCTCGTGGACGATCGAGATGCCGTTGGGCTTGTTGAATTCGCTCGCCATCTTGGCGATCAGCTTGTTGGGCGCGACGCCGATCGAGCAGGTCAGGCCGGTGGCGTCGAAGATCGACTTCTGGATCAGCCGCGCCAGCGTGCGCCCGCCCTCGCGCTGGCCGCCGGGCACCTCGGTGAAGTCGATGTAGACCTCGTCCACGCCGCGGTCCTCCATCACCGGCGCGATGTCGGTGATGATCTTCTTGAAGGTGCGCGAGAAGCGGCGGATCTCGTCGAAGTCCACCGGCAGCAGGATCGCCTGCGGGCAGAGCTTGGCGGCCTTCATGAGCCCCATGGCCGAGCCCACGCCGAACTGCCGCGCCGGGTAGGTGGCGGTGGTGATCACGCCGCGGCCCACGTAGTCCTTCAGGCGCGCGAAGGCCTCGACCGGGATGTCGGCCAGCGTGCCGCCCGGCGGCAGGTTGCGCATCGCCTCGTCCACGCTGCGCCGGCCGCCGCCGATCACCACCGGCAGGCCCTTGAGCTGCGGATAGCGCAGCAGCTCGACCGACGCGTAGAAGGCGTCCATGTCGAGGTGGGCGATGCGGCGGATCGGGGGCACTGGCACGGGCTTGGAACTCACGGCGCCGATTGTCTCGCGCCCGGGCGCTCTCTGCTGCGGGCGCCGCCCATGCCAGAATGCGGGCCGGCCGCGGTCCGACCCGACCGTCGATGGCATGAAGAAAAGCATGGCAACGAAAGGAATCCGGCATGGATGACGAAGTCGAAGGGATGACCATCGCGCTGACGCCCGTGCAGATGGCGGCGGTGCTCGACGACCAGGAGGTCCCCGAGTCCGCGAGCCTCAGCAACCGGCTCTGGGGCACGGTCGGGCTCGTGACCGGCGTGGTCGAGCTGGTCGGCGCAGGCGTGCTCTGCGTCGCGCCCGAACCCACCATGGTCACCAAGGCGGGCTGCGTGGTGCTCGGCGTGCACGGCTTCGACACCCTGGCCGCCTCGGGCCGCCAGGTCTGGACCGGCGTGCCGCAGCGCACCGCCACCGCCGTCACCGCCACCTCGGCCGCCGAGGCGCTCGGCGCCTCGCGCGAGACCGCCGAGGGCATCGGCCTCGCGGTCGACGTGGCCGTGCCGCTGGCCGTGACCGCAGGGCTCGGCGCCGCGCGCATCGTCTCGGTGATGCGCGGCGGGCGCATCCGGCTGGTGGAGCACGAGGCGGCCGCGGGCTCGCGGCTCGGCGGCCACACCATGGCGCGCCACGTCGGGCAGACCGACGCCCAGCTGCTCGCGCGCGTGCGCACCGCCACGCGGCCCGGGCCCAGGGCGGTCTCCACCTTCAGCGACCTCGCCACCGCCGAGCGCGCCATCTCCGAGACGCTGCGCGCCAACGCGGCCGCGGTCAAGGCCTGGTCGCGCAGCGCGGCGGCGGGCAGCAAGTCGCCCGAGATCGAGCACGTGGTGGGCTACGTCGTGGGGCGCGGCGTGCAGTTCGGCAGCACCGCGGTCAACGACCTGCGCGGCGTTCGGATCATCCTGAAGATGGAAACCTACAACGGCAAGCCGTTCTACATCCTCACGGCCTATCCGATCTGAGGAAGGTCAGAGGAGCGAGCCGGCCTCGCCGCGGGTCCAGACGTCGGCGCCGAGTTCCTGCGCGAGCGAGGCGATCAGCTTCTGCGTGCGCGCGCGCAGCGGCGCGATGCGCGCGCGCAGACCCTCGCGCGGCAGCGTGACGGCAAGACCCGGCTCGTCGTCGCCGTCGGGGTCGTGCTCGCGGATGTAGAACTTGCCGTTGCGCGCCCGGATCTCGATCGCCCAGCCCTGGTCCTCGTCGTCGTAGACCAGGCCCTCGTCCGGCCCCTCGAGCGCGCGCAGCACGTGGTCGATGGCCGAGAAGGTGTCGTACCAGGGGAAGGACAGGTGCACGTCGGCGGACGCGTTGTCGAGCCGCAGGTCGATCCAGAAATACTGCCGCACCTGGTCGAACGAGAGGCCGTGCTGCCGTGCGAGCGCGACCACCCGCGCGTAGTAGGCCGCGAGCTCCGCCTCGTGCCCGACCGCTTCCGCGCTGCGCACGCGCAGCCGGTCGGCGCGCGCGAACGAGGGCAGGGCGAGCGGCTCGGGCGGGCGATAGCCCGCGGTCTGGATCTCGTCGCGGAGCTGGAACGCGATCTCGGGCTCCAGCGAGTCGATCGGCTTGGCGTCGGCGAACCAGGATTCCACGTGTACGCTCCTTCGATGGTCGAGCGGGCGATGTTAGCGGCATGGCATGCTTGCGCACCGATCTCGAAAAAAACCGCAGCAGAAAGCCCCATGAACCGCTACGAACTCATCGAGAACCTGACCCAGGTCCATTTCGGCCAGGACGCCGACCTGCTCTTCGGCGAGACCGGCGCCGAGATCATGGCCGACTACAACCGGAGCTCCACCCCCGCCGAGCGCGCGGCGCTGCGCGCCGAGATCGACGATTTCGTGCGCACCCACCCGGCGCTCGAAGCCGATTTCGCGCGCCTGTTCGAGCGCGGCTGGCTGCCGCCGGACTTCGGATCGAGCGCGCGCGAGTTCCTCGACCACGTGCGCGCGGCGCTCGCGCCCTGACTGGGAGGCTCCCAGGCTTGCCTCGGCCGCCCGCTCGGGCCATCATGCACGGCATGCAAACCGTCGCATCCATCCTGTGGCGCAGGCTCGACGCACCGGGCCATGACGCCTGCCGGCTCGAGCGCAACGCGACCGCGTGGCAGCTCGACGGCGCCGCCGCGTTCCGTCGCGAGGACGGCCGCATCGCCCAACTGCACTACCGCGTGCGCTGCGACCTGCACTGGCACACGCAGTGGGGCACCGTGCGCGGCTGGGTCGGCGGCGAGGCCGTCGACCTCTCGATCGCGCGCGACGCGCACGGCCGCTGGAAGCTCAACGACCAGCCCGTGCCCGACCTCTCGCACTGCCTCGACCTCGACCTCGGCTTCACCCCCGCCACCAACCTGCTGCAGCTGCGCCGGCTGCACCTCGCGACCGGCGAGGGCGCCGACGCCCCGGCCGCCTGGCTCGACCTCGACGGCGGCGGCGTGCTCAGCGAGCTGATGCAGCGCTACGAGCGCACCGGCGACGACGCCTATGCCTACGAGGCCAGGCGCTTCGACTATGCGGCGACGCTGCGCACCACGGGCGACGACTTCGTGCGCGACTATCCGGGGCTCTGGACCGCGGAGGACTGAAGGCGCGGTCCTTCAGTCGAACTGCGAGCGGTCGCCCGCCACCAGCTCGCGGTTGCGCCGCCGGTCGAGCGCGATCTCCTGCGCGAAGTCGTCGCTGCTGCCGCCGGCGGGCAGGTTGTAGGCGGCGCGCAGCCGTGCGCGCATGGCGTCGCCGCGCAGCACGCGGTTAATCTCGGCGTTGAGCCGCTGCACCACCGCCGCGGGCGTGCGCGCCGGCGCGAAGAGGCCGAACAGCGAATCGCGGTTGGCGCGTGCGAAGCCGAGCTCGGCGAGCGTGGGCACCGCGGGCAGGGCCTCGATGCGCGCGGGCGCGCCCACCGCGAGCGCGCGCAGCCGGCCCTGGGCGATGTACTGCAGCTGCTGCGCGGCGACGTTGGTCGAGAGCAGCTCGAACTGGCCGCTCAGGGCGTCGTTGAGCTGCGGGCCGCCGCCCTGGTAGGGCACGTGCGTGATGTCGACGCGGGCCTGCATGCGCACCTGCGCGAGCACCATGTGGCCGATGGTCGCCACGCCCGAGGTGGCCCAGCGCATCGCGCCGGGGCGGCCGCGCGCCGTCGCGACCAGGTCGTCGAAGCTGCGGCCCGTGAAGGCCGGCGTGCCGACCACGAGCACCGGCGTGCGCATCACGCTGGCGACGGGCACGAAGCCGCGCAGCGGGTCGTAGGGCACGCGCGCGAGCAGCGGATGCAGCGTGAGCGGGCTGATCGCCGA
The DNA here is from genome assembly GCA_966095775.1 of uncultured Variovorax sp. Classification (GTDB taxonomy): domain Bacteria; phylum Pseudomonadota; class Gammaproteobacteria; order Burkholderiales; family Burkholderiaceae_C; genus Variovorax. The sequence goes on along the minus strand of CBHTTS010000001.1, from coordinate 42,819 downwards.
GAAGGCGAGGGTGCAGCCGTCGGGCGCGGCGCGCGCGAGCGCGTCCATGCCGACGCTGCCGCCCGCGCCGCCGCGGTTCTCGATCAGCACCGGCACGGCCAGCGCCTGCGCGAGCGGCTCGGCGAGCGCGCGCGCCATGCCGTCGCTCACGCCGCCCGGCGGGTAGACCACGATCAACCGCAGCGGGCGCTGCGGCCACGGCGCCGCGGCGGCGAGCGCGAGGCGCGGCACCGCGCAGGCGGCCGCGAGCGCGAGGCCGATGCGGCGCACGAAGCGGCGGCGCGGGAGCCCGCTCGCGCGCGTCATGAGCGCGGGTCCTCGTGCGCTTGCCGGCGCAGCAGCGCGGCGAAATGCTGCGCGGGCAGGCTGTCCTCGTCGGTGCGCGAGACCAGCGTGAGCGGCGCGTCGAGCTGCCCGGCGTCGGCCAGCCGCGCATAGGCGATCGCGTGCGCGTGCACGCCGCCCATCGAGGCCGGCACCACCGACAGGCCGACGCCGGCGGCCACGAGGTTGAGGTTGGTCATCATGCGATCGACTTCGGCCACCACGCGCGGTCGAAGGCCCTTGGCATGGCACAGCGCGAGCAGGTCGGCGTAGAGGCCGGGGGCGCCGGGGCGCCGCACGAGGATGATGCCTTCCTCGCAGAGCCGCGCGAGCGGCAGCGGCCGGGAGCCCTTGCCGCGCGCAAGGCGATGGTCGCTGGGCATGGCCACCAGCACCGGCTCGCGCAGCAGCGTCTCGAACCGCAGCCCCTCGGGCCGCGCCACCGGCACGCGCAAGAGGCCGCAGTGCAGCCGGCCCGCGGCCAGCGCCTCGGTGAGGTCGGCCGCGTTGTCCTCGCGCAATTGCAGCGCCACGTCCGGATAGGCGCGGCGGAAGGCGCGCAGCGCCGCGGGCACGAAGCGGTGCGCCGCGGCCGAGCTCGTGAAGCCCACGGCCAGCGTGCCCGACTGCCCGCTCGCGACGCGGGCCATGCGCTGCTTCATCGCCTCCATGTCCTGCAGCATGCGCAGCGCCTCGGCCTGGAACAGCCGGCCGGCGTCGGTCAGCGCCACGCCGCGCGGATGGCGGCGGAACAGCGCCACGCCGAGCTCGCGCTCCAGCGCCTTGATCTGCAGGCTCAGCGGCGGCTGCTGGATGCCCAGCCGCTCGGCCGCGCGCGTCATGTGGCCGGTCTCGGCGACGGCGGCGAAATATCTCAGCGCGCGGATGTCCATCCGATGTCTCTCATATGTTTTTTATATTGAATAGGCCTCTTTATTTTATTTGACCCGAGGTCACTCCGAAACTATCGTCCGGCCGCCTGTTCAATGAGCGGCCCTCCGAGGCCGCATGCCGGAGACAAGTCCATGCGCCCACCGCGCTTCCCCGCGTCCTCGAAGACGACGACGATCACGCTGCTTCGCGCCTGCCGCCCGGTCGGCGCGGCGATCGGCCTTTCGCTGCTGCTGGCCGCCTGCGGCGGCGGGGGCGGCGAAGGAGGGGGCGGCGGCTTCTTCCTGCCGCCCGCGCCGCCCGCGGGCCAGGGCAACCCGCCGTCCGACGACCCACCCGACAACCCGCCGCCGCCCGTGGCGCCGCGGCTCGCGTGCGCGGAGCTCGCGGGCATGAGCCTGCCCGCCTCGGCCATCGGCCTGCCCACGCAGGGCGCGACCGTGACCAGCGCCACGGCGGTGGCGGCCGGCGAGCCCGGCAACGCGTTCGGCGCCTACTGCCGCGTGCGCGGCACCATCGTCTCCGTGGATCCGAACGCGCAGTCCATCCAGTTCGCGCTCAACCTGCCCGAGCAGTGGAACCGCAAGACCATCCACTTCGGCGGCGGCGGCTTCGACGGTGTGCTGATCGACGGCACCGAGACGCTGCGCTTCGGCCCGGCCGGCAAGCCCGCGCCGCTCGCGCTCGGCTACGCCACCTACGGCGACGACTCGGGCCACCAGTCGAGCAGCATCACCGACGGGCGCTTCGCGGCCAACGACGAGCAGCTCGCCAACTACGGCGGCCTCGCGCTCAAGAAGACGCGCGACGTGGCGCAGGCGCTGGTGCGCGCGCACTACGGCATGAAGCCGGCGAAGGCCTACTTCCTCGGCACCTCGACCGGCGGGCGCGACGCGCTCGGCTACATCCAGCGCTGGCCGCTCGACTACGACGGCGTGATTGCCAACGAGCCGGCGCTCAACTACACCGGCACGCGGCTGTCGAACGTGGCCGTGGGCCGCGCGCTCTACGCCAACGGCGGGGCGGGCTGGATGAACGTGGCCAAGACGCTGCTGGTGCAGAAGGCGGCGCTGCAGGCCTGCGACAGGCTCGACGGCGCGGCCGACGGCATCGTGAGCAACGTCGAGAGCTGCCGCCAGCTCAACACGCAGATCCTCGCCTCGCTGCGCTGCAGCGGCGGCACCGACAACGGCGACACCTGCCTGTCGGACGCGCAGCTCGCGACCGTGCGCGCCATCGAGTCGCCGCTCGAGTTCACCGGCTATGCGCTCGCCAACGGCGTGAAGCGCGCGGGGGGCTACAACCTGCTCGAAGGCGCGCTCGTCGCGGGGCCCTACACCACGCGCGACCTCGGCACGCGGCGTGTGCCGGGCAACCCCGCGACCTCGGCCGACGCCAACATGTACGTCACGGGCGACCAGTGGGTGAAGTACTTCGTCACGCGCGACGCCGGCTTCGACACGCTCGGCTTCGATCCGCTCGACCCGGGCATGTACACCGCGCGCGTGACCGAGGTTTCGCGGCTCACCGATGCCACCGACCCGAACCTCGCGCCCTTCTTCGCCCACGGCGGCAAGCTGATCATGCTGCATGGCCTGGCCGACGAGGTGATCAGCCCGAACTCCACCATCGACTACTACCGGCAGCTCGTGACCACGCTCGGCCAGGCCGCGGTCGACGAGAGCGTGCGCTTCTACACCGTGCCGGGCATGGGCCACGGCACGGGCGTGTTCATTCCCAACTGGGACTCGCTCGCCGCGCTCGAGGGCTGGGCCGAGCAGGGGCTCGCGCCGGCCACCGGCATCGCGGTCGACGCGGTGGCGGGCACCTACGGGCGCACGCGGCCGCTGTGCCGCTATCCGGCCTGGCCCAAGTACCGCGGCAGCGGCAGCCTCGACGCGGCCGTCAACTACAGCTGCGTGACCGAGGTCGGCGATCCGCTCGCCTGCCCGAACCTGCCCGCGGCGGCGACCAGCTACAAGGGCGGCGACAGCTTCGGCGAAGAGCTTCGCGTCGCGATCGACCCCGCCACCATGGCCTACACCGTCACCATCGACGCCAGCCTGCAGCGGGCCGCCGGCACCACGCGCAGCGGCACCCTGGTGTCGCAGGGGCAGTGCAGCTACGCGAGCGCCGAGAGCGGCGCGGTGTTCACCTTCGCGGCCGGCGGCGTGCTGCTGGGCGGCGTGAACGCACCCGCGGGCGGCGGCTTCGCGCCGCTCGTCGCGTTCCAGAACACCTTCGAGAACACGGCCTCGCCCACGGTCTTCAACCCGGTCGCCAACGTCTTCAACGCGGTCGGCGTGCAGCAGGGCGGCGGCAGCGCGGCGGCCTTCGCGGGCGCGGTGCGGCTGCGCAACGCGGGCACCTTCCAGTACTGCCGCAACGCGGGCAGCTTCATGGTCTACGACGCGGCCTGCACCGACACCGAGAAGGGCTACATCAGCTACAACACGGCGCGCGGCGCCTTCGACCTGCGCACCACCGCGCCGACCGGCGGCGCCACCACCACCGGCGGCACGCTCACGGGCTCGATGGTGATCGGCCTCGTCAACGGCGCCGCGCTGCCGCTGCACCTGGTGCGCGAATCGGCCACCGCCTTCGGCCTGCGGCTCTACGCGACGCAGCAGAGCCTCGCCGCCGGCACGGCCGACGGCAGCTATGCGGTGGCGAACGTGGCGGGGCAGGCCGGCGAGGCGAGCGTGGCCGGCGCGAGCTTCGACCTGCGCGGCGCGGCCGCGGCGCTGGCCTACGACACGCCGGTGCCCGGCGTGGCGCAGGCCGATGCGGGCCGGCCCGGCCACTGGATCTTCAACAGCGGCGTCCTCGGATTCGTGACCACCAGCGGCACGAACGCGGCGCTCGAAATCGGCGTGAGGCATTGACGATGAACAACAGGCACTTCCTTCTCCCCCCGGCGCGGCTGGCGCTGGCGCTCGCACTGGCCTGCGCCGGTGCGGCGGTCCAGGCCGCGGCGCCCACCGCGCCCCGGCCCGCCGCCTGCCCGCAGCCGGTGCCCGAGAGCGCGCGCTGCTACACCGGCGCCGACGGCGCAGGCGCCTTCTACTGGATCGCGATCCCGAAGGACTGGAACCGCAACGTGCTCGTGATGCACGCGCACGGCGGTCCCGAGACCGGCCCGCCCAAGCTCTCGCGCAGCGAGGAGGACCTCAAGCGCTGGGCCATCACGGTGAAGGCCGGCCATGCCTGGGCCGGCTCGACCTACCGGCGCGGCGGCTACGGCGTGACCATGGCGGCCGAGGACACCGAGCGCCTGCGCCGCATCGTCGTGCGCCACTTCGGCCAGCCGCGCCGCACGCTGCTGCACGGGCAGAGCTACGGCGCCGGCGTGGCGGCGAAAGCGGCCGAGCTCTATGCGCCCGCGGGCGGCGCCAAGGGCCCCTACGACGGGCTGCTGCTCACCAGCGGCGTGCTCGGCGGCGGCAACAGCGCCTACGAGTTCCGGCTCGACCTGCGCGTGGTCTACCAGTACGTCTGCCGCAACCATCCGCGCCCCGACGAGCCGCAGTACCCGCTGTGGCAGGGGCTGCCGATGGCGTCGAAGCTCACGCGCAAGGAACTGGCCGAGCGCGTGCGCGAGTGCACCGGCGTGGGCCTGCCGGCCGCGCAGCGCTCGCCCGAGCAGGCGGCGCGGCTCAAGACCATCCTCACGGCGGTGAAGATCCCCGAGCGTTCGCTCGTGGGCCACCTGAACTGGGCCACCTGGCTGTTCCAGGACCTGGTGCAGCTGCGCCTCGACGGCCGCAATCCCTTCGGCAACGTCGGCGTGAGCTATGCCGCGGCGCCGGCCGAGGCGGCGGCGCTCAACGCAGGCGTGGCGCGCTACGCGGCCGACCCGCAGGCCCAGGGCGCGCTCGCCGCCGACAGCCGGCCCACCGGCCGCACCGCGCTGCCGACCGTGAGCCTGCATGCGATCGACGACCCCACGGCCTTCGTCGAGCTCGAAGGCGCCTACCGCCGCATCCGCGACGCCGCGGGCACCGGCGACCTGCTGGTGCAGAGCTTCAGCGCCGAGCGCGAGCACAGCTACCTGAGCGATCCGGAATACCCGGCGCTGTTCGATGCGCTGCTCGACTGGATCGACAAGGGCGAGAAGCCCACGCCCGAGGGGCTCGCCGCGCGCTGCGCCGAGTTGCGGCCGCGCTACGACAGCGACGGAAAGAACGGCTGCCACATCCGTCCCGAATGGCAACCGCCGGCGCTCGAGAGCCGCGTGCCCGTGCGCGCGCCCTGAACCCCGCCCATGTTTTCATCACCGGAGATTCCATGACCCAGCGTTTCGCCTCCCTCGCCGTCGCCCTCGCCGCGGCGGCCACCGCCTGCGTGCTGCCCGCACGGGCGCAGCAGGACTTCCCGGCGGGCAAGCCCGTCACCATCGTCGTGCCCTTCGCGGCCGGCGGCCCCACCGATCGCGTGGCGCGCGACCTCGCCGAGGCGCTGCGCAAGCCGCTGGGCGGCGCCAGCGTGATCGTCGACAACGTGCCCGGCGCGGGCAGCTCGATCGGCGCCGCCAAGGTGGCGCGCGCGGCGCCGGACGGCTACACGCTCCTGCTCAACCACATCGCGATGGCGACCGTGCCCACACTGGTGCGCAACGTGCCGTTCAAGGTCGAGACCGACTTCGAGTACCTCGGCATCGTCAACGACGTGCCGATGACGCTGATCGCCAGGCCCAGCCTGCCGGCCGCCAACTACGCCGAGCTCGCCGCGTGGGTCGGCGCGAACAAGGGGAAGATCAACATCGGCAACGCAGGCGTGGGCTCGGCCTCGCACCTGTGCGGCCTGCTCTACCAGAGCGCGATGAAGACCGAGATGACGTCCGTGCCGTACAAGGGCACGGCGCCCGCGATCACCGACCTGATCGGCGGCCAGATCGACCTGCTGTGCGACCAGACCACCAACACCTCGCCGCAGATCGAGGCGAAGAAGGTCAAGGCCTATGCGGTCACCACGCCCAGGCGCCTGACCATGGCGCTGCTGAAGGACCTGCCCACGCTCGACGAGGCCGGCTTGAAGAACTTCCAGGTCACGATCTGGCACGGCCTCTACGCGCCCAAGGGCACGCCCGCGCCGGTGCTCAGGAAGCTCAACGAGGCGCTCAAGGCGGCGCTCAAGGACGCCGACTTCATCAAGCGCGAGGAAGGACTGGGCGCCGTGGTCGCGGCCGACGGCCGCATCGAGCCCGAAGGCCACCGCAAATTCGTGGCGGCCGAGATCGCGAAATGGAGCCCGATCATCAAGGCGGCGGGCGTCTACGCCGATTGAGCGGGGGCAGGGCGCGCGACGGCGCCCCTCCTCAATGGTCGTGGTGCAGGTAGCTCGCCTGCCGCGGCAGCCTGAGGCTCACGAGGAAGGCCACGACCATCATCGCGCTCACGTACCAGAAGAAGGCCGATTCGTGGCCGAGCGCCTTCAGGCCCAGCGCCACGTACTCGGCCGAGCCGCCGAAGATCGCGTTGGCCACCGCGTACGCGAGGCCCACGCCGAGCGCGCGCACCTCCGGCGGGAACATCTCGGCCTTCACGATGCCGCTGATCGAGGTGTAGAAGCTCACGATCGCGAGGGCGACGATGATCAGCACGAACGCGAGCACGGGGCTCGTGGTGTGCTGCAGGGCGGTGAGGATCGGCACCGTCGCGAGCGCGCCCAGGCCGCCGAACAGCAGCATGTTGTTGCGCCGGCCGATGCGGTCCGACAGCGCGCCGAACACCGGCTGCATGCACATGTAGACGAACAGCGCGCCGGTCATCACGTAGCTCGCGGTCTTGATCGGCAGGTGCACCGTGTTCACCAGGTACTTCTGCATGTAGGTGGTGAAGGTGTAGAAGATCAGCGAGCCGCCGGCCGTGTAGCCGAGCACCGTGAGGAAGGCCGGCATGTGGTGCCTGAACAGGCCGCCGATGGTGCCGGCCTCCTTGTTGGCCTTGGCCTCGGCGCTCTGCGTCTCGTGCAGCGTGCGGCGCAGCAGCAGCGCCACCACCGCGGCCACGGCGCCGATCACGAACGGGATGCGCCAGCCCCAGGCCTTGAGCTCGGCCTCGGTGAGCAGCTGCTCGAGCACCACGATCACGAGCACCGCGAGCAGCTGCCCGCCGATCAGCGTGACGTACTGGAACGACGAGTAGAAGCCGCGCTGGCCGCGCAGCGCGACCTCGCTCATGTAGGTGGCGGTGGTGCCGTATTCGCCGCCCACCGACAGGCCCTGGAACAGCCGGCACACGAGCAGCAGGAACGGCGCCCAGGCGCCGATCTGGGCATAGGTCGGCAGGAAGGCGATGACCAGCGAGCCGCCGCACATCATCGTCACCGAGATCAGCATCGAGGTCTTGCGCCCCACCTTGTCGGCGATGCGGCCGAACAGCCAGCCGCCGATCGGCCGCATCAGGAAGCCGGCCGCGAACACGCCCGCGGTGTTGAGCAGCTGCACCGTGGGGTCGGACTTGGGGAAGAAGGACGAGGCGAAGTACAGCGCCGAGAAGGCGTAGACGTAGAAGTCGAACCACTCGACCAGGTTGCCCGACGAGGCCGCCATGATGGAGAAGACGCGGTGGCGCTTCTCCTCGGGCGTGTACTGGATGGGGGGAACGGGAGAGGATGCCGCGGCGGCCGACGGGCCTCCCGCGCCAGGCTGGACTGCGCTCATGGTGATCTTGCCGCCGTGGAGGCGATGTTGTTGGATACAACATTGTCCCCAGGCGCGGCGCCGCCTGCTGTCAGCCGGCGCCTCAAGCCTGCTCGGCCAGGGGGCTTAGAACGTGCCCGGCAGCAGGATGCTCGAATCCACGGTCTCGATGTCGGTGCGGCCGCAGAAGGCCATCGTGATATCGAGTTCCTTGTGGATGATCTGGAGCGCGCGCGTCACGCCCGCCTCGCCGAAGGCGCCGAGGCCGTAGAGGAAGCTGCGGCCGATCAGCGTGCCGCGGGCGCCCAGCGCGCGCGCCTTGAGCACGTCCTGGCCGCTGCGGATGCCGCCGTCCATCCAGACCTCGATCTCGCGGCCCACGGCATCGACGATCGCGGGCAGCGCCGCGATCGAGGAGGGCGCGCCGTCGAGCTGGCGTCCGCCATGGTTCGAGACGATCAGCGCGTCGGCGCCGCTCGCGGCCGCGAGGCGCGCGTCCTCCACGTCCATGATGCCCTTGAGGATCAGCTTGCCGCCCCAGCGCTTCTTGATCCATTCCACGTCGGCCCAGCTGAGCGCGGGGTCGAACTGCTCGGCGGTCCACGACGAGAGCGAGGACAGGTCCTTCACGCCCTTGGCATGGCCCGCGATGTTGCCGAAGGTGCGGCGCTTCGTGCCGAGCATGCCCATGCACCAGCGCGGCTTGGTCGCGAGGTTCATGAGGTTCCTGAGCGTCGGCTTGGGCGGCGCCGTGAGGCCGTTCTTGATGTCCTTGTGGCGCTGGCCGAGGATCTGCAGGTCGAGCGTGAGCTGCAGCGCCGAGACGTTGGCGGCGCGCGCGCGCTCGATCAGGCGTTCGATGAAGTCGCGGTCCTTCATCACGTAGAGCTGGAACCAGAACGGATGCCGCCCGGTGTGCTCGGCGATGTCCTCGAGCGAGCAGATGCTCATGGTCGAGAGCGTGAACGGGATGCCGAATGCCTTGGCCGCGCGCGCGCCGAGGATCTCGCCGTCGGCGTGCTGCATGCCCGTGAGGCCGGTGGGCGCGATCGCCACCGGCATCGCGACCTCCTGCCCGACCATGGTGGTGCGCGTGGTGCGGCCCTCCATGTTCACGGCCACGCGCTGGCGCAGCAAGATTTTCTGGAAGTCGCTCTCGTTGGCGCGGTAGGTGCCCTCGGTCCAGGCGCCGGAATCGGCGTAGTCGTAGAACATCTTCGGCACGCGCCGCTTGGCGATCACCCGCAGGTCGTCGATGTGGGTGATCTTGGAAAGGTCGGGCAAGGCTTGTCTCCTCGGAGGATCGCTGGGGGTGTTCGGGCCGGATGGCCGGGCGCGCCATTATGGGCAGGCCGCGCCCCGGCCGAGTGTGGCGGGCGGCGGCCGCGCCGACCTGAAAATTGGCCGCGGCCGGCCTGAAAAGAATTCAGGCGGGGTCCTCGCGCAGCGCGCGGCGCAGCCATTCGACGAAGGTGGCGCATTCCCAGCGCTCCATCGCGCCCGGCCGCCAGCAGAGGAAGTAGGCATTGGGCGAGGGCACGCTGCGCGGCGACAGCAGCACCAGCCGGCCGCTCTCGAGCCAGGCCCGGCCGAGGCGCAGGTGCATCAGCACCACGCCGAAGTCCTCGGCCGCGGCGTCGAGCGCGAGCCCGAGGTCGTTGAACTGGTGGCCCGTCGCGGGCTCGGGCAGGCCGATGCCGCAGGCCTTGAACCAGATGCGCCAGGCCTCCAGGGGCGTGCGCAGCAGCTGCGCGCGCGCGATCTCGGCCTCGGTCGCGAAGCCCTCGAACGGGCCGTGGCGCTGCAGGTAGGCCGGGCTGCAGGCCGGCGACACCTCGTCCGCGAGCAGCTGGCAGAACTCGCGGTCGTGGAACGGGCCGGCGCCGAAGCGCAGCTCGAGGTCGGCCTCCTCGGCCGTGAGGTTGCGCACCGGCATCGTGACCTGCAGCATCAGCTCGATGTTCGGATAGGCGTCGCGGAACTGCGCGAGCCGCGGCAGCAGCATCTGGCGCGAGAAGGTGGGCGTGACCGCCACGCGCAGCCGCCGCACCTGCGAAGCGGGCTCGCGCCCCGGCACCTGCTGCAGCGCGGCGATCGCCTCGCGCACGCGCGCGAGATAGGCCATGCCGTCGGCGCTGAGGCTGAAGTCGCTGCCCGAGAAGAACTTGAGCGCGAGCTGCGACTCGAGTTGCCGGATGCGGTGGCTCACCGCGCTCGGCGTGACGCTGAGCTCCTCGGCCGCGAGGTTCACGCTGCGCAGCCGCGCCACCGCCTCGAAGGCGAGCAGTCCCTGGGTCGACGGAAGGCGCGAGGAAGCCATGGCGGAGCGTGGGGCGGAAGGACGTGCGATGTTAGCCAAGCGCCTGCAGCAGCCGGCGCAGGTCGTCCACGGCCTCGCGCGCGAGCGCGGCATCGCCCATCTGCGCCTTCACGATCGCGCCGTCGACCCCGAGCGCGGCGGCCTGCGCGATGGCCATGCGCCGGGGCCCCTCGGGCACCAGGCCGGCGATCACCTCCACCATCTCGCGCTTGTGCGCGCGCGCGATCCCGGCGGCGCCTTCGACGCTCGCGCCCACCTCGGCCACGGCGTTGATGAAGGCGCAGCCGCGGAAGGCCGGGTCGGCGAACCATTCGGCCATCGCGTCGGCGAGCACCGGCAGCGCCCGGCCGTCGGCGATGCGCCGCTCGGCGCCGAGCCGGCCGAGCGCATCGACGAACCAGGCCATCCAGCGCCCGTGCCGGTGCTCGAGGAAGGCGCGCACGAGGTCGTCCTTCGACGGGAAGTGGCGATAGAAGGTGACCTTCGTGACGCCCGACGCGGCGATCACGCGGTCGATGCCGGTGGCGCGGATGCCGTCGGCATAGAAGAGCGCGTGCGCCGTGAGCAGGATGCGCTCGCGCGCGGGCAGTGCGGAGATGTCCATGGCGTGATTGTAGGCATGTAGACAGGTCTGTCTACATCTGGCACATTGCACGTTCCATCCACTGCTCCGAACGAAAGGCTCCCCATGGAATCCCGCCCGCCGCTGCCGCCCTTCACGCTCGAGACCGCGCTGAAGAAGGTCCAGGCCGCCGAAGACGCCTGGAACACGCGCGACCCCGAGCGCGTGAGCCTGGCCTACACGCCAGACACCGAATGGCGCAACCGCGCCGATTTCCTGCACGGCCGCGAGCAGGTGGTGGCCTTCCTCACGCGCAAGTGGCAGCGCGAGAACGACTACCGCCTGAGGAAGCAGCTCTGGGCCTTCATGGACAACCGCATCGCGGTGCGCTTCGAGTACGAGTGGCACGACGAGGCGGGCCAGTGGTTCCGCAGCCACGGCAACGAGAACTGGGAGTTCGCCGAAAACGGCCTGATGCAGAAGCGCTTCGCGAGCATCAACGACCAGCCGATCGCCGAGTCCGAGCGCAAGTTCCGCTGGGCGCGCGACTAGCCCCGGCACGCCTGTTGCTTGCCCCCGGCGCATGGAGACGCCGGTCCTGAATCCCACCGCGAGCCACCCGCTCTGGCAGCACCAGCTCGGGCTGCTGCTCGAGTCCACGGGCGAGGGCATCTTCGGCGTCGACCTCGACGGCCGCTGCATGTTCATCAACCGCGCGGGGGCGCGCATGCTGGGCCACGAGGCCGGCGAGGTGCTGGGCTCGAACATGCACGCGCTCACGCACCATTCGCATCCCGACGGTTCGCACTACCCCGACACCGACTGCCCGATCTTCAACGCCTTCCGCCGCGGGCTGCCCTGCCGCATCGACACCGAGGTGTTCTGGCGCCGCGACGGCAGCAGCTTCGCGGTCGAGTACTCGAGCCATCCGATCATGGACGGCGCCGAGGTGCGGGGCGCGGTGATCACCTTCGTCGACATCACCGAGCGCCGCCGCCAGGCCGAGGCGCTGCAGCAGGCGAAGGACGAGCTGGGCCTGCGCGTCGAGGAGCGCACGCGCGCGCTCAGCGACGCGCTGGCGCAGCTGCGCGAGCTGTCGGCGTGGCTCGACAAGGTGCGCGAGGAGGAGCGCACCCGGATCGCGCGCGAGGTGCACGACGAGCTCGGCAGCCTGCTGGTGGCGCTCAAGATGGACGTCAACTGGATCGGCCGCCGCCTCGGCGAGCAGCAGGAGCGCGCGCCCGACGCCGCGCAGGCGATGCGCGAGCAGATGCGCGCCAAGTGCGGCAACATGGGCCGGCTGATCGAGCGCGCGGTCGAGAACGTCGGGCGCATCATCACCGACCTGCGCCCGAGCATCCTCGACCACCAGGGCCTGTGGGCGGCGCTCGAATGGCAGGCCAACGAGTTCGTGCAGTCGGCGGAGCTGGCGCTGCGCTGGCGCTTCGAGGTGCCCGCGGGCGTGGAGCTGCCCGAGCCGGCCGCGATCGCGGTGTTCCGCATCTTCCAGGAGATGCTCAGCAACGTCGGGCGGCACGCGAAGGCGCGCAGCATCGACATCGGCATCGGCGTGCGCGAGCGGCGACTGCAGATCACGGTGCGCGACGACGGCGTCGGCGCGCCGGCGCAGGCCTTCGAGGCGGCCACCGCCTACGGCGTGCTCGGCATGCGCGAGCGCGCGCGCCACTTCGGCGGCCACATCGAGATCCGCAGCCGCGTCGGCGAGGGCAGCGTCTTCTGCCTGGAACTTCCGCTGCCGGTCCACCCCAGATGACACGGCCCGACGACATCCGCGTGCTGATCGCCGACGACCATCGCATCGTGCGCGAGGGCCTGAAGCAGATGCTCGGCGACCTCGCGAACGGCCCGCCCGCGATGACGGTGCGCGCCGAGGCCCAGACCGGCCCCGAGGCGCTCGAAGCGGTGCGCGCGCTCGGCGGCCCCGCGGGGCTCGACGTGGTGCTGCTCGACATCGCGCTGCCGGGGCGCGACGGGCTCGACGTGCTGCAGGCGTTGCGCGCGCAGTGGCCGGCGCTGCCGGTGCTGATGCTGAGCACCTATCCCGAGAAGCAGTACGCGGTGCGCTGCATCCGGCTCGGTGCCTCGGGCTACCTCAACAAGAGCGCCGACGCCGACGACATGGTGGGCGCGGTGCGCAAGGTGGCGGCCGGCGGCCTCTACGTCTCGCCGGCCACGGCCGAGGCGCTGGCCGCGGCGGTGGGCCGCAACGCGGGCCAGGGCGCGGAGCAGCTCTCGCACCGCGAGCACCAGGTCTACCGCCTGCTCAGCGCGGGGCACAGCGTGAGCGAAATCGGTGCGCGGCTGGGCCTGGCGCCCAACACGGTGAGCACCTACCGGGCGCGCATCCTCGAGAAGACCGGCACGCGCAACGACGTGGAGCTCGCGCTGTATGCCGAACGCCACGGCAAGGGCGCCCCGCCGGCCTGAAAAAGCCTCCGGCTGTAGTGCCAGCCCTACAAGGCCTCGACGCCGCGGGCACGATCTTCGCGCGGCCGGCCCGCCGCGCCCGCATCCGGCCCGGCGCTTGCATCGGCAGCGGCATCTTCAGACCGAGGTGCACCACCATGCCGAGCCCGACCGAACCGACCGCCTGCGATCTCTACGATGCCGACCGGCCCCTGCGCCTGCGCTGCGCCTGCGGGCGCGACCACGGCCCCGAAGCCGGCATCGCCGTGCAGCCCGCCGACAAGCTCGAGGCCAGCCTGCTGAAGGCGCTGTTTCCGGTCGACCGGGTGCGCCGCGAGTTCCTGCGCGCCGTCGGCGCCGGCACCGCGCGCGCCGCGATCGCCTCGGTGCTGCCGCTGGGCGCGCTGCAGGCCATGGCCCAGGAGAAGGCGCCGCTCGAGAAAACGAAGCTGCGCATCGGCTTCATCCCGATCACCTGCGCCACGCCGCTGATCATGGCGCACCCGCTGGGCTTCTATCAGAAGCAGGGGCTTGACGTGGAGGTGGTCAAGACCGCGGGCTGGGCGCTGATCCGCGACAAGATGCTCAACAAGGAGTACGACGCCACCCACTTCCTCTCGCCCATGCCGCTCGCGATCTCGATGGGCGCGGGCTCGAGCCAGGTGGCGATGAACGTGGCCACGATCCAGAACACCAACGGCCAGGCGATCACGCTCGCCAACCGGCACAAGGACCGGCGCGACCCGAAGAGCTGGAAGGGCATGCGCTTCGCGGTGCCCTTCGAGTACAGCATGCACAACTTCCTGCTGCGCTACTACGTGGCCGAGGCGGGCCTGAACCCCGACACCGACATCCAGATCCGCGTGGTGCCGCCGCCGGAGATGGTGGCCAACCTGCGCGCCGGCAACATCGACGGCTACCTCGGGCCCGATCCGTTCAACCAGCGCGCGGTGTTCGAGGAGATCGGCTTCCTGCACCTGCTGACGCGCGACCTCTGGAACGGCCATCCGTGCTGCGCCTTCGGCAGCTCGAGCGAATTCATCGAGAAGCATCCCAACAGCTTCGCGGCGCTGGTGCGCGCGGTGCTCACCGCCTCGGCCATGGCGCGCGAGCCGAAGAACCGCGAGCTGATCGCGAAGGTGATCGCGCCCGCGCAGTACCTGAACCAGCCCGAGACCGTGCTGACCCAGGTGCTGACCGGCCGGTTCGCCGACGGCCTCGGCAACATCCGCACCGTGCCCGACCGCGCCGACTTCGACCCCATTCCCTGGCAGTCGATGGCGGTCTGGATGCTCACGCAGATGAAGCGCTGGGGCTACGTCAAGGGCGAGGTCGACTACCGCCAGATCGCCGAGAAGGTGTTCCTGCTGACCGACGCGAAGAAGCGCATGAAGGAGCTCGGCCAGACCGCGCCCGACGGCGGCTATCCGAAGTTCAGCATCATGGGCAAGGTGTTCGATCCCGCCCGGCCCGAGGAATACCTCCGCAGCTTCGCGGTGGCCCGGGCGGCCTGAGCGGACCTTGGCCATGCGAAGCAGCCACCATGCCGGCGCGCGCTCCCTCGGGCTGCGGGCCGCGCTCGTCTCCGCGCTGATGTTCCTGCTGCTGCTCGGCGGCTGGCAGATCGCGACGCGGCCCGCCGCGGACGCCGCCGCGGCGGCGCCGATGACGGCCGAGCAGATCGAATACCAGAAGATGCTCGGCAAGGACCCGGCGCAGGGCCAGGCCCGGCGCTCGGGCTTCCCGACCCCGGCCGAGATGGGCGCGACCGCATGGAAGCACCTGTCCGATCCCTTCTACGACCGCGGGCCCAACGACAAGGGCATCGCGATCCAGCTGGCCCATTCGCTGGCCCGCGTCGCGCTGGGCTTCCTGCTGGCCTGCGCGGCGGCGCTGCCGCTGGGTTTCGCGATCGGCATGTCGCCGCTGCTGCACCGGGCCTTCGATCCCTTCATCCAGGTGCTCAAGCCGATCTCGCCGCTCGCCTGGATGCCGCTCGCGCTCTACACCATCAAGGACTCGTCGGTCAGCGGCATCTTCGTGATCTTCATCTGCTCGGTCTGGCCGATGCTGCTCAACACGGCCTTCGGCGTGGCCTCGGTGCGGCGCGAGTGGCTCCAGGTGGCGAGCACGCTCGAGGTCCGGCCGCTGCGGCGCGCGTTCCGCGTGATCCTGCCCGCGGCCGCGCCGACCATCCTCACGGGCATGCGCATCAGCATGGGCATCGCCTGGCTCGTGATCGTCGCGGCCGAGATGCTGGTGGGCGGCACCGGCATCGGCTACTTCGTCTGGAACGAGTGGAACAACCTCTCGCTCGCCAACGTGATCTTCGCGATCCTGGTGATCGGCGTGGCCGGCATGCTGCTCGACCAGGCCTTCGCGGGGCTGCAGCGGAGGGTGACCTATGTGGAGTGACCGCCTCGCGCGCGGCGCGCCCGCGGGCTCCGCCGCCGCCGCGGGCGACGCCGCGGGCTTCCTGCGGGTGGAGCGGCTCGCGCGCGCCTTCGCGCCGGCGCGGCCGGTGTTCGCCGACGTCTCGTTCACCATCGACCGCGGCGAGTTCGTCTGCGTCATCGGCCACTCGGGCTGCGGCAAGACTACGATTCTCAACGTGCTCGCGGGCCTCGACCGCGCGAGCGCGGGCCATGTGTTCATGGACGGCCGCGAGGTCACCGGCCCGGGCCTGGAGCGCGGTGTGGTGTTCCAGGGCCATGCGCTGATGCCCTGGCTCAGCGTGCGGCGCAACATCGCCTTCGCGGTGCGTTCGCGCTGGCCCGGCTGGACGGCCGCGCAGGTCGATGCGCAGGTCGAGCGCTTCGTCGCCATGGTCGGGCTGCAGGCCGCGATCGACCGCAAGCCGGCCGAGCTCTCGGGCGGCATGAAGCAGCGCGTGGGCATCGCGCGCGCCTTCGCGATCGAGCCCAAGATGCTGCTGCTCGACGAGCCCTTCGGCGCGCTGGACGCGCTCACGCGCGGCAGCATCCAGGACGAGCTGATGGCGATCGTGCGCGACACGCGGCAGACCGTCTTCATGATCACGCACGACGTGGACGAGGCCATCCTGCTGGCCGACCGCATCCTGCTGATGGGCAACGGCACGGCGCTGCCGGACGGCGGCTGGCGCCCCGGGCGCATCGCCGAGACCGTGGTCAACCCGCTGCCGCGCGACCGCACGCGCGCCGCGCTGCACCACCTCGACGGCTACTACGCGCTGCGCAACCACATCGTCGACTTTCTCGTCACGCGTGCGCGGGCCGCCTGAGCCCGCCGCGCCCATTCTTCCTTCCCCACATCAACCAGGAGCAGACCGCATGAACCGCAACGACGTCACCGAGAAGATCATCACCGCGAAGGTGTCCAAGGGCATCCAGTGGGCCGACGTGGCCCGCGAGGTGGGCCTGTCGAAGGAATGGACCACGGCCGCCTGCCTGGGCCAGATGACGCTCGACGAGAAGCAGGCGAAGGTCGTGGGCGAGATCTTCGGCCTCACGGCCGAGGAGCAGAAGTGGCTGCAGGTGGTGCCCTACAAGGGCTCGCTGCCCACGACCGTGCCGACCGATCCGCTGATCTACCGCTGGTACGAGGTGGTGAACGTGTACGGCACCACGATCAAGGAGCTGATTCACGAGGAGTTCGGCGACGGCATCATGAGCGCGATCGACTTCAGCATGGACATCCAGCGCGAGGCCGACCCCAAAGGCGACCGCGTCAACGTGGTGCTCTCGGGCAAGTTCCTGCCCTACAAGACCTACTGACGCGGCCGCGCGCTTCAGAACGCGAGCGCGGGGGCGGCCGGCCGCGGGCGCCAGGCGGGCCGGCGCGGCGGCGGCGCGGCGATGCTGCCGCCCTCGATGGCGCCCGCGATCGAGCGCGCCACCGCCTCGGCCGGCACCGCGAGGCGGCGGTGCGTCACCATGCGCTCGAACGCGGTGCATGCGGCGATCCGGTCCTCGAGCGTGCTGTCCTGCGCGCTCACGTCGGGACGCACCACGGTCACGCGCACGCGGCCCGCATGCTCCTGACGCAGCCCCTCGGAGACCGCGTCGATCGCGTACTGCGTGCCGCAATAGACAGCCGCGTTCGGCGACACGCCCTCGGCCGGCATCGGCGCCACGTTGACGATGTGGCCCCAGCCCTGCTCCTGCATCGTGGGCAGCACCGCGGCCACGCCGAGCAGCACGCCGCGCAAGTTCACGTCGATCATCAGCTCCCACTCGTCGACCTTGCGCGTCCACAGCGGCGCGAGCGGCATCACGCCCGCGGCATTCACCAGCACGTCGATGCGGTCGTGCGCCTCGAGCGCGAACTCGGCGAAGGCCTCCACGTCGGGGCGCCACGTCACGTCGAGCCGCTGCCAGCTCGCGCTGCCGCCTTCGGCGGCGATCTGTTCGGCCAGTGCCTCGAGCCGGTCGGTGCGGCGCGCGCCGAGCACCACCTTCGCACCGCGGCGTGCCAGCAGGCGCGCGGTCGCGGCGCCGATGGCGCCGCTCGCGCCCGTGATGAGGACGACTTTTTCCTGGATTGCGCTCATGTGAAACTCCTCGTGCGGTCTGTCTGAACCACGGCGCAGGGACTGCGCCGGCATGGGGAGAAGTCTCGCGCCGCCGGGGCCTCGAGCGTTATCCGGATCGAACGGCGTTCTTGCCTGATCCTGCAAGAGATGCGGTGCGATGCGATGGGCGCGCCGCGTTCAGCCCTTGCCCAGCGCGGGCCGGCCGAACAGGCTCGAGGCATTGCTGATCGGGCCGAGCTCGGCGGTCGCGGCGAGCAGGGCGGGCGCGAGCCCGTGCATGCGCGCGCTGGTGAGCCGGCTGCGCGGGCCCGCGATGCTGATCACGCCGATCACCTCCTTGCGGCGGAACACCGGCGCCGCCATGGCCGCCATGCCGGGCGCGAAGACCTCGTCGATCATCGCGTAGCCGCGCACCCGCGCCGCATGCAGGTAGCCGAGCAGCGCGCGGACCGTGGTCGGCGCCTTCGGGCCGTATTCGGCCGGCGTGCCGAAGCCCTGGCGCGAGACCAGTTCGAGCGCGCGCTCGTCGCTCAGCGTCATCAGCCACGCATGGCCGGAGGAGGTGCACGACAGCCGCGCGTCCATGCCCATGTCGGGGTCGTAGCGCAGCCCCGCCTGCCGCGCGCCCTGCGACTTGGCGACCCAGGTCAGCCGGTCCTCGTCGACGATCGAAAGCCGCACCAGTTCGCCCGAGGCCTGCGCGAGCCGTTCGAGCAGCGGCTCGGCCACGTTGACGATGCCCGCGCCGCTGAGGAAGCCGAGGCCGAGCGACACCACCTTGGTCGTCAGCAGGTAGTCGCCCTGGCTGCGCGGCTGGCGCACGTAGCCGCGGCGCTGCAGGTCGGCGAGCAGGCGGTGGCAGGCGCCGAGCGGGATGTCGAGCTCGGCCGCGAGCAGGGTCAGCGGCAGCCCCTGCGGATGCCGCGCGAGATGCTCCAGCACGGAGAGGCCACGGTCGAGGGACATGCTCATGTCCTGCATTATGAAAGAGGTTTCCAATCTGGAAAGCATCGTGCCGCCGCGCCGAAGAATCGCCCGCATGACCCTGCCGATCGTCTACATCCTCAACGGCCCGAACCTCAACCTGCTCGGCGTGCGCGAGCCGCACCTGTACGGCAGCACCACGCTCGCCCAGGTGGAGTCGCGCTGCCGGCGCGTGGCCTCGGAACTCGGCCTCGGCTGCGAGTTCCGCCAGAGCAACCACGAGGGCGTGCTGGTCGACTGGGTGCAGGAGGCGCGCGAGCGCGCGGCGGCCGTGGTCATCAACCCGGCCGGGCTGTCGTTCCGCTCGATCCCGCTGCTCGATGCGCTCAAGACGCTGGCGCAGCCGATCGCCGAGGTGCACGTGACCAACATCCACCGGCGCGACGCGATCTATCAGAATTCGCTGGTGTCGCTCGCGGCCACCGGCGTGATCTGCGGCTTCGGGCCGCTGGGCTACGAGCTCGCGATCCGCGCGCTGGCCGAGCGCCTCGCGCCGGTGCCGGCCTGACATCCGACCGCCCCGATTTCGAAACGACAAAGAGGAGACAGCATCATGAACACGTCGATCGACCGCCGCCGCCTGCTCGGCGCGGGCGCCGCGCTGGCCGCGGGCGCCGCGCTGCCGGCCTGGGCCCAGAGCCCGCCCACGCTGCGCTTCGCCGCGGTGTTCTCGGACAAGGACATCCGCGCCGACATGATGCGGCAGTTCGCCAAGGACGTGGAGGCCGACTTCAAGATCGAGCTGTTCCTCAACTCCACGCTGTTCCGCCAGGGCACCGAGCTGGTCGCGCTGCAGCGCGACAACCTCGAGATGGGCAACATCGCGCCGCAGGACATCTCCAAGCAGGTGCCCGCCTGGTCGCTGCTGACCTCGGCCTACCTGTTCCGCGACGCCAACCACCTGAACCAGTTCTTCGCCGGCGACCTCGGCGCGCAGATGAAGAAGATGGTGGAGGACCAGCTCAAGGTGAAGATCCTCGGGCCGACCTTCTTCGGCACGCGCCACGTCGGCCTCAAGTCGAAGAAGCGCGTGCAGGTGCCGGCCGACCTCGCGGGCGTGAAGCTGCGCATGCCGCCGGGCGATACCTGGCAGATGCTCGGCCGCTCGCTCGGCGCCAACCCCACGCCCATGGCCTACGCCGAGACCTACACCGGCCTGCAGACCGGCGCCATCGACGGCCAGGACAACCCGCTGCCGAACGTGCAGAACATGAAGTTCAACGAGGTGATGTCGCAGATCGTGTTGACCTCGCACCTGGTGGCCTTCGACCTGCTCGCGGTCAACATGAAGACCTGGCAGGGCATGGGCGTGGCCAGGCAGCGCAGCTTCCAGGCCGCGGCCGACAAGGCCATCGCCTGGAGCACGGCCGAGCACCTGAAGCGCGAGGCCGAGCTCGCCGAGGGCTTCCGCAAGCAGGGGCTCGAGGTCTACGTCCCCGACATCGCGGCCTTCCGGGCCCATGCGCAGAAGGCGTACCTCGCGTCCGAGGACGCGAAGAACTGGCC
This sequence comes from uncultured Variovorax sp., assembly GCA_966095775.1. GTDB lineage: Bacteria > Pseudomonadota > Gammaproteobacteria > Burkholderiales > Burkholderiaceae_C > Variovorax. The sequence continues at coordinate 22,649 of CBHTTS010000001.1, read as the reverse complement.
GAGCGGCATGCTCGACAAGATCAACGCGATGAAATGAAGGCGCCCTCGACCTCCGGCGCCGGCCGCGCCCTCGGCGCGCTGCACCGCTTCGCCGAGGCGGTCGCGGCGGCGCTGCTCGCGGTGATCTTCGTCGCCTTCATCCTGCAGATCGCGCTGCGCTACCTGTTCAACTGGCCGGTCGGCTGGACCGCCGAGGTCTCGCTCGTGGCCTGGCTCTGGCTGGTGCTCTGGGGCGCGGCCTTCGTGCTGCGCGACGAGGAGGAGATCCGCATCGACCTGCTCGCGGGCGCGCGGAGCCGGCGCCTGCGCCGCATCGGCGGCGCCGTGGCCGCGCTCGGCGTGATCGTGCTGTTCGGCATGTCGCTGCCTGCCTCGTACGCGTACATCAGCTTCATGAAGGTCGAGAAGAGCTCGTACCTCGGCATCCGCATGGACGTGCTCTATGCCATCTACCTCGTCTTCGTCGTCGCCGTGATCGCCCGCGGCCTGCGCCAGCTCGTGCGCGGGCCCGCGGACCCGCCGGCGCCCGCCGACACCAACGCGCCCGCGTCCGCCCTGTGAACCTCACCAGTCCTCTCTCGCTGGCGCTCGCCGCCATCGTGGCGCTGAGCCTGCTCGGCGCGCCCGTCGGCCACGCGATGATCGCGGGCTCCGTGCTCTATCTCTACCTCAAGGGGATGGACATGGGCGCCGCGGCCGAGCAGCTGCTCAACGGCACCTACCAGAGCTACCTGCTGCTCGCGATCCCGCTGTTCATCCTCGCGGCCACGATCATGAGCTCGGGCAGCGTGCTCGACCGGCTGCTGCGCTTCTGCAATGCGATCGTGGGCCGCTTTCCCGGCGGCCTGGCGCAGGTCAACGTGCTGCAGAGCGTGGTGTTCGCGAGCATGTCGGGTTCGGCGCTCGCCGACGCCGCGGGCTCGGGCAAGCTGATGCAGGCCATGATGACGCGCGACGGCAAGTACACGCCGGGCTTCGCCGCCGCGCTGAGCGCCGTGTCGTCGGTGATCGGCCCGATCCTGCCGCCCTCGATCCCGCTCGTGCTCTACGCGCTCGTCTCGGGCACCTCGATCGGCTATCTGTTCATCGGCGGCGTGCTGCCGGGCCTGCTGCTCGGCGCGGTGCAGATGGCGCTGATCTACCTGCTCGCGCGGCGCCGCCGCTTCCCCGTCGAGCCCGGCGTGCCGCTCGCCGAGATGCCCCGCATCACGCGCGAGGCGCTGCCCGCGCTGATGCTGCCGGTGATCCTGCTCGGCTGCCTCTACAGCGGCGTGACCACGCCCACCGAGGCGGCGGGCATCGCGGCCGCCTATGCGCTGCTGATCTCGGTGGCGCTCTACCGCAGCATGCGCTGGGCCGACCTCTACCAGTCGCTGCTGTCGAGCGCGCGCATGAGCATCTCGATCGGCATGCTGATCGCGGGCGCGATGGTGTTCAACTACGTCATCACCTCCGAGAACATCCCGGCCGCGCTCAGCACCGCGATGAAGGGGCTGAGCCTCTCGCCGATGGCCTTCCTGCTGCTGGTCAACCTGATCCTGCTGGTGCTCGGCGCGTTCCTCGAAGGCTCGACCATCATCCTCGTGATCCTGCCCGTGCTGCTGCCCACCGCCACCGCGCTCGGCATCGACCCGGTGCACTTCGGCGTGATGGCGGTGCTCAACATCATGATCGGCCTCGTCACGCCGCCCTACGGCCTGCTGCTGTTCATGATGAGCAAGATCGCCGAGGTCCCGCTGATGGTGCTGGTGCGCGAGTCGTTTCCGTTCCTCGTCGTGATGATCGGCGCGCTCGCGATCGTCACGGTGTGGCCGCAGACGGTGCTGTTCCTGCCGCGGCTGGCGGGCTACACGGGGTAGCGGGCCGGTACGGCCGGCGGGGGGCGGCGCGATCCGGCGGCCTGCGGCAGAATCCGGCCCGGCGCCGGCAGTTCCGCGGAGCCCTCGACGTTGCCACCCGACCGACCTCGACCATGGCCTTCCACCTGACCCATCGCTATGGCCGCATGAGCCGCGGCGATTCCTCGTCGGACTTTCCGGCGTTGCTGCGCGAACTCGACGATCGGCCCGGCGACACCGAGCACGGCACCGTCGCCGTGACGCACGAGTCCGAATGGTGCATGTCGGTCGCGCGCGGCGGCCGCGTCACGTTCGAGAACCTGGAGTCCGGGGGAGAGCGCCACATGGACGGCGTGCCGGCCGCCAGGATCCTCGCGCTGTGGCGCCGTCTGGCCGAAGGGGACATCGCGGCGATCGAGCAGGAGCCCTGGGTGCCGGGCTACTAGGGCCTTCGCCGCCTCACCTCACATCCCGACCAGCGCCCCCAGCGTCCGCGCGATCACGCCGTTGAACAGCACCCGCCCGCGCACCGACGCGAGGCAGATGCATTCGCCGCCCGCCTGCACCACGGGCTGGTGGTGGAAGCTGCCGTCGGCCTCGTCGAAATCGCCCGGGCCGAACAGCGCGCGGCCGTCGTGGAAGGCGCCGTGGATCACCTGCGTGAGCTCGGAATCGCTGTGGGTGTGCATCGGCAGGTTCTTGCCCGCGGCGATGCGCAGCAGGAAGACGTTGGCGGCGGGATCGTCGGGCAGCGTCACGCGGCTCCAGCGCATGCCGGGGCCGAGCCAGCGCCAGGGCGTGGCGGGGCAGCCCGCGAGCGCGCGCGGCCAGGTCGCGCCCGGTGGCAGGGCGGGCCGGCGCAGCGGCGCGGCCGCAGGGCGGGGCGGGGGCGGCGGGGCGTCGATCGCGGCCAGGGTGCGCGCGAGCGCATCGGGGGCCATGGGCTGCGGCGGCAGCTCCTCGAGCAGCACGCCGCCCGCGGCCTCGAGCACGCGCAGGCGTTCGCGGCAATGCGCGCAGCCTTCGATGTGGCTCGCGACGACCACCGAATGTCCGCGCTCGAGGCTGCCGGCCGCATGGGCCAGCAGCAGTTCGTCGCCAGGGTGGTGTTGAATGGTCATGGTTCGAATCCGTCGAGCAGCCGCCGCAGATGGCGGACCGCGAGGCGCACGCGCGACTTGACGGTGCCCAGCGGCAGGCCCAGTGCTTCGGCGATCTGCGAATGCGGCTGCTCCTCGTAGAAGGAAAGGCGCAGCACCTGCGCCTGCTCGGCCGGCAGCCGCGCGATCGCCTCGCGCACGCCGGCCTCTCGCTCGCGCGCGAGCAGCAGCTCGTCGGGCTGCGCAAGCGCGTCGTCGGCCGTCTCGTCGCCGTCGAACTCGTCCGCATCGTGCGTGGCGCGGTTGCCGACCCGCCGGAAATGGTCCACCCGCAGGTTGCGCGCGATGGTGAAGATCCAGGTCGAGACGTTGGCGCGGCCGGCATCGAAGCCCGCGGCCTTGCGCCACAGGCTCACCATCGCCTCCTGCGCCAGCTCCTCGGCCAGGCCCTCGGAGGTGCCGAGCCGCATCAGGTAGGACTTCACGCGCGGCGCGAAATGCTTGAACAGCGCGGCGAAGGCCTGCCTGTCGCCCCGGCGCGCCACGGCTTCGGCCAGGCAGTTGAGTTCTTCGCTTGTCGGCATCGCGTCGCGGCCTTGATGCAGTGTCACCATCGACAGCCAGGGGGCTCGCGTTCGGGGCCGCGCGAGGCCGGGCCCCTGGGAGTGTCGGACGGTGCTCATGCTGCGTCCTACGCACCGCCGGCCGGATTAGATCACAGCGGCCGCGAAGGGACGCGGCGCAGAAAATCCAAAACGCGGGCGGCCGCGTACAAGCGGCTACATGTTGTTTCCGGAGCCTTCATGACCCTTGCCGCCGCCCCCGACGCGCCCCCGCCGCCCACCCGCGCCCCGGAGGGAGCCGCGCTCGACATCGCGGTGATCGGAAGCGGCATCTCGGGCCTGTCGGCGGCCTGGCTGCTGTCGCAGCGCCACCGGGTGACGGTGTACGAGGCCGACGCGCGGCCCGGCGGCCACAGCAACACCGTGCTCGCGGGCGCCGAGGCCGCGGCGGTGCCGGTCGACACCGGCTTCATCGTCTACAACGAGCCCGCCTATCCCAACCTCACGGCGCTGTTCGCGCACCTCGGGGTGGCGACGCAGCCGACCGAGATGTCCTTCGCCGTGAGCCTCGACGGCGGGGCGCTCGAGTATTCGGGCAGCGGCCTGCGCGGGCTGTTCGCGCAGCCCGCCAACCTCCTGCGCCCGCGCTTCTGGGCCATGCTGCGCGAGCTGGTGCGCTTCTACCGCCAGGCGCCGGCCGACGCCGAGCGCTTCGGGCTGCAGCCGCTCGACCGCTACCTCGACGCGCGCGGCTACGGCCGCGCCTTCCGCGACGACCACCTCTACCCGATGGCGGCGGCGATCTGGTCGACGCCGGCCGCGCGCATCGGCGACTACCCGACCGAGGCCTTCGTGCGCTTCTGCGAGAACCACCACCTGCTGAGCCTCGGCGCGCGGCCGCGCTGGCGCACCGTGAGCGGCGGCAGCGCGCGCTACGTGGCGCGGCTGGTCGCGGGCATCGCCGAGCCGCTGCGCCTGGACAGCGCCGCGCTCGCCGTGCGGCGCGAGCCCGACGGCGTGCACGTGCACGCGGAGGGGCAGGCCGCGCCGCGGCGCTTCGACCATGTGGTGATCGCCACCCATGCCGACCAGGCGCTGCGCCTGCTGCCCGACGCGAGCGGCGCCGAGACGCGGCTGCTCGGCGCCTTCGGCTACACCCGCAACCGCGCGGTGCTGCACAGCGACCCGGCGCTGATGCCGCGGCGGCGCGCGGCCTGGTCGAGCTGGAACTACGCCGCCGACCGGCGCGATGGCGGCGCGCCCTGCGTGACCTACTGGATGAACCGGCTGCAGGGCATCGCCGACGCCACGCCGCTCTTCCTCACGCTGAACCCGGCGCGCGAACCCGCGCCCGAGCACCTGGTGCGCAGCGAGGTCTACGAGCATCCGGTGTTCGACGCCGCGGCGCTGCGCGCGCAGGATGCGCTCTGGTCGCTGCAGGGCCAGCGCCGCACCTGGTTCTGCGGCGCGTACTTCGGCGCCGGCTTCCACGAGGACGGGCTGCAGGCGGGCCTGGCGGTGGCCGAGGCGCTCGGCGGCGTGCGCCGCCCATGGCAGGTGGCCGACGAGTCGGGCCGCATCCGGCTGCGCCCGCGCCTCGCGGCGGAGGCCGCGGCGTGAGCGAGCACTGCGCGCTCTACGTCGGCCGCGTCATGCACCAGCGGCTGCGGCCGGCGCGGCACCGGCTGCGCTACCGCGTGTTCTCGATGCTGGTGGACATCGACGAGCTGCCGGCACTGTCGCGCAGGCTGCGGCTGTTCTCGTTCGACCGCTTCAACCTGTTCAGCCTGCATGCGCGCGACCACGGCGCGGGCGACGGCCTCGGGCTGCGCGCGCACGTGGAGCGCCAGCTGCAGGCCGCGGGCCTGCGCACCGGCGGCACGATCCGGCTCCTGACCATGCCGCGCATCCTGGGCCATGTCTTCAACCCGCTCAGCGTGTACTTCTGCGACCACCCCGAGGGCGGCCTGCAGGCGGTGCTCTACGAGGTCAACAACACCTTCGGCCAGCGCCACAGCTACCTGATCCCGGTGGACGAGGCCGAGCGCCACGGCGGGCACGTCGCGCAGCAGTGCGCCAAGCAGTTCCACGTCTCGCCGTTTCTCGACCTCGACATGCGCTATGCCTTCCGCGTCGCGCTGCCCGGCGCGCAGCGGCCCGGCATGGCGCTCGCCATCACCGCCTCCGACGCCGAGGGGCCGGTGCTGGCCGCGCGCTTCGACGCGCAGCGCCGGCCGCTCGGCGATGCGGCGCTGGCGCGGGTCTTCCTCACCCATCCGCTGCTGACGCTGAAGGTGGTGGCCGCCATCCACTGGGAGGCGCTGCGGCTGTGGATCAAGGGCGCGCGCTTCCGCGCGTGCCCGCCCGCCCCGGGGCAGCCGGTGAGCATCGTCGCAAGCAAGGACGCATGAGCCTGCGTACAGAGAAAAAAGAACCATGAGCACTTCTCCCTTTCCCTCGTCGCCGAACGGCCTGGAAGCCGGCGCCGTCCTCGAGCCGCCGGTCGCCTTCGCCCGCGGCGGCTGGCGCCGCCGGCCGCTGCGGCGGATGCTGCTGCGCCTGCTCGGCGAAGTGCGCTGCGGCGGGGCCGGCCGCGCGCGGGGCCGCGGGGGGCCCCGGCGGGGGGGGGGGGGGGGCGGGGGGGGGCCCGCGGGGATCCGGCTGCACCGCTGGCGGCCGGTCGCGCGCATGCTGCTGCGCGGCGACATCGGCCTGGCCGAGTCCTGGCGCGACGGCGACTGGTCGAGCCCGGACCTGAGCGCGCTGCTGGAGTTCGGCATCCGCAACGAGGCCGGCTGCGCGGGCGTGGCCGAGCCTTCGCTGCCCGCGAAGTGGTTCGGCCGCGCGCTGCACCGCCTGCGCGCCAACACGCGCCGCGGCAGCCGGCAGAACATCGCCTTCCACTACGACATCGGCAACGCCTTCTATGCGCAGTGGCTCGATGCGGAGCTGATCTATTCGAGCGCCCTCTACATCACCGGCGGCGAGACGCTCGAGCAGGCGCAGGCCGCGAAGCTGGCGCGCATCGTCGAGCTGCTCGCGCCGGGCGAGGGCGCTCGAGTGCTCGAGATCGGCTGCGGCTGGGGCGCGCTCGCGCTCGCGCTGGCGCGCGGCCACGGCGCGCGCGTGACCGGCCTCACGCTCTCGGCCGAGCAGCTCGCGCATGCGCGCCGGCGCGCCGACGAGGAAGGGCTCGCGGCGCAGCTCGACCTGCGCCTGCAGGACTACCGCGACGTCGAGGGACGCTACGATCGCATCGTCTCGATCGAGATGGTCGAGGCCGTGGGCGAGCGCTACTGGCCGGTGTACTTCGACACGCTGCGCGAGCGGCTGGCGCCGGGCGGCGTGGCAGTGGTGCAGGCGATCACGATCGCCGATGCGCAGTTCGAGCGCTACCGCCGCAGCCCCGACTTCATCCAGCGCTTCATCTTCCCAGGCGGCATGCTGCCCTCGGTGGCCGCGCTCGAGGCGCAGGCGGCGCGCGCCGGGCTCGTGATCGAGCGGGCCGAGTCCTTCGGCGCGAGCTATGCCGCCACGCTCGCCGAATGGCGGCGCCGCTTCCTCGCGGCCTGGCCGGCGATCGAGCCGCTGGGCTTCGACGCCGCCTTCCGGCGGCTCTGGGAGTACTACCTCTGCTACTGCGAGGCGGGCTTCCGCGCCGGGCGCGTCGACGTGGGGCTGTTCACGCTGCGGCACGCCCCCGGCGGCCGGGGCTAACGCGCCGGCTGCGCCGCCTCGGCGTGCGCATCGGCCGGCGAGGCGCTGCGCCCGATGAGCCAGGCGCAGAAGGCCGACACCGCGCCCGCGAACAGCACGTAGAGGCAGATCTGCCACGGCGCGCCGCCGCCCGACTTGAGCAGCGCGGTCGCGATGATCGGTGTGATGCCCGAGGCGAAGATGCCCGAGAACTGGTAGACGAAGGAGATGCCGGTGTAGCGCACCTTGGCGTCGAACAGGTCGCAGAACAGCGCGGCCTCGGGCCCGTAGACCGAGGCGTAGAGGATGCCGAAGGGCACGATGATCGCGATCCACACCAGCAGCACGCTGCCGCCGCTGTTCATCATGAGCCAGAAGCCCGGGAAGGCCGACACCGCCGTGATCAGCGAGCCCCACATGTAGACCCGGCCGCGCCCCATGCGGTCGGACATGCGGCCGAACAGCGGGATGAAGAAGATCATCACCACGGCCGCGGCCATCACGCCGAGCAACGCATCGGTGCGTCCGATCTTGAGCGTGTTCGTCAGGTAGTTGATCGAGAACACGCCGAAGATGTTGAAGAACACGCCGTCGATGTAGCGCGCGCCCATGCCCTTGAGCACGTTGCCCGGGTAGCGCCTGAGCATGTCCATGAAGGGGATGCGCAGCTCGGCGTTGCGCGCCTTCACCGCGGCGAACTCGGGCGTCTCCTGCACGTGCAGGCGGATGTACATGCCCACCGCCACCATCGCGCCCGAGAGCAGGAAGGCGATGCGCCAGCCCCATGCGAGGAACTGCTCGTCGGTCAGCAGCCACGACAGGAGCGCCACCACGCCCGAGGCCATGCACAGCCCGATCGCGAGGCCGATCTGCGGCAGCGAGGCGTAGAAGCCGCGCTTGTGCTTCGGCGCGTACTCGTAGGCCATGAGCACCGCGCCGCCCCATTCGCCGCCCAGGCCGATGCCCTGCGCGATGCGCAGCAAGAGCAGCAGCAGCGGCGCCGCGATGCCGATCTGCGCGTAGGTCGGCACCAGCCCGATCAGGAAGGTGGCGACGCCCATGATCATCAGCGTGATCACGAGCATGCTCTTGCGGCCGATCTTGTCGCCGAAGTGGCCGAAGATCACGCCGCCCAGCGGCCGCGTCACGAAGCCCACGGCGAAGGTGGTGTAGGCCAGCAAGGTCGACACCACCGGGTCGTCGCCGGGGAAATAGAGCTTGTTGAACACGATTCCGGCCACCACGCCGTAGAGGAAGAAGTCGTACCACTCGATGGTCGCGCCCACCAGGGCCGACACCACGACCCTGCGGATCGATTTTTCGTCGCTTGCGCTCATTTGCCTGTCTCCTTCGGTTGTCGTCGTCGCGGCCTCTGGCGGGCCTTCGCCGTTTGCGGAACTAGATCTGAAGCGCCGGGGCCGCCGCCAGGGCGTCCTCCCGGATCATGTCGACGGCCTTCTCGGCCATCATCACGGCCGGCGCGTTGGTGTTGCCCGACACCAGCGTCGGCATGGCCGAGCAGTCGATCACGCGCAGCCCGGCCACGCCGTGCACGCGCAGCCGCGCATCGACCACCGCGAGCGGGTCGCGGCCCATGCGGCAGGTGCCGGTGGGATGGAAGATGGTGGCGCCGTTGTTGCGGCAGAACTCGAGCAGGTCGGCATCGTCGACGGCGCCCGGGCCGGGCTTGACCTCGCGCGCGACGTAGGGCCGCATCGCGCCCGACGCGGCGATCGCGCGCGCGGCCTTCACGCCGGCCACGGTGGTGGCGCGGTCGAGTTCGGTCGACAGGTAGTTGGGCTGCATCTCGGGCGGCTCGGCCGCGTCGAGCGAGCGGATGCGCACGTGGCCGCGCGACTCGGGCCGCAGCTGGCACACCGACATCGTGAAGCCCGAATAGGGATGCACCTTGCCGCCGGCCATGTCGGCCGAGAGCGTGGCGACGTGGAACTGGATGTCGGGCGTGGCCGCCACGGGCCGGCCGTGCGCGTCCTTCAGCGCGCGCATGAAACAGCCGCCCTGGTTGATGCCGACCGCGAGCGGTCCGGCGCGGTGCATCAGCCATTGCATGCCCATGCTGGCCTGGCCGAACCAGGAGTTGAGCTGGTCGTTGGTGGTGATCGGCTTGGCGCACTCGTAGCCGAGGCGGATCTGCAGGTGGTCCTGCAGGTTCTCGCCCACGCCGGGCAGCTCGTGCACCAGCGGGATGCCGAAGCGCGCGAGCAGCTCGCGCGGACCGATGCCCGACAGCTGCAGCAGCTGCGGCGACTGGATCGAGCCCGCGGCGAGCAGCACCTCGGCGCGGCAGCGCGCGGTCTTCTCGACGCCGCCCTGGCGGTAGCGCACGCCCGCCGCGCGCCGGCCCTCGAACACCAGCCGCGTCGCGAGCGCTTCGGTCGCGATGCGCAGGTTCGGCCGCTGCTTCGCGGGCCCCAGGTAGGCCTTGGCGGTGCTGCAGCGCCAGCCCTTGTGGGTGGTGAGCTGGTAGTAGCCCGCGCCTTCCTGCGTGGCGCCGTTGAAGTCTTCGTTGCGCGGCACGCCGGTCTGCGCGGCGCCTTCGATGAAGGCCTCGATCAGCTCGTGCCGCGCGCCGATGTCCGACACCTTGAGCGGCCCGTCGGCGCCGTGGAAGGCGTTCGCGCCGCGCTGGTTGCCCTCGGAGCGCACGAAGTAGGGCAGCACTTCCTCGTAGCCCCAGCCCTCGTTGCCGAGCGCGGCCCAGTGGTCGTAGTCCTCGCGCTGGCCGCGGATGTAGATCAGGCCGTTGATCGAGCTGGAGCCGCCCAGCGTCTTGCCGCGCGGCCAGTAGATGCGGCGCCCGTTCATGTTCGGGTCGGGGTCGGTCTCGAAGCGCCAGTTGTAGGTCGGGCTCCACATCGTCTTGCCGTAACCGATCGGCAGGTGGATCCAGAGCGACCGGTCGGCCGGACCCGCCTCGAGCAGCAGCACGCGCGTGGCCGGGTCCTCGCTGAGCCGTCCCGCGAGCACGCAGCCCGCCGAGCCGGCACCCACCACGATGTAGTCGAACTCCTCGTCACGCATCCAGGGGCCTCCAGGCAATGGAACAATCACATCAGCGATGCAATGCATCGTAGGACAACGGATTTTGGAACGCAACGTTCCACTTTTAAGGTTTTTCCCTATGCCACGTTCCGCGCGCGCGTCTGCCGACCAGCCTTCCGACCCCGTCACCGCCGCCAACGAGGAGCCTTCCTCGGGCTCGTCCGCCGAGCGCAGCCTGCGCGTGCTCGCGCTGCTCGCGAGCCAGGGCCGCGCGCTCACGCTGGCCGAGCTCGCGGCGCAGCTCGGCCTGCCAAAGGGCACCGCGCACCGCATCTGCGGCCAGCTCGTGGCCACCGGCTTCCTCGCGCGCGATGTGGACGAGCGCTCCTTCGTGGTCGGTCCCGCGCTGCGCCAGCTCGCGTTCGACACGCTCAACCACGGCACCGTGCGCGGCCTGCGCCACGAGGTGCTCGCCGCGCTGGTGCGCGAGGTCGGCGAGACCTGCAACCTCACGACGCTCGACGGCGCGCGGGTGCTCTACCTCGACCGCGTCGAGGCCCAGTGGCCGCTCAGGCTCACGCTCGACGTGGGCTCGCACGTGCCGCTGCACTGCACCGCGAGCGGCAAGCTGTTCCTCGCGCTGATGCCGAGGAAGGCGCGCGACGCGCTGATCGCGCAGCTGCCGCTCGAGCGCATGACGCCCAACACCCTGGTCACCGCCGAGGCGCTGCGCGCCGAGTGCGACGAGATCGCGAAGAGCGGCCATTCGCGCGACCGCGAGGAATTCATCGCCGGCCTCGTGGCCGTCGCGGTGCCGGTGCGCGATGCCGCGGGCGCCGTGCGCGCCGCGCTCGCGGTGCATGCGCCCACCGCGCGCATGTCGATGGACGACGCGGTGGCGCGCATCGGGGCGCTGCAGGCGGCGGCGGGGCGGATGGGCGGGCTTCTTTGAAGTCTTGCCCCGTCGTGGACTGAATTCGGACCATAATCAGTCCGAATGTCGAAAGGATCGACCCATGAAGCTCTCCACGCAGGTCAAACCCATCAGCTACCTCAAGAGCCACGCCGCCGAGATCGTCAAGGAGATTTCGGAAAGCCGCGAACCGATGCTGATCACCCAGAACGGCGAGGCGAAGCTCGTCGTGATGGACGTGCGTTCCTATGAAGAGCACGAGGAAGCGCTGGCGCTGCTCAAGATCCTCGCTCTGGGCCAGCGTGAGATCGAACAGGGGCAGTTTCGCTCCGCGGCCGAGGTGTTCGGCGAACTCGATGGCGAGGAAGACCAGGCATGAGGGTCGTCTTCCTCCGTTCTGCGGAGGCGGACCTGCGCGACTTGCGCACGTATGTCGTGAAGAACTCCGGCGCCGGCACCTGGTCGACGACCTATTGCAAGATCAAGGATGCCGTGGCGCGCATCGAGGCGCATCCGCTGATTCCCGACGAGTTTCGAAACCTGAACATCGCGCAATACAGGCAGGTGCTTTCGGGCATGAATCGCATCGTCTACGAGGTGCGCGGCGACACGGCCTACATCCATCTGGTCTGCGACACCCGAAGGGACTTGAAGGCGCTGCTGATGAAACGGATCGTGCAGGCCTGAGCCTTCCGCGGCGCCTTCAACGCCACTGCAGCAGCAGCGCCCAGGGCTGCCGGCTCATGTGCCGATCCATGCAGCCCGTGCAGCCTTCGAGGTAGTAGCTCGGATCGAGCACGCGCGTGCCCGGCGCGAAATCGAGCCGGCGCGCGGTGATCGACTGCAGCACGTTGCCGCCGACGGCCTCGAAGCCGCGCGCGTCGACCGCCACCACCACGTCGCAATGCATCGGCAGCGCCTCGCCGCCGGTGGGCCGGGTCGCGAGCACCTCGCCGAGGCGCGCGAAGCTGTCGAGCGCCGAGCGCGCGCCGCGCGCATGGCAGACCAGGTCGCCCACCCGCGGCGACGTGCGCACGAGGTCGCAGGCGCGCAGCGCCTGGCGCGTCGCGCGGCCCGCGGCCTCGGCGGCGCCGGCCTGCCAGGCGGCGCCCGCGTAGTCCACGTGCGCCTCGGAGAACACGAATTCGTCGGGGGCGCGCCCCGCCGCCCGCGCCAGCCCCCGCACGAACGCGGCCGACCAGGGCGTGTCGATCACCGCGACGCGGTTCACGGCCGTGGCGAGCGCATGGAGCTCGGCCGCCTCCAGTCCCTGGTCGGGGCCCACCCCGAGGCCCTGCAGCCGCGCGGCGCTGGCCTGGTTGAGCGCCTGCAGCAGCAGGTGGCGGTCGGCCGGCCGCAGCGCGCCGAAGCGCACGAGCGAAGGCAGCCTCGCGCCGGGCCGCTCGACGGCCTGCCAATAGCCGAGCACGCGCTGCCACGGCGCGGGCGCGAAGCGCGGGCTGCGTCCGTCGTCGGCCTCGGCGCGGCCCGATTCGACCAGCCGGCCCTCGGCGTCCATGGCCTGCTCGCCGAAGGCGAGGTGCTCGCGCCGGGCCGCGGCGGCCATCGCGAGGGCGCGTGCGGGCGGCGGCTGGAGGGCGGTGTCGTCGCAGACCGAGGCGACGGCCGCCGGCGCCGCGAGCAGCAGCGGCGCGGCGTGAAGGAGGGAGCGAAGAAGACGAGGAACGCGCATGGGCGCCGCAGCATAGCCAGTGGCCGGCGGCGCCGTCAGCCCGAAGCCAGGGCGGCCAGCGAGCGCAGCACGCTCACGGCCGCCAGCACGATCAGCAGGTTGAGCACATGGCGGCGGAACTGCGCGGGCGAGACGCCGCCGAACGCGCGCTGGCCGCACCAGATGCCCGCCAGCATCGCGGGCGCGAGCCACAGCGCCCAGCGCACGGTGTCGGCGCCCAGCAGGCTGCCGCTCGCATGCGCGGCCGCAGGCATGAGCGCGGCGCTCGCGAGCGAGACCACGTCGCTGAACAGCAGCAGCGCGATCATCGTGGCGCGCAGCGTGGCGGGCGCCATGGCGGTGGTGCTCAGCAGCACCGCGAGCGCGATGCCGCCAATGGCCGCCACGCCGTTGATGAAACCCGAGACCAGCCCGGCCGCGAAGCGCACCGCGTGCGTGGGCTCGAGCGCCGCGCGCGTGCCCGCACGCAGCAGCAGGGCCGCGGCCATCAGCAGCGCGCCGATCAGGAGGCGCAGCGGCGTTTCGGGCAGCCAGGCGAGCAGCGCGACGCCGAGCGGGATGGCCAGCAGGTTGCCGAGCATCAGCCAGCCCAGCCACCGCATGTCGATCGCGCGCGCGATGCCGCGCAGCTGGCTCAGGCTCGCGAGCACTTCGAGCATGAAGATCGCGGGCACCACGCGCGCCGGCGAGATCACGAGCGACAGGCCCGCCACCGTGATCGCCGAGAAGCCGAAGCCCGCGAAGCCGCGCACCACGCCGGCGGCGAACACCACGCAGAGGCTGCAGGCGAGCAGCAGCGGCGCGAGCGGCGGCGTCAGCAGTTCCGCGAGGCTCATCCCTCGAACAGCGGCAGCAGCTTGAGCCGCTGCACCTTGCCCGAAGGACCGCGCGGCAGTTCGGCCACGAAGCGGTAGTGGCCCGGCGCCTTGTAGCGCCCGAGCGCGGCGACGCTGAAGGCGCGCAGCTCGTCCTCGGTGCAGGCGCAGCCCTCGCGCAGCACGATGCAGGCGCCGACCTCCTGGCCGTAGTGGCGGTCCGGCACGCCCACGGCCGCCGCGTCGAGCACCGCGGGATGCGCGAGCAGCGCCTCGTCGATCTCGCGCGGCGCGATGTTCTCGCCGCCCTTGATGATCAGCTCCTTGATGCGGCCCGTCACGAAGAAGAAGCCGTCGGCGTCGCGGTGCCCGAGATCGCCGGTGCGCAGCCACCCGTCGGGCGTGAAGCTCGCGCGCGTGGCCTCGTCGTTCTTGTAGTAGCCGCGCATCACGTTCGGACCGCGGATCGCGAGCTCGCCCGTCGTGCCGTCGGGCACTTCGGCGAAGGCGGCGTCGATCACGCGCGCCTCGCAGCCCGAGGCGCGCCCGACCGAGCCGAGCTTGCGCCGCGCCGGGTCCATCGGGTTCGAGAACGAGGGCGCGGCGGTCTCGGTCAGGCCCATGGTCTCGACGATGCCGATGCCGAACTTCTGCTCGAAGGCGCGGTGGTGCTCGGGCGGCAGCGCGGCCGAGGCCGAGCGGCAGAAGCGGATGCGCGCGCAGTGCGCGGTCTCCGCCGGCGGCGGCTTCCCGCCCTCGAGCAGGTAGGAGATCATGGTCGGCACCACGTTGATCCAGCTGCACTGCGCCTGCGCGGCCTGCTGCCAGAAGCGGCCGGCCGAGAACTTCGGCGGCATCGCGAGGCTGCCGCCGTGCGCCAGCGGCGCGAGCATGGTCACGCAGAAGGCGTTGATGTGGTAGAGCGGCAGCACCGCGAGCACGCGGTCCTCGGGCGCGAGCGCATGCTCGGCGCTGATGGCGTGCGCATTGGCCGCCAGGTTCGACTGCGTCAGCATCACGCCCTTGGGATGGCCGGTGGTGCCCGAGGTGTACATCAGCAGGGCGACCGCGTCGGGCGGGGGCGGCACCGGCGCCGCGGCCTCGTCGTCCGCGCGCTCGCCGGGCAGCGCGGGCGCGTCGGCGTCGACCACGAGCAGGTCCACGGGCCGGCCCGCATCGACCAGCATCGCGCGCACGCGCTCGGCCCATTCGGGTGCGACGCAGACCACGCGGCAGTCGGAATGCACGAGCACGTAGCGCATCTGCTCGGGCTGCGACAGCAGGTTGACCGGATGCACCACGAAGCCCGCATGCATCGCGCCGAGCAGCAGCCGCAGCGCCTGCAGGCCGTTGGGCATGACCAGCGAGACGGTGTCGCCGGGCCGCGCGCCCGCGCGCCGCAGCACCCCGGCCACGCGCCGGCAGCCGCGCGCGAGCGCGGCGAAGTCGATGGCCGCGCCCGTGTCGGTCGCGACCGCGTACACCGCCTGCGGCTGCCACGCCGCGGCGCGCTCGACCAGGCCATGAACGGTATCGCCGCCGGCCGCCATCTCACTGCGCCCCGTACTGCGCGAAGAAGGCGCCGAAGATCTCGTCCTCGCCCGGCACCCTCTCGGGGATCGGCCGCGACACGCGCGTGATGTTGAGGTAGTGCCGGTAGTTCATGTTGTCGGAGAAGTTGTTCCGGCCCCAGGTGCCGCAGCCCATCGAGAGCGAGAACGGCAGGCCGTTGTCGAAGCTGCCGCCGGTGGCGATGCAGTGCGCCTGGTCGACGATCACGCGCGAGACCGGCAGCGTGAGGCCGAGCGCGAGCGCGCGTTCCGCCACGGCGCTGTGCAGGCCCACCGAATGGCCCGCGCCCTCGTAGGCATAGATGCGCTCGACGATCTCCGTCGCATGCGCGAAGTCGCGCGCCGCATAGACCGCGAGCACCGGGCTGAGCTTCTCGCCCGAGAACGGGTGGTCGTGGCCGAAGCCTTCCTCGGCCACCATCAGCACGCGCGGCTGCGCCGCCGCGATCGCGCGCCAGGCCTCGCGCCCCGCGCCGTCCTGCTCGGCGGCGCGCAGCGCGATCGTCTGCGCCGACTGGCCGATGACCGCGCTGGAGAGCCGGCCCTCGGGCCACATCAATGCCTGCAGCGTGGCCTTCTGCGCGGGCGCGAGCATCACGGCGCCGCGGTCCTTGAGCGCGGCGAGCATCTTCGCGCGCACCGCGTCGACGATCACGAGGCTGTTCTCCGACGAGCAGCTGGTCGCGTTGTCGAAGGTCTTCGACAGCAGGATGCGGTCGGCCGCGGCCTCGACGTCCGCGGTCTCGTCGACGATGCCCGCGACGTTGCCCGCGCCCACGCCGAAGGCCGGCGTGCCGCTCGCGTAGGCCGCGCGCACGTTGGCCTGCGAGCCCGTCGCCACCACCAGGTCGCACAGCCGCATCAGCTCGGCGGTCGACTGCTTGTTGACCGGCGCGGGCAGCAGCTGCACCAGGTCGCGCGGCGCGCCGATGCGGTCGAACTGGCGGTGGATGAACTCGATCAGCCGCGCCGCCGTCGACCAGCCCTTGGGCGAGGGCGCCACGATCACCGCGTTGCGCCCCTTGATCGCGTTGATGATCTTGTTGGCCGGCGTGGCGCCCGGGTTGGTCGAGGGCGTGATCGCGCAGACCACGCCCACGGGGCGTGCGATCTCGACGATGCCGCGCGCCGGGTCCTCGGCGATCACGCCCACCGAGCGGGCGCCGCGCAGGTCGCGCAGCAGGCCGAAGGTCTTGCGGTGGTTCTTGCGCACCTTGTCCTCGACGTTGCCGACGCCGGTGTCGGCCACCGCGAGCTCGGCGAGTTCGCGGTTGCGCGCGGGCTCGATGATGGCCCAGCCCGCCGCGACGACGGCGGTGTCGGCCTGTGCCTGCGACCAGGTCTCGGCGATGCGCTGCGCGGCGCGCGCGCGCGCCACGAGCTCGGCGATGGGGGAGGAGGGGGAGGGCTGTGCGTTTTCCATGCGATGTCCGTCGGTGTCAGTCCACTTTGATGTTGGCTTCCTTGGCGAGCTTCTGCCAGCGCACCAGTTCGGTCGCGACGACCTTGCCGAGCTGCTCGGGCGTGCCGCCCACGCCTTCGCTGCCCTGGGCGAGCAACTTGTCGCGGATCTCGGGCTCCTTCACGACCGTGTTGATCACGCGGTTGAGCCGGTCGATCGCGGGCTGCGGCGTCTTCGCGGGCACGAAGACCGCGTACCAGGAGTCGACGTCGAAGTCGGCGATGCCGGCCTCCTGCATCGTCGGCACGTCGGGGAAGGCGGCGCTGCGCTTGGTGGTCGAGACCGCGAGCGCCTTGAGCTTGCCGGCCTTGACGAACTGCGCGGCCGCGGGGATCGACACCCACAAGAGCGGCACCTGCCCGCCCATCACGTCGGTCACGGCGGGCCCGCCGCCGCGGTAGGGGATGTGCGTCATCTCGGTGCCGGTGCGCAGCTTCAGCAGCTCGCCCGCGAGGTGGCCCGGCGAGCCGTTGCCCACCGAGGCGAACGACAGCGCGCCCGGCTTGGCCTTGGCGAGCTTCACCAGCTCGGCCACGCTGTTGGGCGCGAACTGCGTATTGGCCACCAGGATCTGCGGCAGCGAGGCGATCAGCCCCACGGGCGCGAAGTCGCGCGCGGTGTCGAACGAAAGCTTGGCGTAGATCGCCGGGTTGATGGTGTGCGAGGACAGCGTGAACAGCACCGTGTAGCCGTCGGCCGGCGCCTTGGCCACGATCTCGGTGCCGATCGAGCCGGCCGCGCCGCCGCGGTTGTCGATCAGCACCGGCTGGCCGAGCAGCGCCTGGAAGCGCTCCTGCACGATGCGCGCGATCACGTCGGTGCCGCCGCCGGGCGGGTAGGGCACGACGAGCCGGATCGGCTTGTTCGGATAGTCGGCCTGCGCATGGGCCGCGGGCGCGGCCGCGAGGACGCAGGGCAGCGCGGCGGCCACGAGCACCGCACGCAGCCAGGGGGCGAACATCTTCATTCGAGTCTCCTTCTCTTGGTGGTAGCGGGTGCGGGGCCGGCCGCGCCGGGCCGGTAGCCGAGCGCGGCGCTGGCGTCGCGCGCGCAGGCCATGGCGCGCTCGGCGAGCGCGCGCGCCTGGGTGCGCGCGAAGCGGATCGAAGGCACGCTCATGCCCACCGCGGCCACGGCCCGGCCGCGCGCGTCGAACACCGGCACGCCGAGGCCGCAGACGCCGAGGCGCCATTCCTCGCGGTTCTCGGCATAGCCGCGCATGCGCGTGCGCTCGAGTTCGGCCTCGAGCGCGTCGAAGCCGGTGATGCTGTTCGGCGTGTGCGCCTCGAGCGTGCCGAAAAGGACGCGCAGCGCGGCCGCGTCGAGCCGGTCCGCGGCCAGCAGCGCCTTGCCCGCCGCCACGCAGCAGGCGGGCGCGCGGCCGCCGATGCGCGAGTAGGCGGCCACCGGCAGCGGGCTGTCGAACTTGTCGAGGTAGACGATCTCGGGCCCGTCGAGCACCGCGAGGTGGATGGTCTCGCCCGTGGCCTGCGCGAGCGCCGCGAGATGCGGCCGCGCCAGCGCGCCGATGTCGGTGGCTTCCGAGACCAGCGTGCCGAGCTCGAACAGGCGCAGGCTCGGGCGGTAGGCGCTGGTCTCGGGGTCCTGCACGGCCCAGCCGCATTCCACCAGCGTCTGCAGCGTGCGGTGCGCGTTGCTGCGCGCCATGCCGAAGGCCTGTGCCAGCTCGGTCACCCGGCAGGCGCGCTGCTGGCGCGTCATCCATTCGATGGCCGCGAGGCCCTTGGCGAGCGTGGAATCCATGAGACCTTTCTGTTGTTCCAAATATTGGAACGACGTTCTCGGATATGAAACGCAATGTAGGGACGCCCGCCGGCCTTTGTCAATGGGGATTCGGATGTAGTTCCAAATGCCTCATGGCATCCGGCGCGGGACCGTTCAGCGCCGGTGGCGCCCCGCCATCAGCGCGACCACTTCGCGGAAGAGGGTGTTGCCGCGGGACGCGGCGAGGTCGAGCACGTGGCTGCGGCCGTAGTAGGGGCTCAGGTCGAGCCCGACGCCGATGCCCGCGATCTCGATGTCGCGCTGCTGCTCCTCGCGCGCCACCACGTCGCGCAGGTGGTGGTCGAGGTAGTGCGCATCGTTGGCGAGGTGCGTGGCGCTGTCCATCGGCGAGCCGTCCGAGATCACGAGCAGCAGCCGGCGCGCCTCGGGCCGCGCGCGCAGCCGCGCGCAGGCCCAGGCGACGGCCTCGCCGTCGATGCCCTCGCGGAACAGGTCGGCCTTGAGCAGCGCCGCGATCGCGGGCCGCGCGCGCCGCCACGGCGTGGCCGCGGCCTTGAAGACGATGTGGCTGCGCTCGTTGAGCCGGCCCGGATGCGCGGGGCGGCCCGCACGCACCCACTCGCGCTGGGCGCGGCCGCCGTTCCAGGCGCCGGTGGTGAAGCCCAGCACCTCGCTCGCGACGCCGGCCTGCTCGAGCGCGCGCGCGAACACGTCGACCAGCATCGCGACCGATTCGGCGTGCTCCTTCATCGAGCCCGAGCAGTCGATCAGGAAGCTCACCACGCAGTCGGCCACGGGCTCGAGGCGCTCGGTGCGGAACAGCCGCCGCTCGGCCGGCGAGGCGACCAGCTGCGCGAGCCGGCGGCCGTCGATGCGGCCTTCCTCCTGCGCGCCGTCCCAGCCGTCACGCTGCGGATCGGCGAGCAGCGCGCGCAGTTCGCGCGCGAGGCGCGCGACGTTCACGCCCTGCGCGGCGATGCGGCGGTCCAACGTTTCGCGGTGGCCCGCGAGCACCTCGGCGCGCGCGAGCGCCGCGGCCTCGTGCTCGCGGTCGTGCGCGGTGGTGAAGACGCGGTAGCCGCCGCCGGCCTCGGCCAGCACGTCGCTGCGCCCCGACTCGGCGGTGGTGAAGCGCTCGACGATCTCCTGCTCCATGTCGGCCACGAGCGCGAACACGCTGCGCTTGTCGTCCACCTGCGGATCGCGCGCATCCTCGGCTTCTCCTTCGCCGGCCTCGTGCAGCATCGCGGCCACGGTGCGCGCGATGGCCCGCGCATGCACCGCGTAGGCGGCCTGGTCGGCGCGGTCGCGGCGCAGGCCCGCGAGCGCATGGCCGATGCGCGGCGCGAGCGCGAAGCGCGTGGCCTCGAGCATGTCCTCGGTCGCCTCGACCACCTGCTGGCCCGAGACGCGCGCGCGGCAGATCTGCGCCACCGCATAGAGCAGCAGGCCGCGCGCGGTGTCGGTCAGGCCCGAGTGGTGGAAGCCGAGCGACCAGGCCTCGTGGCGGTGCCGGAGGTTGCGCCGCATGCCCGCCATCGGCTCCGGCACCATGGCCTCGACGCGGAACTGCTCGAGCATCTCGAACAGCATGCGCTCGACGGGCTCCTCGGGGCGCAGCCGCGCGTGCAGCGCGGCGTCGGATCCGGTGAGCCGCAGCGCGAGGCCGTCGGCCACGCCGCGGAACGAATCGAAGTCGTCGCTCTCGGGCGAAGGATGCAGGTGCGGCGCGAACCACGGCAGCGCCACCCGGCCGCGGTGCAGGCGCCGGCCGCGGAAGTGCAGGTCGCGCTCGCCGCTGAAGGCGCGCACCACGCCCGCGCACAGTTCGTAGATGCGCTCTTCCTGTCGGGCACGCTGCTGCGCGTCGGTCATGGCTCCTGGCTGAAGCAGCGCTGGAAGTATTCGGCGACCAAGGGCCGCTCGGCCTCGTCGCACTTGTTGACGAAGGAGAGCCGGAACGCGAGCGCCGGGTCCTGGAAGATCTCGAGGTTCTCGGCCCAGGTGATCACGGTGCGCGGTGACATCAGCGTCGAGAGGTCGCCCGCCGCGAAGCCGCGCCGCGTGAGCGCGGCCACCGCCACCATCTGCGCGACGAGCGCGCGGCCCGCCGCGTCGGCGAGCGAGGGCACGCGCGCCTGCACGATCGCGATCTCCTCGTCGGCCGGCAGGTAGTCGAGCGAGGCCACGATGTTCCAGCGGTCGATCTGCGCGTGGTTGAGCCGCTGCGCGCCGTGGTAGAGCCCGTTGAGGTTGCCCAGGCCCACGGTGTTGGCGGTCGCGAACAGGCGGAAGAAGGGATGCGGGCGCAGCACGCGGTTCTGGTCGGTCAGCGTGAACCTGCCGCCCTGCTCGAGGATGCGCTGGATCACGAACATCACGTCGGGCCGGCCCGCGTCGTACTCGTCGAAGATCAGCGCCACGGGCCGCTGCAGCGCCCAGGGCACGATGCCTTCCTGGAACTCGGTGACCTGCTTGCCCTCGCGCAGCACGACCGCGTCCTTGCCCACGAGGTCCAGCCGGCTGATGTGGCCGTCGAGGTTGAGCCGGACGCAGGGCCAGTTGAGCCGTGCCGCCACCTGCTCGACGTGGGTCGACTTGCCGGTGCCGTGCAGCCCCTGCACCATCACGCGCCGGTCGCGCATGAAGCCCGCGAGGATCGCGAGCGTCACGTCGGGGTTGAAGCGGTAGACCGGGTCGATCTCGGGCACGTGGTCGTCGCGCTCGGCGAAGGCCGGCACCTGCAGCGCGGTGTCGATGCCGAACACCTCGCGCACGCTCAGCAGCCGGTCGGGTCGTTGTTCTGCGCGGTCGGTCACGATGGAGCCCTTCGGGAAATGGAATGAGGAGGAGGTCAGGCCCGCGCGCGGTCGCTGCCGGCGTCGGCGTCGATGCGGCTGAGCGCGGCGGCCGCGCGCTGGAGCGCCGGCAGCAGCGAGCGCGCCTTGGCGGCGTCGAGCCGCATGACGGGCGCCTGCACCGCGATGCACAGGTTCGAGGGCGCGTCGTCGCCCGAAGGCACCAGCGCGGCGATGCACAGCAGGCCCGGCAGGAACTCCTCGTTGTCGATCGCGTAGCCGTCCTTGCGCACGCGCTGCACTTCCTTCTCGAGCGCGGCGGGATCGGTCAGCGTCTTCGGGGTGTAGGGCTCGAGCGGCGCGTTCGACAGCAGCCGGCTGCGCTGCGCGGGGCTCATCTGCGCGAGGAAGACCTTGCCGCTGGCCGAGCAGTGCACCGGCACGCGCGAGCCCGAATGCAGGTAGAAGCGCAGCGGCGCCGCGGTCTCGACGCGGTCGAGGTAGACCACCTCGCTGCCCGAGAGCGCGGTGAGGTTGCAGCTCTCGCCGATCTCCTCCACGAGCTGGCGCAGCACCGTGTGGCGCGCGCCGTGCAGGCTGTCGTTGAGCAGCAGGTTCTCGGCCAGCCGGCGCAGCCGCGTGCCGATGCCGTAGTGGCGGCCGTCGCCCTCGCGCTGCAGCAGGCCCGCGCCCTCGAGCTGCTGCAGCATGCGGTGCAGCGTGGGCTTGGGCATGCCCGTCTCCTCGACCAGGCCCTGCAGCGAGTAGCGCTGGTCCTTCGCGGCCATGACCTCGAGCAGGCCGAACAGCCGCATCGTGGGCGTGTCGCCCGGGGCGGGGTCCGGCAGCGCGGCCGGCGGCGTTTTGACGATCTTCATGGCTGCGGATCATAGCCCGTCGTTAAAAAACAAGACAAGACGTTCCGTTTTTCGAAATTTGTTTGACGAGGCGGCGAGGCCGTCCTATAGTCCGCCGACGCGAAATACGGAACGGGAAGTTCCGGGTTTCGAGATCCGGCATCCGCCGCCCCATCCTTCAGGAGACGCTTTCCATGAGCCAGAAGCCAGCCGCCGCATCCCCCCGCGAAGCCGTCAAGGGCGTGCAGAAGATGACGCCCTCCGAGGCCTTCGTCGAAACCCTGGTCGCCAACGGCGTGACCGACATCTTCGGCATCATGGGCTCGGCCTTCATGGATGCGATGGACATCTTCGCGCCCGCGGGCATCCGCCTGATCCCGGTGGTGCACGAGCAGGGCGGCGCCCACATGGCCGACGGCTACGCGCGCGTCTCGGGCCGCCACGGCGTGGTGATCGGCCAGAACGGTCCGGGCATCAGCAACTGCGTGACCGCGATCGCGGCCGCCTACTGGGCCCACAGCCCGGTCGTGATGATCACGCCCGAGACCGGCACCATGGGCATGGGCCTGGGCGGCTTCCAGGAGGCCAACCAGC